>JAUWQO010000034.1 GCA_030610995.1 Desulfobacterales bacterium
CAACGCCCCGGCTTTCATTCGTAAAGACAGTCCGCAGGGTCAAAGGAAGCCGCATCGCAAATTCTCAGGGGCGAATAAGGGCCGAAAGAAAAAGGCTTCACGAATGAATAATCGCATTTAGGCTTAAAACTACTATACGAAAACAAGGGGGGCAGGTCCCGGTTAAATATGCTCCGTATTTAAAAGGATAAATCTTCATTCTTGATGGCGTCGTAAAAAGTCCCATCTACTACGCCTTGTATATGAACCTTTTTACTTAGCCATCTGTAGTTAAATTCGTGACTTTTTACGAGTTCATCAATCTTCAACTTCCCTGTTTTTGATAAACTGCACTGCATTTTGCAGCCGCGATATAACCTGTTTTTTCCCAAGCACCTCAATGATTTCAAATATACCCGGACTTACTGTTTTCCCTGTAAGCGCCACCCTTACCGGCTGGGCAATTTTCCCAAGCTTAAGCCCTGTAGTTTCCATAACTTTTTTAAAAGCATTTTCAAGACTATTTTCATTAAACGATTCGAGCGGTTCAAGCTGATCGATTAACTGCTTGAAAGCCTCGATCGAAGCTGGTTTAAGAAACTTCTTTGCCGCTTTTTCTTCATACAAAACGTTTTCCTGGAAATAAAAAAGGGCTCCATTAGCCATATCAATAAGGGTTTTGCTCCTAGTATTTAATGTTTTAATAACAGAGTCAAGGAAATCCCCCTTTTCGGCCATGCATCCTCTTTCTTTAAGAAACGGCAAAAGGTGATTGGAGAGATTTTCTGGAGATGCGGCTTTGATGTGATCTGCATTAAGGGCTAACAGCTTTTCCTGATCAAAAATGCCCGGGGATTTACCTATGTTTTCCAGTGTGAATTTTTCGATAAGCTCATCTCGTGAAAAGAACTCCTGGTCTCCATGTGACCATCCTAACCGTACAAGATAATTAATCAGGGCATCAGGCAGATAGCCCATATCTTTGTATGCGGTAACAGACATAGCGCCGTGCCGCTTGCTCAATCTGGTCCGGTCTTTGCCCAGCACCATGGGCACATGTCCGAAAGCCGGCAATGGACTACCCAGGGCATTATAAAGCATTATCTGTCTTGGGGTGTTGTTAAGATGGTCATCCCCTCTAATTACAGTGTTTATGCCCATTGTAATATCATCAACAACCACGACAAAATTGTATGTAGGAGTTCCGTCGCTTCGGCATATAATAAAATCGTCCTGTTCAGAATTTTGGAAAACAATGCCGCCCTTTATAATATCTTTAACAATAGTGGTTCCTGTGCCTGGCGCTCTGAAACGGATAACCGCATTGCCGGTTTTTGCAAGACCTTTGTCACGGCATGTTCCGTCGTATTTAGGCTTGCCACCGGCTGTCATGGCCTCTTTTCTCATAATATCAATTTTTTCTTGAGAACAAATGCAATAGTAAGCATGGCCTGAATCAAGGAGTTTCTGAATATATGTTTGATAAACATCGAAACGCTTTGACTGGAAATAGGGACCCTCATCCCAGTCGATGCCAAGCCACTCAAGGGCTTCAAATATTGCATCCACTGAAGCCTGTGTGGAGCGTTTTATGTCCGTGTCTTCAATTCTAAGAATAAATTTGCCATTCATGTGTCGCGCATAAAGCCAGTTAAAAAGAGCGGTTCGTGCGCCACCAACATGGAGATATCCGGTAGGACTGGGTGGAAAGCGTGTAATAATCACCATATACCTCTATAATCAATGCCGTTTCCTTAAGGAGAAAACCCTTCAAATTCCCCCCCCTTGAGGGGGGCGCAGGGGGGTGTAACCCATTGAAATAACAGCCCCCTTAATCCCCCTTCAAAGGGGGAATTTAAAGGAACGGCCCTTAAGTCAACGGCATTGCCTCTATAATTATAAGTTGTCGCTAATGAAATATTTATGTTCTCTGCGATCTCCGCGTCTTGAGCGAAGCGGGCGGTGCATACTTGTACATTTTCAAAAGATAAACTAAATTATTATAAAATACCATATTAAATCGATGCAAACAAGGGAAACAAAAAAATGTGGATAAAAATCCTTGACAATCATTTATATTTTAATTACTACAATTGCACCTGTTAATCAAGGTAGTAATTTACGATTTATTTATAATGAATTTAATTAGTTAGATAGGAGATTACTTATGGCTGTACCAAAACGTAAGACATCTAAGTCAAAGCGCAACTCACGACGCGCCCATACAAAGGTGTCGGCTCTAAATCTTTCGGTTTGTCCACAGTGCGGAGAGGCCAAACTTCCGCACCATATATGCAAAAGTTGCGGATCTTATAATGGGCGCGCTGTGATTGAAGCTAAAGAAGAATAACGAGACCAAAAAGGAATATAACAGATGACGTCATCCGTATCTGAAACAGAAACCGCCCTTAAAGGTCTGGATCACGAGTCCAGGCAAATGGTCATTGATACAATAAGGCAGTTTAAAAAACGGATTCTTACAAAAGAAAATATTCTCAAATTTGATAAGGAGGAAATTTTTCCTGAAGAGATTGTCCGTTCAATGCTTGGCCCGGACATTGGTTTGCAGCTCATTTTCATTCCTGAAGCTTATGGCGGTTTGGGTGGAGGAGCCCGGGACTGTTTTGAAGTTATCCGCGAAATTTCCAGTATATGCCTGGGCATTGCCACAGGCTTTTTTGCTGTTCAGTTAGGCTCAGACCCTTTGCTTGTTGGAGCTACAGAAGAGCAGAAACAAAAATGGTTAGGGGCTATCGCCGAAGGAGATGTCCTTGTCGCTTATGCCGTGACTGAACCCGGCGCCGGAAGCAACCTGGCAGCCTTAAAAACAAAGGCCGATCCGGTATTAAACGATGACGGCAAGGTCACAGGGTATAAAATCAACGGGACCAAACAGTTTATTTCAACCGGAGGATATGCCGATTTTATCACCCTTCTTGCAAATACGCCGGAAGGGCCTTCCTTTTTTGTTGTGGAAAAGGGCGCTGAAGGTTTTGTGCAGGGAAAGGGCGAAGAAAAACACGGTATTCGCGCTTCAAATACATCTCCGCTTTCATTCACCGATGTCTTTGTGCCTGTTGAAAATCTCATTGGAGGCGTGCCTGGAGAAGGGATGAAACAGGCCAATAAGGTTTTTGGATATACAAGACTGATGGTGGCTGCCATGGGCATTGGAGCGGGCAATGCTGTTATGGATATTGTTATTCCCTATGCCAGGGAAAGGATTCAGTTTGGATCTCCTCTCTCAGAAAAGCAGGGGTATACCCATAAGCTGATAGTGCCGAATGCTGTAAATCTTGAAGCAGCCTTAGCATATGCCGAGGAGATCGCAATCAGGCTTGATTCGGGTGAAGAGGATCTCCAGGTCGAAGGGGCTATTGCCAAACTATTTGCAACAGAGTCGGCCAATAAAACCGCAGATGATGGCATGCAGGCTCTCGGCGGATATGGATATATACGCGAGTTCGAGGTGGAAAAGATCAAAAGGGATGTAAAGATAACCTGTATCTATGAAGGAACCAGCGAGGTACTGCAAAATATTATAAGCACATTCCGGTGGAAAAAAACTCGTAAATCAAAGGGAGCATATTACAAGGCTATCAGCTCAGAGATGGAAGAGCTGGATAGCGCTGTGGGCGATGCAGGCTGCCGGTTTTACGCACTGGCCGCAAATGCCCTTAACGATACCATTATGCTGGTAAATGATAACAGGCTTACCAAACAGCAATATATCATGTTTGCCCTTGCTGATATGATGACCCATGTTGAGGTCGGCGCAAGCATGGCTCGTAAAGCAATGAAGCTTGATAAAACCGGCAATCCTGGAGCTGAAAAGATCAAGGCCATGTCCAGGATTTTTGCAAATAATACAGCACAATTAGTGGCTCAGAATATACTTAAAATTTTGCAAGGCCCAGGTGTGTTTGACCAGCAAGCGGTTTCCGAATTTATGGAAAGGGTCGCATTTAATAAATTAATATGCAGCTATGAAAATATCATAAAAGACATGGATATGGTTGCAGACATATTGTTCAAGAGGTCATGATGTCGGATCAGAACAAACGTATAGTAGTTGTGACAGGCGCTTCAAGGGGTATTGGCCGGGCAATTTGTCTTGCATTTGCGGGGCCGGATACCCATATTTATTTTAACTATTTTGCTCCGGGTGACTTTGCGGCCGCTGAAATTGCGGCCGCTGCGGAAACAGAAAAACTTGTTTCCGGTTTAGGAGGTTCGGCAACAGGTCTGAGTGTAAATGTTGCGTCAGAAAAAGAGGTGTCAAGCTTTTTTAAAACAATACTTGACAAAACAAAACAGGTCGATGTTCTTGTAAACAACGCTGGTATAACCAGAGACGGACTTTTAGTCCGTATGAAGGAAAAGGACTGGGATGCTGTATTGGATATTAACTTAAAGGGTGCATTTAATTGCACAAAGATTGTGGCCAGAACCATGATGAAGCAACGTTCCGGATGTATTATTAACATAGCATCGGTCGTTGGTGTAACCGGCAATCCGGGGCAGGCAAATTATGTGGCCTCAAAAGCGGGCATAATCGGACTTACTAAGGCAGTAGCGCAGGAACTTGCATCGCGAGGTGTTACTGTCAATGCGGTTGCTCCCGGCTTTATAGAAACAGATATGACTGCATCGCTTTCAGACAAGGCAAAAGAGGCAATGACAAGCCGGATACCATTAGGCCGCGCAGGAAAACCTGAAGATGTGGCGGCAGTTGTTGCTTTCCTGGCGTCTAAAAGCGCAGCATACCTTACTGGACAAGTAATTCATGTTAATGGCGGCATGTATATGTGAAAGGAGAAAGTTTAAATGTCAGTTGAAGATAAAGTCAAAAAGATAATAGCGGAAAAACTTAGTGTTGACCTTAATGAAGTTGTACCGGAAGCGTCCTTTGTAGATGATCTTGGGGCGGATTCTTTAGACCTTGTTGAACTAATAATGTCAATGGAAGAGGAATTCGATATTGAGATTGACGATGATGATGCAGAGAAGATGCTTACGGTTAAAGATGCCATAGAATATATAAATAAACATTAAATCTAAAGTGATCGGTTTCAGGTTCAAGGTTCAAGGTTCAAAGGTTATAGCCTACTGATATCCTTACAGGTCGAAAAGTTTCAGGTTTCAAGTGAACTAAAGTTATCCGCCAAAGGGCTCTGGCGGATTGCTTATTTTAAAAAGGCAAAAAGTCAGAAGCTCAAAAAAAGAAAAAAGGGAGGCCCTTTTGGACAGGAGAGTAGTTGTTACCGGGTTAGGGCTTATAACACCGCTCGGTATAGGTGTAAAGGAAACATGGGCTGCGCTATGCGCTGGAAAATCAGGAATAGGCCCAATAAGCAGGTTTGATGCTTCTGATTTTGACACAAAGATCGCAGGCGAGGTAAAGGATTTTCATCCAGAAGATTTTCTTCCAAGAAAAGAAGCAAAACGTATGCAGCTTTTTATTGCGTATGCTGTTGCAACGACCCGCCTGGCTATAGAAAATTCCGGTCTTGTAATCAACAGTTCCAATAGAGACATGGTGGGAGTCCTGACCGGCTGCGGCCTGGGGGGGCTTTCGATGCTTGAAGAAACCACTAGGATTATCGATACAAAAGGCCCAAAGAGAGTCAGCCCCTTTTTTATCCCTATGATAATAGGGAATATGGCTCCTGGAATGATTGCGATTAGTTTTGGAGCCAGGGGGCCAAATTCTTCGGTTGCAACAGCATGTGCGGCAGGCACACATGCTATCGGAGATGCATTCAAAATTATCAAGAGGGGAGCTGCTGATGTCATGATAACAGGAGGAGTTGAGTCTGTTGTTACCCCAACCTGCATTGCCGGTTTTAACTCCATGAAAGCTCTGTCTACCCGTAACGATGAGCCTGAAAAGGCATCTCGCCCTTTTGATCGGGATCGAGATGGTTTTATAATTGGTGAAGGATGTGGCATTCTAATACTTGAAGCTCTTGAAGTGGCGCTTAACAGGGGAGCCGATATATACGCTGAAGTATGCGGATATGGAATGAGCGGAGACGGGTATCATATGACCTCGCCTCCACCTGATGGGGAAGGGGCGGCAAGATGCATGGCCGCGGCCCTTAAAGACGCCGGAATTTCATATAAAGTTATTGATTATATAAACGCGCATGGCACATCAACACAGTTAAATGATCTTTACGAAACCATGGCAGTCAAAACTGTATTCAAAGATAAAGCTTATCAGATACCGATAAGTTCAACCAAATCCATGACCGGACATCTTCTTGGTGGATCTGGTGGAATTGAGGCGGTTTTCACGGCCCTGACAATTCATGAAGGCATCATCCCGCCAACAATAAATCTTGATAATCCCGCCAAAGAATGCGATCTTGATTATGTTCCCAACATTGCCCGCAAGGCAAAAGTGGAGGTTGCCATGACCAATTCCTTTGGCTTTGGAGGGACAAACGCATCACTGATTCTAAAAAAATACCGATAATTTTTGTTTGAATTACCACGTTATTACTCTTTCCAACCCCTTGCCTGTATTCCAACTATAAAAGACTTTTGACGAACCTATAAAATTGCGATATAAGGATATAAAATGCACGAAAACAAAACACAAATCGTAATTGGGAGTGATCATGCCGCTTATCAATTAAAGGAAAAAATCAGACAATATCTTATTGAAAGGGGTATGGATATTAATGATGTTGGAACATATAGTGAAGATTCTGTTGATTATGTAGATTTCGGCATCAAGGTTTCGACTATGGTTTCAACCGGTAAATATGAACGCGGGATACTTCTTTGCGGCACCGGTCTTGGAATGTCCATGGTCGCCAATAAATTCCCCCATGTCAGAGCGGCGTTATGCAATGGTCTTTTTTCAGCAATAATGAGCAGACGTCACAACAATTCCAATATTCTGGTCATGGGAGGTCGAGTGATTGGAGAAGAACTGGCCAGGCAAATAGTAAAAGCCTGGCTTGAAACAGCGTTTGACGGAGGACGGCATCAATTGCGGATTAAGAAATTCGACAGAATTGAGGAAATGGTGTAAAGGTCTCAAGAACTAAAGAGGAGAGGGGTAGTTGGAAATAAAACATATTGAAAAGGTCGATCCGGAAATTGCCGGCGCTATTGCCAAAGAGCTTGACAGGCAAAAAAACAACTTAGAACTGATAGCCTCGGAAAATATAGCGAGTCAGGCTGTAATGGCTGCCCAGGGAAGCGTCCTTACCAACAAATATGCTGAAGGATATCCTGACAAACGTTATTATGGCGGTTGTGAATATGTTGATATTGCCGAAAGACTGGCCGTGAAGAGAGCAAAACAGCTTTTCAATGCATCTTATGCGAATGTTCAACCCCACTCCGGATCTCAGGCCAATATGGCCGTATATTTTGCGCTTTTAAATTTAGGAGATACCATCCTTGGTATGAACCTGTCACATGGCGGGCACCTTACCCATGGAAGCAAAGTCAATTTCTCAGGGAAATTTTATAATTTCATCCATTATGGTGTTAAAAAAGAAACAGGGACTATCGACTATGAAGAGGTAGCTGCTCTGGCGGACAAGCACAGGCCAAAGATGATTGTTGCCGGCGCAAGCGCCTATCCGCGAATCATAGACTTTAAAGAATTTGCCCGAATCGCCAAATCAACAGGCGCTTATTTAATGGTGGATATGGCTCACATAGCCGGTCTGATTGCGGCAGATGTCCATCCATCTCCAATACATTTTGCCGACGTCGTAACCTCCACAACCCATAAGACACTGCGGGGCCCTCGCGGCGGGTTGATCCTTGCAAAAGAGGATTATGGCATAAAGTTAAACAGAGAAATATTCCCCGGAATTCAGGGTGGACCGCTCATGCATATAATTGCCGCTAAAGCCGTTGCTTTCAAAGAAGCCCTTGCAGAATCGTTCAAAATCTACCAGATGAATGTTGTTAAAAATGCAAAGACTCTTGCTCAATGTTTGATGAAAGATGGTGTCAGACTTATTTCAGACGGCACAGATAATCACATGATGCTTGCAGATCTGCAAAATTTTAACATTACCGGGAAAGATGCTGAAGAGGCTCTGGGCAGAGCCGGTATTACAGTAAACAAAAATTCCATTCCGTTTGAAAAATTAAGCCCATTTATAACCAGCGGCATTCGTATCGGCACACCTGCCACAACGTCAAGAGGCATGCTAAAGACTGAAATGGAATTTATAGCCAAACTGATTGTCGATGTTTTGAAAAAGCCCGATGATAATAATCTGATTGTAAGCACAAGAAAAAAAGTGCTTGAGCTTTGTGATGCTTTTCCGATCAGACACGTTTATTGATGCAATCGTAAAAAGTCGAAGGACTTGTCATTGCGAGCGAAGCGAAGCAATCTTGTATAAGATAAGCGCTTATATTTATTTCCTCTCCTAATGGCAATGGCCGTAAGATTAAGAAATAAAATATTTATTATAAGAGAATATTGAACGGCAGAGTAAAGCGTTTTTTGAACATCGAACATCGAACATCGAACATTGAACGTCGAACATCGAATAATGAAATCGCTCCTGCCCGCCATCGCGAGTCGTACTCAATGCTCTTCGTTCTTTTGTTGTCTCGCTCAGGCGAGGCGGGCGGGTCGCTCTGTCAGTTTATAAATTAGCAGAATACCTTATTCAAAATTCGACGTTGGATGTTCGATGTTGGACGTTCAAAGCGTTCATAGCCTTTTAGCTTGAACGGCTATGTCCTTGATATTGGATTGTAAGCTGCAGGAATCGCGATGCTTTTAGACCCCTTCGAGGGGTCTTCATCAAACCACGTCCTATGGGCGTGGTAGGTGATTTATATTATAATTCCTGCCTGCCGCAGGCAAGTTAAAGAAAAAATATCAGCGATGATCAGCGTAGATTTGTGGCTGAACTGCAATAGCGAGCACATTCCCCGTAGCTTGCTGCGGGGTTAGCGAGCGAATCTAAAAATGGCCAACTTCCTTACAGTCGAAGATTCCCTGTAGCTTGCTACAGGGAATCTTCAATAATTACTTAAGATGTTAATATAATGGCAACAAAAGGTAGTCGTCCCTCATGGGAAACTTATTTTATGGATATTGCGGAGCTTGTGGCAAAACGCTCTACATGTCTCAGGCGTGCTGTTGGTTCCGTAGTTGTAAAGGATAAAAGAATCCTGTCTACCGGCTATAACGGGGTGCCAACCGGCATTAAACATTGCATTGACATTGGTTGTCTGCGTGAGGAATTGAATGTTGCATCCGGCGAGAGGCATGAACTGTGCAGAGGTATACACGCTGAGCAAAATGCTATTATTCAGGCTGCATTTCATGGTGTTTCCATAAAAGGAGCGACGCTTTTCTGCACAAACCAGCCATGTTTGATATGTGCTAAAATGATTATCAATGCAGGAATAATAAAAATATATTATCGTGATGGATATGCAGATCCTATGGCCAGGGAAATGTTTAAAGAGGCGGGTATTGAAGTAATCAAGATTGATTCCGGCAAGTTAGGGGGAAATTAATGAAGTGTCCATTTTGCGGAGAAATTAACAACAAGGTGATTGATTCAAGGCTGGGCAAGAATGGAGATGCGATACGCAGGCGCAGGGAATGCATTGTATGCGGCAGGCGATTTACCACTTATGAACATACTGAAGAACTTCCTGTTATGATTATTAAAAAGGATGGCCGTCGAGAAGTCTTCAATAGCGAAAAGGTGCGCTCCGGCATACAAAAAGCCTGTGAAAAAAGGAATATAAGCATTAATGTTATCGATCAATTCATAGAGGATTTGGAACGCGACCTCAAGGAAACCGGAGAAAAAGAAATTCCTTCCAATATCATTGGCGAAAAGATCATGGTAAAACTTCATGAAATAGATGATGTTGCTTATGTCAGATTTGCATCGGTTTATAGAGAGTTCAAAGATGTAAATGACTTTGTATCCGAGCTCAAAGGCCTGCTCAGCAATAAGTGATTAAATGTTAATGGACGATAATTATTTCATGAAAATGGCCCTTGCCCTTGCTATAAAGGGGCAGGGCTTTGTCTCGCCAAATCCTATGGTCGGCGCTGTTATTGTAAAAGATGGCAACGTTGTGGGAAAGGGCTACCACAAAGCCGTAGGAGAAGCCCATGCTGAAATTAACGCTATCAATGATGCGCAAACCTTAGCAAGAGGTGCAACCCTTTATATTACCCTTGAGCCCTGCAATCATACAGGACGGACTCCTCCATGCACCGTAAAGATAGTTGAAGCAGGTATAAGGCATGTAATTGTTGCCATGAGCGACCCTAATCCGGATGTTGCAGGAGGTGGTGTAGACTATATAAAAAACCATGGAATAAATGTTACGTTAGGTGTTTGTGAAAACGAAGCAAAAAAGCTGAATGAAGCTTATATAAAATACGTTACAATTAAACATCCTTTTGTTATAATTAAATGTGCGGCCACCTTAGATGGACGAATTGCGACAAAAACAGGTGATTCCAGGTGGGTTTCAGGGGATGAATCAAGAATATATGTTCACAGACTGCGCCATAGTGTTGATGCAATAATGGTCGGCATTAACACTGTAAAGCAGGATGATCCCGCTCTAACGGTTCGTTTGAACGATATGAAGGGTATGGATCCCGCAAGGATAATACTCGATACTAATCTAACGATTTTTGAAGAAGCTAAAGTTTTACGGCTTAATTCCAATTCTGATACAATTATAATAAGCGGCAATTCTGTTTCAGAGGATAAAAAAGTCGCAATAGAAGCGTTAGGCGCCAAGGTTATACAATCGCCCGTCAAGGACGGCATGATAGATCTTGATCAACTTATGGATCGTCTGGGCAGCCTTGGTATAACCAGCCTTCTCATCGAAGGAGGTGGCAGTGTTATTGCGTCGGCGCTTAAAGCAGGAATCGTTGACAAGGTTATCTTTTTTTACGCTCCCAAAATTTTAGGCGGAGATGATGGCATGCCTATATGTAAGGGGTCTGGTCCGGCGTTAATGGAAGAATGTATACCTGTAAAAGATATTCATGTCCGGCGATTTGGTGATGACGTCATGATCGAAGGGTATATTAAGGATTGATGATTGTCGATTGTCGATTGATGATTTATGGAATCGCTTCGCTCTATCTTTTCAATCAACAATCATCAATCGACAATCATAAATCCAAAGGAAAGCCATAAATGTTTACAGGAATTATAGAGGGTCTTGGCACAATAGCTGAAATACGCTCGTCAGGCCAGGGCAAACGTTTGTTGATAGATGCCGACTTTCCTCTTGATCAAACTAAAATCGGAGATAGTGTTGCGGTAAGCGGCGTCTGCGTGACAGTAATTATTATCGCCGGGAAACGTTTTGAGATCGATATATCTCCGGAAACCCTTGCAAAGACAACTTTTGGCAAGGCAAAAATCGGAGATCGTGTTAACCTTGAGCGAGCCCTTCGTCTTTCCGACCGTATTGACGGGCACCTTGTTTCAGGGCATGTTGACGGCATCGGCATAATTAAAGACAAAAAGACAACGGGCAATGCTATTGTCATTCCTATCAGCATCCCTGAATCTTTTTCGCGCTACATGATCCGGAAAGGCTCTGTTGCGGTTGACGGCATCAGCCTTACCATTAACAACTGCGGTCGCAACGGTTTTGATGTAAGCATTATTCCCCATACTTCAAAACTTACAACCATGGGCATAAAAAAAACAGGTGATCATGTTAATATTGAAACAGACATGATCGGAAAGTATATTGAAAACTTTATTGCGGAAAAACCCGCTAACAATATAAATAAAGAAACCGGACAGTCGCCTGTTGACATGCAGTTGCTGGCAAAAACCGGTTTTATTTAAACCTACGTTAAGCGATTAGCTGTTAGCAATTAGCCGTTGGCTCTTATGAAATATGCATTCGTATAATTAGTGCCTGTCCGATAGCTCTTAGCTATTAGCTCTTAGCCATTAGCTGACTGTGTTATCTGTTTGATTTTTTATGCTAATGGCTAATTGCTAAAAGCTAACTGCTAAAAATCATAGTTTGACTAATAGCTAAAAGCTAATGACTAATCGCTCATTTTAGGTTAAAGGAGATAATTAGAAAAAATGCCGCTGATTGCAATTGAAGATGCCATTAAGGATATAAGGGCCGGGCGTATGGTCATTCTTGTTGATGATGAGGATCGTGAAAATGAGGGTGATCTTATGATCGCTGCCGAAAAGGTTACGCCTGAAGCTATCAACTTTATGGCAAAATATGGACGAGGGCTTGTATGCCTTGCAATGACAGGGGAAAAGGTTGATTCCCTTGACCTTCCGCTGATGGTTGACCATAACACCTCGCAGTTCCATACCGGTTTTACCGTGTCAATAGAAGCAAGACTTGGAGTAACTACCGGAATTTCCGCGGCTGACCGTGCCACTACAATCCTGACAGCTACAGCCGACAACGCCAAACCGGATGATCTTGTCAGACCGGGACATATATTCCCTTTAAGAGCTAAGCGGGGCGGTGTTATGGTGCGGGCAGGCCAGACAGAAGGTTCGGTAGATCTTTCTCGTTTAGCGGGTTTAAAACCTGCCGGAGTTATTTGCGAAATCATGGATGATGACGGGTCCATGGCCAGAATGCCTTCCCTTGAAAAATTCAGCGAAAAACATGGCCTTGGAATATGTACCATCGCAGATCTTATTGAATACCGTATGCGCACCGAATCATTTGTCAGCGCGGCAGCGGAAACAATCATTCCCACAGCGCATGCAGGTGAATTCAAGGCTATTGTATATGAAAATGAAGTTGATGACCTGCTCCATATTGCCATGGTAAAGGGAGTAATCGATCCGGATAAACCTGTTCTGGTCCGGGTCCACTCTGAATGCCTGACAGGCGATATATTCGGTTCTCTCAGATGCGACTGTGGAGATCAGTTGCATAAAGCAATGCAAATGATTGATAATGAGGGGGCCGGAGT
Source organism: Desulfobacterales bacterium (assembly GCA_030610995.1). Lineage (GTDB taxonomy): Bacteria > Desulfobacterota > Desulfobacteria > Desulfobacterales > ETH-SRB1 > Desulfaltia. Next base: position 12,944 of record JAUWQO010000034.1, read on the forward strand.
ACTTCTATATATCAGGCAGGAGGGACGGGGCATAGGTCTTGTAAACAAGTTGAAAGCCTATGCTTTGCAGGATCAGGGTCTTGACACTGTTGAGGCAAACAAAAAACTCGGGTTTAAATCTGACCTGAGAAATTACGGTATAGGCGCCCAGATTCTTGTTGATCTTGGTGTAAGAAAAATGAGGCTGCTGACTAACAATCCCAAGAAAATGATCGGCCTTGAAGGGTATGGTTTAAGCATCATTGAGCAGGTGCCTATTGAGATAGCACCTAACGAGTTTAACCGGTCTTATCTTGAGTGCAAGAAACTTAAGATGGGGCATCTTTTGAATATTGATGCAACCCCGTAAAAGATTAATCGTAAATTGGTTGAGTGGTTGAGTAGTTGAATGGTTGAGTGGGAAACAATCACAACACATAAACTATATTACGAATAGCTGGGAGGTAAATAATGCCAAAAATTCTTGAGGGTAAACTTCTTGCAGAAAATAAGAAGTTCGTATTAGTGGTAAGCCGGTTCAACGATTTTATTACCGACAAACTTGTGGGAGGAGCCATCGATGCCCTCATGCGTTCAGGCGCTAAGGATTCGAATATCGAAATAGTCAAAGTGCCCGGGGCCTTTGAAATACCGCTAATTGCAAAGAAGATGGCTGAAAAGAAGCTTTATAATGCCATTATCTGCCTTGGAGCGGTAATCCGTGGATCAACTCCTCATTTTGATTATATAAGCGCCGAAGTTACCAAAGGGATTGCCATGGTAAGTCTGGAAACCGGCATTCCGGTTATCTTTGGGATTTTAACAACAGATACTATTGAGCAGGCTATTGAGCGTGCCGGAACAAAGGCAGGCAATAAAGGGTGGGATGCCGCAATAGCCGCCATGGAAATGGCAAACTTGATGGAGCTTGTCGATTAGGCATAATCATGGGGATCCGTCACAAGTCACGCGAACTTGCCGTGCAGGCTCTTTTTTATATGGATATTATCAAAAATGACTCACAGGAAACAGTAGAACTCTTCTGTGATAATTTTGCACATTCAAAAAATGCCGTTCCATTCTTTCTTGAATTGGTAAATGGTGTGATTGATTATAGATCTAAAATTGATTCTATCCTTGAACGATTTTCAAGCAACTGGAAGATTAGCCGCATGTCCTGCGTTGACAGAAATATTATAAGGCTTGCCGTATATGAACTGCTTTTCCGCGACGATATTCCATCAAAGGTATCAATAAACGAGGCTATTGATATCGGGAAAAAATTTGGCACAGAAGAATCCGGCGCCTTTATAAATGGAATACTTGACAGTATCCGTATAGCGCTGGAAAAAGAAGAAATAAATATTGTAACTACTCAGGTTCACAGTGAACCGTGAACCTAACAACCTGAGTAGGTGCCAAATTAGAAGCAAAGGAGTTATGTTATGCAGACCAGAAAAATACTGTTATCCGAAGATGAGATGCCTCGACAATGGTATAATATCCTTGCAGACATCAAAATGAATCCGCCTCTGGGGCCTGATGGAAAACCGGTCAATCCAGAAGCTCTGGCAGCAGTTTTCCCGATGAATTTAATTGAACAGGAGGTAAGCACTGAAAGGTGGATCGATATCCCGGAAGAGGTGCTGAAAGTTTACAGTATATGGCGACCTTCTCCTTTGGTAAGGGCTCTTAGCCTTGAGAAGGCCCTTGATACACCGGCAAAAATATATTTTAAAAATGAAAGCCTAAGCCCTCCCGGCAGCCACAAGCCAAACACCGCCGTACCACAGGCATACTACAACAAGGTATTTGGTATAAAAAAAATAACCACGGAAACCGGCGCAGGTCAGTGGGGAAGCGCTCTATCTTTTGCTTGTGCTCAGTATGGAATCGAATGCAAGGTCTTTATGGTTAGAATAAGTTTTGATCAGAAACCATATCGAAAATCGATGATGGCGGTCTGGGGCGGCAATTGCATAGCAAGCCCAAGCAATGAGACCAAAGCCGGTCGGGATGCGCTGGAAAAGGATCCTAACACTCCCGGAAGCTTGGGAATCGCCATCAGTGAAGCAATTGAAGCGGCAATCAGCGATGAAACAGGTCAGACGCGGTATTCACTTGGGAGTGTTCTCAACCATGTTTTGATGCACCAGACAGTTATCGGCCTTGAAGCCAAAAAGCAGCTCGAAAAAGTTGGCGAGTATCCTGATGTAATAATAGGATGCGCCGGTGGGGGAAGCAATTTTTCAGGTCTTTCTCTACCCTTTGTATATGACAAGCTAAACGGCAAACAAATCGATATCTATCCTGTAGAACCCTCAGCCTGTCCAACGATTACACGGGCTCCATTTGTCTATGACCATGGCGATACAGCAGGATATACCCCGCTTCTTCCCATGCACAGCCTTGGCCATGGTTTCGTACCAGCCCCCATTCATGCCGGCGGACTTCGATACCATGGTATGGCTCCAATCGTAAGCCAGCTTGTAAGTGAAGGAATTATGGAAGCTAAAGCCGTTACACAGCTTGAGGCATATAAAGCGGGTATTATTGTCGCAAGGACAGAAGGTATTATACCGGCTCCTGAAACAAATCATGCCCTTGCCTGCGTTATTGATGAGGCAAAAAAAGCAAAGGAAGAAGGAAAAGAAAAGGTCATCCTTTTCAACTGGAGCGGACACGGGCTGCTTGACCTGGCGGCATATGACAATTATTTTTCCGGCAAAATGAAGGATTTTATCTTGACCGACGAAGAAATGCTAAAATCGGAAGAGATATTTGCAAATTATCCCAAGCCGGCTTTGCTTAAAAACCGTTAACAAAATTGGTAGCCGTTCACGGCTTGAAACTTGAAATTGGAAAGTAGAAATTTGGGAGAAAGCAGGTATGCATTCCCACGCAGGAGCGTGGGAACGAGTCAAACGCGAGAGAATACAAAGCAATAGTTGAAAAACTCGGCCCAAAATCGAATGCGTTCATCAACAGTACAAAAGCATGAAGGCCAAATTTCCAATTTCTATTTTCTAATTTCAACGTTCCGTGAATGCTTACCAAAATTGTAAAGTATATAAATGGACACAAGCAAAGATAGTCTTGAGCGCAGATGTCCCAGACTTGGAAGCCCGGTATCATTTAGATATTGCATGCTATATGGGGATAACAGCCTGCCGTGCTGGAAAATTTTTGATTGCTGGTGGGAAGCCTTTGATGTGACAACATATTTGAAACTTAATCTGTCTGAAGATCAATTTAACACGGTTGTTAATTCAAAGCCCAAACCAAAAATCACAAGCCTTATTGAGCTTATTGAGCAGGCTAAAAAAAGGAATAGCTAAAAGTCGAGTTGTCGAGTAGGAAATTGGTCGAGTGGGAACCATTCAACAACTCGACTACTTGACCATTATCAAGATATTGAGATCTTTGCATAATCCCCACTTTTGTCCAATTTTGGTCATTGCGAGGAGCAAAGCGACGCGGCAATCTCGTGGCTTATCAATGTGTTATGAGATTGCTTCGTCCGCCAAAGCACTCTGGCGGACTCGCAATGACAATACTGGCGTTTTGCAAAGGTCTTATGTTGGGCATAGGAGAGGTTAAACGTCTATGATTATTAAAAAACTGGCTGTTGGGCCTCTTATGGCAAATTGTTTCATCGTAGCTTGTGAAAAAACCAAAGAGGCTGTAGTGATCGATCCTGGAGATGAAACAGATAGGATTCTATGGTCGCTTGCAGAACTGGGGCTGACAGTAAAATATATTATAAACACCCATGGTCATTTTGACCATGTGGGCGGGAACAAAGAAATGAAGGAGGCAACAGGCGCAGATATATTAATTAACTCCCTGGATGCGCCAATGTTGAGTCAACTTTCAGCCGCTGCCGCCTCATTCGGACTTTCGACAGACAATTCACCCCCCCCTGATAAGGCTCTTGAAGATGGTGACATAATATCTTTTGGGAGCATTACGTTAAAAGTTATTCACACTCCAGGTCATTCTCCGGGTGGAATTGCGCTTTATGCAGATGGAAACCTGTTTGTCGGAGATACCCTTTTTGCAGGTTCAATTGGGCGATCCGACCTGCCTGGTGGAGATATGCACACTCTTATATCCAGCATAAAAAACAAACTTTTTGTGCTGGACGATGATGTTAAGGTTTTCCCGGGTCATGGCCCTGATACAACTATCGGGCAGGAAAAACGGACTAATCCTTTTGTGCGGCAGGAATAAAAGATTGCATATTGTATACTGCACAAAATTACGGAAATTTGAGGACAATTGGGGATGTCCATTGGATTATTGGTTTACAAACAATTTCATGTATAATATTCAGATAATATGCTACATAAAGCTCGCATAGATGCTCCTGGTGTCCTGCATCATATTATTTGTAAGAGGAATCGAACGGCGTAAGATTTTTTATGATGCTCCGGGAACTTTTCATCATATCATTGTCAGGGGGATTTGAAAGAAGGGTTTTGATGTCCTCTTTTTTTCTCGCAGCCGGATGCCGTCTTTTTCAAGGGTAATCAGCCTTTTTTTGTACAGGTTGCCGATGGTCTTCTTGAATGTTTTTTTGCTGACGCCGAAAAGGTCGGCGATTACTTTCGGCCGGCATTTATCGGTGACCGCGATAAACCCACCCCGTTGCTGTAATTTGTCCATAATTTTTCGGGACAGGGCATTGATGGCTTTGTAGCCGGGCTTTTGCAGGCAAAGGTCTATTTTTTTATCGTCACGCACTTTTTTGATAAACCCGTCAATTTCCTGACCGATTTTCAGCGGCTGGAACACTTCGTTTTTATACAGGATGCCCTTGTGGGTGCCGTTGATGACGGCGATAAATCCCATCTCGGTTCGATCGGAGATGAGCAGCGCTACTTTTTGGCCCTCATGAAAACCGGTCTGTTTTTTTGGCCATGGTCGGTCCCTATGCTTACCGGTCCTCCGTTGAAGGGGTCGGGTCTTTTTCAGTTTCATCGGTTTCAACCGCCTTGTTTTCCAGCTTGCGCTGCCTTTTTTCCTCTTTCTTTTTTTTCTTGTCCAATTCTTTCTGACGTTTCTTGAACTGGTAATGAGATTTTGCCATGGCGTTTCCTTTCTGGTCGGTTGCCGGATCGATAAGATCGCTGATAACAGGGAAAAGAATCTCAGCCGGCATAATTGTGGTTTGATGCAAGCGATCATTAAAAAAGGCATCTCCCGTTTCACAGGAGATGCCTTTAATTACCTTAAAAAACAGGTTAGACAACGGTCACATTGGCAGCAGCCGGACCTTTTGACCCTTGCTCGATGTCAAAAGTCACGCGCGCACCTTCACTCAGGGATTTAAAACCGGTCGCATTGATTGCGCTATGATGCACAAATACATCCGGTCCGTCTTCCTGCTCGATGAATCCAAAGCCTTTGTGGTCATTAAACCACTTAACAGTTCCATTTGTCATAATATCATCCTCCTTTCGAAAAATTTCAACGTTACAAACTGAAGGATGATAGCGTTTAACAAACGGATAATTCCCACAGAAAGAAACCCTCCCGCCAATTTACGGCGGGACTTAATTGATGGTATATATTAAACACCTTTATACGTAATAGCAAGCTAAATATTTATTTTTTTAAAATATCAACACATCAGCGCCATCCACCGAAAAAACCCTTGTCGGACCAAATTAACTTCCTGCCAGCCCCTCATATTCTATCAAGCTTTTCCCATATAAGTGTAGGCTTTAGGAACCGGGCTGTAGAACATCTGCCCGTGGGTATTTTCATCCAGCGCGCCGCTTTCCTCAAGCGCTTTCACGACTCTTTCGATCTGATTTTCCGAGATAATCATCTCGCTGATCTCACGAGCCGGAGATATTTTACTGGATTCTGATTTCTTTGTACCGCGATATTTTAATTTGCTTATTGTTGCCCCTCTAGCGTCGGCATCCATGGCCGCCTTTATTAAATCCGTGGCGCGTCCTTCATCACAAATCAGGGTGAAATTCACAAGATCCTTTAAATATTTTATTTTTTTACCGGCTGCTGGATATTTAGAGAATTCACGCCGACGCCATCTAGCGCCTCCCTTTATTTCATCGATTACTGTAACTATCTGTTCAATACTTGCTGCCTGGCGGCTCAATCCCACATAAGCTTTCATATTGACCGATCCCATTTTTATGGGATAAAGATAAATAAAACCTTTCCCTGGCTGATCTAACGCCCCAATATCTATCATCATTTCCATCACCTTTTCTACATTATGAGCCGTAGTTACCAAATTCACAATTTCTTTTTCAGCAGGGACAGCGACTCTCCAGAGCCCGATCTTATCTCTGAAACCGGTTCCAATACCTAAAGTAATTGCCGGAACTCCGCTACCCGTTTCCAATCCAACCCTCCCCAAAATGTCGCCTTCTCCACTATGTGCAATGCAGCAGATGCCGGCCAAATCGCTTAATAATTTTCTATTTTCAATTTCGATATTCGGGATTTTATTTTCCTGGCATAGTTCATGTGCCTTAATCAATGTAACCTCTTTACTGAAAACCGTACCTCTTCCAGGTATATTTAACCCGCCTTTTTTAATTATAAAATTTATAATTGTCTGCTCTATTTCCGAGGAGACTAAAAATGTAATGATGGTGATGGGATCATACACAAGGGATTTACCGGTTCCAAGCATTTTAAACAGGCCTTTCCTCTCCTGCAATAGGACCCTTCGCCCTGCTATCGAATTGCTATATTCCATGCCTATGGATTCCAGATCTTCAAGGAGGGCTGATGCTATTTCCTTATTGGCAAAAATCGTAATCTCAATGGCCTTTTTATCAATATCCATTAAATGAATTATCCTTTAACCTAAATTGAGCGGTTTTTTACTCGATCTGCACACATCTTCGCAATAAATCGCTCAACTTAGGTTTAAGCGTTTTCCTGTCGCATAGCCTTTCTTTTCTTGTTTACGTAAAGCCCAACCGTCAACACAGCCAGTATCGGGCAAACCGATGCCAGGGATAACATACCAAAACCCTCTACCACATTCACCTGGTTGCCTATCCCCAATCCAACGGCAAGCACTAAAGGTACAGTGATCGGTCCTGTTGTAACTCCTGCGCTATCCCATGCTATATTCACAAATTCCTCAGTAGATATTTTTGTAATAATCAGGAGTAAAAGGTATGGCGGAATTAACAGATATGCCAAAGGCACATTCCAGATAATTTTTACCACACCTAAAAGCATACCAATGCCCACGCCGGAAGCCACAGCCTGTATTAAAAGCGATTTTTCAAATGTTCCTACGGTTAATTCCTCTACTTTTAAGCCCAGCGCATTTAATGCGGGTTCAGCTAAAGTTGCACCATAACCCATGATAAAAGCAAATAATAATACCACAAAAAAACCCAATATTCCCTTCTCCTCTCCCAATAACGGTCCTTTTGTAGGCGTATAGATGTATTGCTTGTTTGAAGCATCGTAAGCGCTCTGAACAAAGGGAATAGGCACATACTCATTTTTAATATTAGCATAGAAAAATTTTTCTTTTTCGCCATTCGGCTTTATGGCGGTCTGGACAATATCCTCATTAAAATTGATAATGGTCTGCCTTTCATTAATTAAAGAAATCTTTGTAAATGAAGAAGGGACATTGCTACCCACGCTATTGCCGAGTTTTGATAATCCGAGTTCAATTCCAACATTAAACAGGCCCATGCCAACAACAGCCAGAATAATTCCCAGTATAATTTCATCCGGTCTTGGAAGCTTGTCACGTAAAACTAAAAATAAGACCAGAAAAAAGAATATGGTAAGCGGTATGATCGCTTGAACAGCAGCTTTGCCATTACGCAACAAAACATCAACCGGACTGGTTTTTATATTTTTAACATTGGAATAGTTTTTTAATGCCTCTTTAAGGGCGTTGGGCTCGCAAAAAATAGCGAGCCTTTGCGATTCTATACCTTTTTGAACAGCCCAATTTTTCAAAAGTTCAATATCTTCTTTTCCAAAAACAGATTTTCTTAAAATTGGATCTTTTTTCAGCTTGCCAATAAATTCGAGCATTTTTTCCTGGCTGCCGTCAAAAAGAGCAATTTGACTGTTTGCTTGGGCGTTTTGCAAGGCATATCCAATCATCTCATTTTTGTCATTAAACAAATTCAATGTCTTAGATCGATTTTCTCTGGCAAAAAATTTGGCCTTGTCAGAAACAAATAAAGTGTCCGGAGTTGTAGCACATAATCTGTCCTGTTAAAATGAGTCACCAGGAGGTGACTCATGAGACTAACAGAGTTGTTACAGGAGATCCGGAAGATGCGATTTGAAGAGGCGTATGGGGTATGGACAGAAAGTCGATTAAGTCAGGAAGAAGCAGCGCGGATGTTGGGGGT
>JAUWQO010000049.1 GCA_030610995.1 Desulfobacterales bacterium
TCTTTGCGGCTTTGCGGTGAATAAATTCTTAAATTTATGGGGAAAAGGAGCTTAGTATATGATTAAGGAAATTACCGCTCGGGAGCTTAACAGCGAGCGCTTCATCAATGATAAGGTCAAACAAATCCAGCACGCCGTTGGAGACGGAATGGCGATCAATGCCCTCTCCGGAGGCGTCGATTCGTCTACGGTCACAATGTTAGGCCACCGGGCGCTGGGAAAACGCCTTAAAACCGTTTTTATCGAAAACGGTCTCATGCGCGAAGGAGAATCCGAACATGTTGCGGCTCTTTTTCAAAAGTTAGGCATCTTTGTCGAAGTGATAGATGCACACAAAGAGTTCTTCGCTGCTCTCAAAGGAATTGCTGACCCGGAAGAAAAGCGCGAGGCGATTACCCAGACCTTTTACCAAAACGTATTTGGACGTATTATCAAGGAAAGTGGAGCAAAGCACCTTCTTCAGGGAACTATCCTGACCGATGTCGACGAGACCGTCGCAGGGATAAAACGGCAGCACAATGTCTTCGAGCAGTTAGGGATCGATCCGCAGGAAGCTTTCGGCTACCGCATCCTCGAGCCGCTCATACAGCTTCGCAAGGACAGCGTTAGAAAGATTGGCAAAGCGCTCGGGCTTCCAGCCGAGATGTTCGAACGCATTCCGTTCCCAGGACCGGCCCTCTCGGCACGCGTGATAGGCAAGGTAACCCCTGAGCGCATTGAGACGGTCCGAAAGGCAACCATCGTTGTCGAGCGGTTGCTCAAGGACACCGGTGCATTTCAGTATATGGCGATCCTTCATGAAGACCGCGTAACCGGGATGCGTGACGGCAAGCGCGACTTTGGTCAGCAGATCGAGGTGCGTTGCTGGGACAGCGTCGACGCGCGGATCGCGACACCGACACAACTCTCGTTCGAGATTTTTGAAAAGTTAGCCGGCGAGATTGTCCGCGATGTGCCAGGCATCGTCAGCGTCACGTACAACATAGCGCAGAAGCCTCCCTCAACGATCGAAGCGGTTTAGATGAAATAAATATGAAAAAAATATCGTGTCCGGGCTTTAAGGCAGCGGGGATCGCTGCAGGGCTTAAAAAAAATGGTAAAAAGGATCTGGGGCTTATCTTATCGGAAGTTCCCGCCACTGTCGCCGGTGTGTTTACACAAAATAAAATTAAGGCAGCTCCCGTACTTATAGACATCGAACGGATTAAGCAGGGCCTTTGCCAGGCTGTTGTCGTTAACAGCGGTAATGCAAACTGCTGTACCGGTAAGCAGGGAATACACGATGCAAAAGCCATGGCCGGCTACACTGCTTCTGCGCTCGGCATATCCGAAAATCATGTGCTTGTGGCTTCTACCGGAGTTATCGGTGAGCCGTTGCCAACAGAAAAGATCAAAGAAGCAACTCCCGGCCTTGTTAAAGCTCTTGGGTCTGAAGGATTTTACGATCTTGCCAGAGCCATAATGACAACCGATACTGTGCCGAAAATAGTCTCCACACAAGGGGATATTGAAGGCAAAACCTTTACAATAACCGGCATAGCCAAAGGATCCGGCATGATATGCCCATCAATGGCCACAATGCTTTGTTTTATTTGCACAGATCTTAAAGCTTCGCCCGATTTTCTTCACAAAGCCCTTTATAATGCAACCGAACGATCCTTTAACAGGATCACCATTGACGGCGACATGAGCACTAATGACAGTGTCATTATTATGGCAAACGGTGTGTCAAAAGCAGTTGTTCAAAGTTCCACTCAAAACCATTCATTTCAAAATGCCCTCGACAAAGTCATGATCAGCCTTGCAAAAAAAATTGTAAAAGACGGAGAAGGGGCTACAAAGATGGTTGAAATTGCGGTAAAGGGAGCCCTTACGGACAACGATGCGTATAAGGTTGCAATGACTGTTGCCAACTCAAACCTTGTAAAAACGGCTTTTTTCGGCGAAGATGCCAACTGGGGGAGGATTCTTGGCGCGGTCGGCAAAGCGAACGTCCCCGTTGAGCCGGATAGGATAGATCTGTTTTTCGATGATGTTTTGATGGTGAAAAACAGCACAGGCTGCGGAAAAACGGCTGAAGCTAAAGCAACAAATGTTCTTAAGCAGCCTGAGTTTACAGTGTTGATCGATCTGCATCAGGGTAATGGATTTTCTTCGGTTTTTACCTGCGATTTTTCCATTGATTACATTAAAATTAATGCCGATTACAGATCTTAGGCGCTGAGATAAAATATGGCATTGATGCGATTGCAAAAATTTCTCTCAATGGCGGGAGTCTGTTCCAGAAGACATGGAGAAAAATATATAACTGACGGCCTTGTAAGGGTTAACGGCAAGGTCGTAACCAAACTCGGCACAAAGGTCGATTCTGAAAAAGATAGAGTGGAAATTAAGGGAAAGCCGGCTGTAATTAAGCAGGATCTGGTTTACATAGCGCTGAATAAACCCAAGGGGTATGTCACAAGCTGCAAGCAGCCGGGCGATAAGATTGTGCTCGACCTTCTGGATATTTCCAGGCGCGTTTATCCAATTGGACGTCTTGACAAAGATTCAACAGGGCTTTTGCTTTTAACAAATGATGGTGGGCTGCATCACAGGCTTTCCCATCCTTCCTTTGACCACGAAAAAGAATATGAAGTAACAGTGGCAAACCCCATGACCGACGAAGCTCTCCTGAATATGGAACAGGGTATGCCGATAATGGGGACAAAAACCAGACCCGCGGAAACAAAAAGAATTTCCCAAAAACGGTTTCGGATTGTGCTGAAAGAGGGCAAAAACAGACAGATACGTCGCATGGCCAAAAAAATGGGAAACCATGTCATTCGATTAAAGAGGATAAGGGTCGCAAATATAAGGCTTGGAAGGCTTGCCACTGGAACTTGGCGCTATCTAACTGAAAAAGAAAAAAGTCTCTTTTAAAGACAACGTAACCGTTCACGGTTAACAGTTAACGGCATCTGTTTTACATCCTCTGGTACAGCTCTTTTATTTTATCTCTGGTCATTATTTCCTTCCAGCCGGCCCCTAAGGCATTTTCCCAGAGCGGCTCAAGAACAAGGGCAACATCGACCATTTTTTCAAGCTGATCCTTTTCAATGCCTGCAATAATGTTGCGAGGAAGGCAAACAGCATGTTTGTCCGCCATCCTGCGAAATTCATTAACCCCGTCAGGATAGTATTCATCAATATAGTCAAAGACTATGCAGTTGCCTATTCCGTGGTGAATACCGAGCACAAAAGAGAGTCCGTATGAAAGGGCATGGCATATTCCGACCTGAGAATAGGCGATGCTCATGCCTCCACAGTATGAGGCCATCATCAGCTTGTCGTCGCTATTAGCGCCGCCATCCAAAAAAACCTCTCTGCAAAGTTCTAAAGCCTTTTCACCGTAAGCTTTGCTGAAAGCGTTAAGATATGTGCCGTTTAAAGATTCCACACAGTGAATATAACAGTCCATGCCTGTATAAAAACGCTGGTCAGCCGGCGCGCCTGCAACCAGCTCAGGATCGAGCATAATCTGGTCAAACACCGTGTGGTCTGAATTTATTCCCAGTTTTTTTTCAGGACCTGAAAGAACTGTGGTGCGGGACACCTCGGCTCCTGTCCCTGAAAGGGTGGGAATGCCGACATGATAAACCGCCGGCTTTTTTATTAAGTCCCAGCCCTGGTAATCTGCGGCGGAACCCGGGTTTGTGAGCATCAGAGAAACCGCCTTGGCAAGATCCATAGCGCTTCCCCCGCCTATGCCGACAACGCCTGCCGGCAATCTATCCGCATAGCTTTTAATCCGCTGTGTAAGATCGTCAACATAAGCTGTTTTAGGCTCGTCATCAACATTAACCCATATTATAAAATCTTTGTTTTTTGCGGAAATCCTTGGCGCCAGCCCGCTTTGCTCAAACACATCATCCACAAGAAAAACAACAAATGAATTGTCGTTGCTGCGTTTTTCAGCAAGAATATCATCAAGCTGGTTAAAACAACCCCTGCCGAAAACAACCCGTGAAACCATTTTGAAATTACGAAACATATAACTATCCCTGGCATCCTTCACGACAAGTCAAAAGTAGTTTATCCCGCGACACGCGGGATTTATCTTGTATTTTGGCAGTAAAATTTGAAACTCGAAATTTGAAATTGGGAAAAACACAAAGATGTAGATGCGTTACCTAATTTCAAATTTCCAGTTTCGACATCGGCATTCAATTCGATAATATACGCTTTTTCGAAAAAAGTGTAAACTGGTGAATGAAGGATGCCCTATCCTTTGCTTATAACTTCAACAATTCTCTCTATCCGCTGCCCAAGCTCATCCTCTGTCCATGAAAGCTTTATCAGCATTGATATGGTTCTGCTCATTATTTGATCGGATTGAGGAAGATTTATATTTTCATAGTCCGGGCAATTTTCGAGCAGCGCGATGGACAGCCTTGCCGCAGATTTCAACTTTTTCAAGTGATCCCATTGCCTTATATAATGCCAGTTATTGTCGTACCAGTAGAAACAGGCGTCAACCCCGGCGCTTCCCAGTTCGCCTGCGATCTTGCGAGCCTTTGATTCGTCCGGAAGAAAAAAGGAAAGAAAGGTGGCTGTGTCCCCTTTTTCATCGGGTATCCTTCTAAAACTGATCTCCGGAAACTGCGACATGGCATCTTTTAAGGCCTTTTTATGCGCCCGCTGTTTTTTTAGGATATAATCCATCTTTCTTAACTGGGCCAACCCAACGGCCGCATTCAGCTCGCTGATCCGAAAGTTTGTTCCAAGAATCGGATGGCTTTCAAGCCCTCTGTCACTGCCTATATGATCATGACCATGGTCTGCATAACTTTCCGCTATTGTATAAAGCTCTTTATCGTCGGTTACAACCGCCCCTCCTTCACCGCATGTAATAGTTTTAACCGGATCAAACGAAAAACAGCCCATTTGGCCGAATGTGCCCAACGCCTTTCCGTTAAGGGATCCGCCAAGCGCCTGACAGGCATCCTCTATCAGAACAAGCTGTTTTTGCTCGCAGAGCGCCTTTATTTCATCGATACCGGCCATTGAACCGCACATGTGAACCGGCAACACAGCCTTTGTGCGAGGAGTAATAACCGCATTAACAGCATCGGGATTAAGGCACAAGGTCTCATCTATTTCAGCAAAAACCGGCACAGCGCCTGCTCCAAGTACAGCCTCGATAGTTGCCACAAATGTAAAGGGCGGGACAATCACCTCATCTCCCGCTCCCACTCCACATGCAGCTAAGGCTATACTAAGCGCGGCCGTACCGCTGGAACACAAATGACAATGTTGTGCCTCTGTCAGTTTTGACAGCTCTGCTTCAAAAGCTTTTGCCTTCCAGTGCCCCTTTCGCTCCTGGTCAAAACCATAGCGGAACAATACACCTGTATCTAACACATCCTGAACCTCTTTCCGCTCCTCATCCCCAAATATTTCAAAACCCGGCATAACACATCTCCTTGTTTTTTGACATCTTTCATTTATCAGTTTATAGCTTTATAACCTTCGAGATGGATATTATATTGTGAAGGTCATAATCGGACCTTTTTTATTATGTTTTTTTCACCACGAAGCTCACGAAGAACACAAAGAAATTATAAAAAGCATTAATTCTAATCCCTGCCTGCCGCAGGCAAGTTCGTGCCCCTTCGTGTCCTTCGTGGTTTAATTTTTTCTTATAATCCTGACCGTTTCAAAAAGCTAAACCCAACACAACATATGGGACCCGGCTTTGGCCCAGCCATAAATGAAATCGGCTGATTCGTAAAAAAGCGTTCAAAGCCTATTTTTTTTCTAAAATGTTCCTTATTTTGTAAGACAATTTTGTCATTGTAAATGGCTTCTGAATAAAATCGTTAATTCCATATTTCATAATTTCTGCTGCCTCGCCGCCAATGTTGTATCCACTGGAAAGCATGACCTTAATATCAGGGTTGATACTCTTTAAAACCTTGTAAGTTTCTCCTCCACCCATGCCGGGCATAACCAGATCAAGAATAACCAGATCAATTTTATTGCTATTCTCTTTATAGATTTCTATAGCCTCATTACCTCCTGATGCCAAGAAAACCTTATATCCGAGTGTTTTCAGCATATCTTTACCTACATCCAATATTATTGTCTCATCGTCCACCAAAAGGATTGCTTCTTCCTTTCCATGCTTCACCTCTTCCCCATCATAAAATAATATCTTCTCAACCTTTGCATCTACTGCCGGCAGGTAAATATTAAAAGTTGAGCCGTGACCTTTCTCGCTGTAAACATGAATCATGCCACCGTGGTTTTTAACAATACCATAGGCTGAAGCCAGCCCCAGTCCAGTGCCCCTTTCCACACCTTTTGTTGTAAAGAAGGGATCAAAGACACGACTTGCAGTTTCCTCATCCATGCCAATACCTGTATCAGTAAATGACATCCTGACGTATTTTCCCGGTTTCACCTCATGATGCTTTGTATAACTCCTGCTGAAAACGACATTGCTCGTCTCCAGATAAATGTCCCCGGCATCCGGCATTGCCTGCCAGGCATTTACAAATAAATTCAAAAAGACCTGCTCTATCTGCCCCTGATCAACTTTTACTGTCCAAAGATCAGGTGCATATTTCTCTCTGATAGTGATTTCTTTTTTTGTACGTCCAAACATTTCAGCGCTTTTTTTAAGCAATTTATTGATATCCGTAGGTTTAACATCATATTTCCCGCCTCTGGCAAAACCCAACAACTGTGCACTGAGTTCTGCACCACTTTTAACCTGTTTTTCAATGTTTTTGAGCTTATTATAATAATTGTGATCTGGATCGAGATCGTTTAGCATTAAAGATGTATATCCTTGAATCCCCATAAGCAGATTATTAAAATCATGAGCAATTCCTCCAGCCAGTGTGCCTATTGACTCCATCTTCCGGGATTGTTGCAGTTGAGCTTCAAGACGTTTCTTATCAGTAATATCGATCATTGCGCCTTCAATATAACCGTCTTCAGGATATATTTTTGCAGAAATAATTAAATCTATTTTTTTTCCGTCCTTTCTTGTAACTCTTATTTCAAAATCACTGGCAGCCCCCCCATGTTCAAGAGTTCTTATAATATCCAACCTTCTTTCCGGAGAAAAAGCCTCAGAAAATTTAAATTCTTTTGTCAGTTCTTCAACAGACTCGTATCCCAATATGTCTGCGACAATTTTATTTGCCAGTAAAATTTTGCCGTCACTTATTCTGCTTCGGTATAAACCGGATAACGCATATTCATACATGGATCGGTATCTCTTTTCCGACTCCTGCAACTTCTTCTCAGCCTCATAGCGCTCAATAATGTCATGAAAAACCAGAACAACGCCTATAATGTTCCCTTTTTCATCTCTGACCGGTGCACCGCTGTCATCAATCGGTATCTCTGTTCCATCTTTGGATATTAATACAGTATGATTAGCCAGGCCTACAACTTTGCCCTCTCTAATTACTTTTGTTACCGGATCTTCCACCTTTTTACGCGTTTTTTCATTGATAATATTAAAAATAATAACAAGAGGCTTTCCCATAGCCTGCTCGAGCTTCCAGCCGGTCAAATAACAGGCAACATCATTCATAAACTGAATGTTGCCGTCTACATCAGTAACTATGACGGCATCGCCAATGCTCCTTAATATTGTAGAAAGCCAGCTCTCGTTTTCTTTTAATTTGCTCTCCATTTTGTGTTTGTAAAGAGCCATCTCAACAGTGGAATGTAATTCTCTATCCTCAAAAGGCTTTACAATATATCCAAAAGGTTCGGTAAGCTTTGCGCGCTCAATAGTTTTTTTATCGGTAAAAGCAGTTAAATAAACCACCGGAATGTTGAAGCGGGAATGTATTTGACTTGCAGCTTCAATGCCGTCTATATCGCCTTTCAGCACTATATCCATAAGTACAAGATCAGGCCTGTCCTCTTCTATCTTTGCGATAGCTTCTTCTCCTGAAGAAACCACAGCGAATGTTGTATATCCTAAACTCTGCAAGCTGTTGCGGATATCTTCGGCAACAATTGCCTCATCTTCAACAATCAATATTTTAGTTTCCGGCATAGTTTTGTTCTCACTTTATTTATGTTTTGATTAACCGTGAACCCTAAACCGTGAACAATTATCAGATTTTAAACCTTATCTGAAACTTAGTTCCTTTACTCCGATCCAAATCCAGTTTTCCATCTATCTGATCGGTTAAAATATTAACCAGCTTTAATCCAAGTGATCCGCTATTATTGAAATCAATCCCTTCGGGTATTCCAATACCGTTATCACTCACAGTAAGTTCAACTTCATTCTCATTTATAAAAAGAAGCGATACTTCGATCTCTTCGCTATCACCGTCTGCAAATGCATGTTTAATGGAATTTAAAATAAGCTCATTAACAATTAATCCACATGGAATTGCTTTGTCAATTTTAAGCATAACTCTCTCAATATTTAATTTCAGCCTTATTCTCTCCCTATTAACTTCATAAGACCTGAACAGAGTTTGTGCTAAATGTTTTATATATTCATTAAAGTCAATATTTGCCAAATCTTTAGATTTATATAATTTTTCATGAACGAGCGCCATACTTCTTATCCTGTCCTGGCTCTCTTTAAGCATTTCTACAGATTTTTTATCCTTTATGCTTCTTGACTGCAGATTGAGAAGGCTGGAAATAACCTGCATATTGTTTTTGACCCTGTGGTGAATTTCTCTCAGCAACACCTCTTTTTCTTTCTCGGCCCGAGTGCGTTCCTCTATTTCTGCTTTGAGTTCCTCTGCATAGATTATGGCCTGGTCATAAGCAATTTGCAGTGTCTTCTCGGTCTGCTTTCTTTCGGTAATGTCAACACTGACTTCCGCGACCAGCCACTCCCCTTTATCATTCTGAAACGGTATGGTAGTAACCTGGATCGGTCTATTGCCCTCCTTAACCAGGACTTCCTCGGTAACGGCCAGGGTTTTTGTCTCCAATGCCTTCACGATCCCGCAGCCAGGACAAACTTCACTTCTATCCATAAAATATTCATAACATTTTATCCCCGCAGGATCGCCATAGACCTTTTGCCATTCAGGATCAATGTATCGGATGTTAAACTCTGAATCGATTATATCTATACCCGTCTTGGTAGCGCCAAGGATGTACTCGATCTGCTGCTTCAGCGTCTCAATCTCCTTTTGGGTCTCTTTCCGGTCCGTACTGTCCCGTAAGAATTCAATTATCACTCCTGGCCTGCCGTCTTTATACCTTGCTGCAACACTGGCAGTACACCGGAAGAAGTGATGTTTATCATCTGTCCCAATTGCTTTAATTTCAAATTGGTGAATCTCGCCATCCTCAAAGCACTGTTTGACTGTACACGGCTCACATGCTTTGTCTCGTCCATGATAAGCAAAATAACACTTTTTACCAACCATATCAGGGCCGAAAATTCTCTTGGCCACATCATTGACCCAAACAATATTTAACTGACTGTCTATCATCACCATGGCATCTGTAACAGAATCCACGATTCCAGCCAGTTTTTGTTCACTTTCCCGCAATGCCTCGTCAGTTTTTGTGCGTTCTGTTATTTCCTGCTCCAGCTCAATATTTTTTTGGCCAAGCTCGACGAATCTCCTTTTTTCCAGCCTGTAGAAAATAATACCGCCGATTAAAAACAAAACAGCAATAATAACTGTAATTCTAATATGATGTGCTCCATGTAATTCGATCGGCTCTGTAATTTCAGAGTAATTTATAGTAGCGCCGACTGACCATTCCTGGGTTCCCATCTTAACAGGAACATAGGCAATAAGCTTTTTCTTTATTTTAAGTTCATTTTCCGCCATAAAAGCAGAATTATACATCCCTGTCCCAGGCTCGCCTTTAGTCATTTTTCCCACAATACCTTCAAATGCCGACCAGTCATGCTCAGGAAATTTTTCTTTTTTATACCTAATTATATTTTTACCAACCTGTTCAGGATCATCATGTATTATAATTGTTCCATTTACATCTATTACAAATGCACAACAAACTTTACTGCCAGCCATAACCGGCTGGATAAAATAATCGGCAAAATGCCTCAGACTTATCATCCATCTGACAAGCCCGATAAATTTATCATTATCAAATACCGGCTCTGAAATAGAAAAAGCAAGTTCCCCTAACCTGTTATAAAATATTTCACTAATATAGGGCTTATGCTCTTTTACAACATATGCTACTCCTGGTTTGTCAGTATGAGCCGCGCCAAGTCTGCTTTTATCGTCCGCCCAGAACGGATACCTGTGCAGCATAATTCCACTGTCATCAAGTATGGTAAATGCATCTACTTGGTCTTTATGATGTTCATATGACTTGTTAATTGAATTTAAATCTATTTCCGGCTTTGAGAAACCATTTAGAATGTTATGCTTAACGTAGTGATCTGCCGCAATGATCTTTAAACTTCTTGAAAGATCCAAAACATATTCTCTTATTCTCGAAGTATTTGTCTGTGAAATAGTCAACATCTGCCGCTCTACCTGTGACATAATTATATTTTCAACCTTCTCCTCATGTGCCAGGAAAGCAAGGACTACAAAAGTCAGAATAATTGCCAGGGCTGAAATAACAGCTATAAATGGTTTCTTGGATATCTTTAGTTTTTTCATAATATTTTATATAGGAGGCTGTCCGAGGATAGCCTCATTCCAGCAAGAAAATTGAGCTAATATTTTGAATATATACTCGTGCCTAAATCTTAAGTCAACAAAAATACAATAATAACCGAGCAAGAATTATCAAGAAAAACAGTAAGATATACTATGTTTTATATTGACAATCTCTATACTTTGCGGTAATCGTTTTTAACGATTTTAACAGTAAAAAGGAGCTTTGCAAGGGAAAATGTAGGGGTAGTAAACTATTAAACTTGATTCATGCAGGGGATTTGAAACTAAGGATTTAAGCAGTCAAACTGCACTGCGCGAAGAATCTGAAACACAGAAAAAAAATTGATGCATGAAGAGTCCAAATGAATTACGCTCTTATTTTAGAAATGCAGAGCGGGAATAAATTTGTGAAATCAGCGTTATTTGTCATTCCCGTGAAAGCGGGAATCCAGTTAAATGTATCTGCGTAAACAGATGTCAGCTAATGCACTAATCAAGATGCCACCGAGCCTTCATGAAAAGAGTATAGAAGAATTATAACCTAAAACATGTATCAACAATCTTCATCGTCAGATGCCATTCATTATGCGTGCATGGCGTATTTCAAGATAGGTATATTCCTGTTTCATCTTGTGCCGTATTTAGCCTTGCGTATTGTTGATTGAGTTTGTGTAAGGGATTGAGCATAAGGAGATCTATGAAAAAAGTATTGGTAACCGGCGCCACGGGACAGATCGGTTCTGAATTAACCCTTTTGTTGCGCGAAAACCTTGGCAGCACCAGCGTTATTGCGGCAGGTCATATCAAAAAACCAAACCCGGCTTTGCGCGAATCAGGTCCATTTCACTATATCGACTGCACCCAAATCAATACCATCGCCGAACTGGTCAAAAAATACAAGGTCGACACGATATATCATCTTGCCGCTGTGCTTTCGGCCAGCGCTGAAAAAAATCCCCAGATGGGCTGGCAGGTAAACGTCAACGGGCTTTACAATGTCCTGGAAGTGGCGCGAGAATACGGCTGCGCTGTGTTTACCCCCAGTTCCATCGCCATCTTCGGACCCTCCACACCGTTACAAAACACACCGCAAGACACGGTTCAGCGTCCCACCACCATCTATGGGGTCACCAAGGTCGCGGGTGAGCTGCTCTGCGACTATTATTTCAAACGGTTTGGGGTGGACACCCGCGGGGTACGCTATCCCGGACTGATTTCCTATAAGACGCTACCGGGCGGCGGCACCACCGATTACGCTGTGGAGATCTATTTTGAGGCGGTCAAACATAAAAAATACACCTGCTATCTGAAAAAAGGGACATGTTTGGACATGATGTATATGCCGGATGCGCTGAAAGCAGCCATCAAGATTATGGAAGCAGATCCCGGCAGACTCAGGCATCGCAATGCATTTAACGTCACGGCCATCTCCGTTGCCCCGGAAACCATAGCCGCTGAAATCAAAAAATTGATACCTGATTTCACCATCTCGTATCAAATCGACCCGCTGCGCCAGGCGATTGCCGACTCCTGGCCGGACAGTATGGATGATAGTGCGTCCCGGCAGGAATGGGGCTGGAAACCAAAATACGATCTGCAAGCGATGACCCGGGATATGATCCAGAATATATCTATGTTGGAGGACACATCATGACAGTCACTCCCTTAGAAGATTTGCTACAACAAAAACTCGATGAACTTAAAGCAACCGGTCTGCGCAAAGGCAGGGAAAAGGTGATTACCGGCATCAAGCCGGCTGAAGGCAAAAACGGTCCGCGCTACTTTCTTGCAGGGTATGGAGAAAAAGCGTTTTTGAGGTTGAATTCCAATTCCTATCTTGGATTGTCTTTAAAGGCTGAAATCATTGCGGCCGAAGAAGCCGCGGCCAAACAATTCGGCGCCGGTCCCGGCGCGGTGCGTTTTATCAGCGGCACTTACAGCCCCCATGTGGAACTGGAAAAGAAATTGGCTGCCTTTCACAAGCGTGAGGCCGCCATGATCTTCAGCTCGGCATATGCCGCAGTGATGGGCGTAATCACGCCGCTGATCGACAGCGAGACCATTATCATCAGTGATGAACTCAACCATAATTGTATAATCAATGCAATCCGGCTGGCCCGGCCTAAAGAAAAGCACATCTATCGTCATCTTGATATGGCCGATCTGGAAGCAAAAATCAAAAAGGCGCTGGGCAAAGGGCGCCGGGTACTCATTGTAACCGATGGTATTTTCAGCATGCGCGGAGACTACGCGCCCTTGGATGCAATTGGCGCAATCGCCGCCCGGTATGAGCCGCAGTTTGAAGGCGGGGTGAATACCCTCGTAGATGATTCTCACGGGGTCGGCGCCTTCGGTCAAACCGGACGCGGAACCGAAGAGTATACCCGGGCCCAGGGTATCGACATGATCGTGGCCACCTTGGGCAAAGCGCTGGGCGTAAACGGCGGCTATATCGTCTCCTCTGCAACCATTGTCGAATATTTGCGGGAAACAGCGCCCTTTTATCTCTATTCCAATCCCATCACACCCGCAGAAGCCGGCGCAGCTATCAAGGCTCTGGAAATAATAGACAGCGAACATGGAAGACAATTATTAGAAAGACTGCGAAGGCTGACCAGAAGATTTGAACAAGGGCTGGTTGACCTGGGCTATGAAATTATTGCAAGTGAGCACCCAATTGTGCCTTTGATGATCAGGGATACGCAGAAGACATCGCAACTGGTCGACTATTTGACTGCAAACGGCATCCTTGTTACAGGCTTGAATTATCCGGTCGTTCCTAAAGGCGACGAGGAGATCCGTTTCCAGGTTGCAGCCGATCATACCGAAGGGGATATCGATTACGTTCTTGAAGTGTTAAAGCGATGTTTTTTCTCTTGACCCGCCCTTTAATGGGTAACACCAAGCCTTAAGGATAAAAAGTCTTGCTTTATTTCCACATTATTGTACACTAAAAATATAATTCGAGACCTTGCCAAAACTGCCATTTTGAGAACTGGTACTTCACTTCGTGCCCGTGATGCAGCGTCGGGCTTCAAATTTTAATCTTCTTTGCATGACAAAAAATGTCACGTTTTGTAATGGTCTGTATTCTTTATTTAAAGGAGACTAAATATGAGTCAGGCAAAGAATGGGGATGAGGTAACACTCGATGCAAATCACCCATTAGCCGGGCAAACATTGACCTTCGATATCGAATTGGTTGCAATTGCGTGACCGCGGTATCTTTACTATTTACAGCCACCTCGATCAAAAAGGAAAATTAAAATGCAGTCAAAACATGGAAGGTACTTTGGAGCGCTGGTAACGGCGTTGGCGCTGGTATCGTTTGCTTTGCCAACACCGGCAGCACAAAAACAGGCTTCGAAGGATAAGGTTGCAGTAGTGAACGGATCGGTGATCACACGGACGGATTTTGACACAGAGATTAGCCGTGTCCGCCAGCAGTTCAGCAGCATGGGGCAACCACTCTCCAGTATTCAATTGTCAGAAATCAAAAAGGAAGTCCTCGAAAAGCTTATCGGCCGTGAACTGCTCTATCAGACGAGCCAAAAGAAGGGGATTAAGGTTGACGAAGCTGCAATCAATGAACAACTGACAGCGCTGAAAAAACGATTCCCCGGTGAAGCGGAATTCAACAATGCCTTGAGTGAGATGAATCTATCCGAAGCTGCCATAAAATCTCAGCTTGAGCGGAATGTGGCTATTAAAGAATTTGTTGACAAGGAATTGGTTCAGAAGATTACGATTTCCGACAAGGAAAGCAAGGCATACTATGAAAGCAACCCTGATTTGTTCAAACAACCCGAACAGGTTCAGGCCAGCCACATTCTGATCAAGATTGATCCCCAGGCGGATGCATCTCAAAAAGCTAAAACACGCAAAAAGATTGAAAAGATCCGGAAGAGACTGCAAAAAGGTGAAGATTTTGCGGCACTTGCCAAAGAGTTTTCCCAATGTCCCAGCAATGCCAAGGGCGGCGACTTAGGCTACTTTAGGCGGGGACAAATGGTCCCACCTTTTGAACAGGCTGCTTTTACTTTAAAGCCTGGCACGATCAGTGATATCGTCGAGACCAAGTTTGGATACCACCTGATTAAGGTCATAGATAAAAAAGCTGCGTCTACAATCTCTTACAAAGAAGTCAAAGAGCAACTTGAACAGCACCTAAAACAGGAAAACATACAGAAAGAACTAACTTTATACGTTGAGCAACTGAAAGAAAAAGCAAAAGTGGAAATATTCCCGACAGACGACCCCTGATAACCAAAACCTCATACATTGGAACACCGGAACTGTGAACCGCAATAGCGAGCGAATCTAAAAATGGCTAACTTCCTTACGGTCAAAGATTCCCTGTAGCTTGCTACAGGGTTCTTCAATCTGAGTAGTTATGTCAGCTTTTACATCAGATGAGCATGTCCATGGCATTATCGAATTGATCTATTGTGTCATTCAGATAATCGGCAATACTTTGGATACTTGAAGCCATCTTTATTTTTTTCTTGCTGGTTTGCAAAGGAAAAAGCGCTTTATTCCTGATATCACTATTTGCTTTTTTCCCATCCAAAACTTTAACGACCTTATCAATCTTTTTCTCTATCTTTTCAATGGCCAGAGCTTTTGCAGAAGCTATTTGCTCCTCAACGATAGGATCATTAGCAGCTTTTACAATAGATATGAGGCTCCTTATTTCCTCGATCATACTGTAAGGTTTCGGCTCTTTCAATATTTTGCAGAGTGTTTCAAGCGCTTTTTTCACATCAGGTTCTTTTTCAAGAAGCATCAGGTTAGGCTCAAAATTCTCAACAGCCTTAATTAACATATTCCATACATGAATCTGATTTTTATAAAAATTTTTTAAAGTGGCAAAACAAGAAGATGCATCGCAGAGCCGGTCTTCATTGTTGAGAAAAGTTTCTATAAATTTACACGGTTCATGGACATTCAAAAGCTTATTTGAAAGATCCAGCCCATTTTGAATCTCATTTGTTCCTGGATATGTCCCTGTTCCGGCAACCCTCCGGAACTCTTCCAGATCGCTTTTCCACATGCGTAAATGTCTGCGAAGGTTTCGGCACAGGCTGTTTTGGCTCGCCAGGCCGACATCTTTGAATAATTTTTTACCCAGATGTTTTGCTCTTAGCAGAACAGATTCTTCAACTACTTCAGGTTTTATGATTTCGATGTATTTCCATTGAGCAGGATTAGAAAAATGAGTTTTTACAATATAAAGGCTCTCCCTCGCACGCAGTAGTTTTACTTTCGATTGAGCAGGCTCAGAAAGGAGGGTTTTGATGTTTTCAGACAAAATTTTCTTCCCATCAATAACAAAATGAATTTTATCATCTTTAAACAGCTCGCTTAACAAATCCCAAATATCCGTTTTTAACCATTTATCAGATTGTATGGCAGATTGCATGGAAAAATGGTTTACCACTTGGTCAAGCATGAGTTGATCGTTGTCAGCAATTCTTGAATCAATAAAGGTAAGAACTTTTTTTAAATTCTGTTCATGAGACTGATCAAAATCAAAAGTTCGCTGTGAAAAGCCCATGTCAATATTTTTATTCATGTTCATCGTGCTGTGGAAACACCGTCCTATATTAACTTAAGAGAAATTTCCATACAGGCATATACCTTATTCGAAAACCTTTTATTGTCTCTTCCATCTTTTGATTTTTCCGCCAGAAGTTGGATTCAATCAAAATTTCGATTATTTGCTCAGGTGTCAAATTCATACAATTTAACCATTTCATCGGTTATTATTATACCTTAATAACCGCTACACTTATTCTAATCTCAGGTTAAGGTGTTTCTTAACAATTGTTCCAAACCACGTGTTTCAATCCACGCCCCCGCATAAGGGGACGACTTATTCAAGCTTGTCAACTATGTTCCCCTAAGGCTCTTGCCGTCAAGGGCTTTTAGACGAAGGGGGGTACAAATTGTACCCCAGTAGGAATTCAATTCCGAATCACGATGTCGCATTTTTTTATGTATTGGCGGGGATCGGCGCTATCCGTCAATGCCTCAACAACATCCGCAACCGAAAACCACATCCGGAATCCCTTACAAAGACATCAAAGAGCAACTTGAACAGCACCTAAAGCAGGAAAAAATACAGAAAGAACTAACTTTATACGTTGAGCAACTGAAAGAAAAAGCAAAAGTGGAAATATCCCCGACAGACGACTCCTGATAACCAAAACCTCATACATTGCTATATCTGAACGCCCAAGCTATCCCACTAAGTTAAGTTCTCACTATGCCACGATATTGTAGCAAAATACCACAAAATTACTTTTGGGCAACAACCCGTCAAGATATGACATCGTACATTAACGAGAGAAAATATATGTCTGCGATCTTCGCAAAAGACCAAAAATAAAACAAGAAACGCATAAAATCATGGGCGTCCCTTATGTTGTGAGTTCTCTCTAACCCATTGAAAAAACAAATAAATACTCACCAAAAGCTTATGCATCGATATTTGCTATAATAACAAAGAGTTATGGAAAGCCCACAACAT
>JAUWQO010000182.1 GCA_030610995.1 Desulfobacterales bacterium
TCACAAAATGCCAGGCCGAATTTCGCCATGGGAACAGCATTGACCATGGCTTCATATATATCCTCAACAGTTTTTATAAAATGAGAATGTCCTAAAATCATGTTCAACCCGTCCGGTTTTTCAATTTTTATTATTTTAATCTCCATATTGCCTCCATATTAAATCAGTTCAGCTTCCGGGGGCATGCCTTTATTAAGACTAATTAATATGCCCGCTCCTTTTCTACCCATACTACAGTTAACTACAAGTGTTTCTCCAACAAAAAGCGTTCCGGGTCTTTCATGAATATGACCGCAGATTAGCAGCCGTGGCTGCTTGTTTACAACTATTTTTTGCAGGCTCCGGCAGCCTGAGTGAAACCTGCCAAACACTTCATCCATGGTTCCCCGTGGCGGAGGATGGACAACCAGCACAGTATCTCTTTTCACAAGAAGTTTTAGCCGGTCTATTATATGCTTTTCTCTAAAACTTATTAGTGAACCGAACGGTACAGATATAGTGCCGCTCACACCGGTAAAAGTAACATCGCTAAAGACAACCTCTTTAAGATGCAGGGAAGAAATATTATGATATTTTTTAAATAATTTTTCAACCCTATCAAGATCGGAATTTCCACGAATTGCCAGAACAGGCACCGGCATGTCGTTTAATTCAGCAATAACCGGCTCAGGCCTGATATAGTTCGTTATATCTCCAGCAACAACAAGCACATCGGGTTTGTGTTTTAAAATTCTGCTTCTGATCAATGCGATTCTGTCCCGCCGGCCATGAATGTCTGCCACAGCGTATATGATCATCACAAACTTCCTGTTTTGGAATAACTATTATGTTCTTATATAAAAACGATTTCGCGTACTCTTTTATTATAATAACCATCAACACTTGCCAATAACAAGAAAATATGGGAATTATATAAAAAGAACTAACCTGGATATTTCACGAGCCGACATTGCTGCCCTGACAAGCCGTAATCAAATAGAATTTATTAATCACGAAAGCACGAAAAGATTTTTTATTTCGTGATTTGCTCATTTCGTGTTCTGCGGGGTACGCCTTGAAAAGAGACGTGATTGCTTTTTAAGATAATTATGCTTCAATTAAAAATCATTTTTCCTGAAGAATTTAATTTTTTTAAGCGCCGAAAGAACAAAGGGCGGGAAATTGTTTATCCTCTGGAGCGGAAGGCCTCGATCAAAAATATAATTGAGTCCCTGGGCGTGCCTCACACGGAAATCGGTAAAATTGTTGTGGAGGATAAAGAGGTTGATTTTAATTATATTCCGGCAAATTCGCAAAAAATAACCGTTCTTCCCATTATTCCTCCTTTTGATGTTGCCAGACCATCTGTTCTCAGGCCGGAACCATTGCAAAAGATACGTTTTGTTGTGGATGTTAATGTAGGAAAGCTGGCTCTCCTTTTAAGGATGTTGGGTTTAGATACCGAATATTCCCCAAAATTTTTAGACAAGGATATTTTATCTTTTTGCAAAAAAGAAAAAAGAATTGTGCTAAGCAAAGATATTGGATTGTTGGAATGCAGGCAGATTATGTTTGGCAGACATGTACAGTCAATATATCCGGACGATCAACTGATTGAAATTATAAAATTCTTTGGAATAAATGGACCTTTTAATTTTTTTTCCAGATGCCTGCGATGTAATAATAAGCTGTCTTTAGTTAATAAAAAAGATATCTTACATCGGCTTGAACCTAAAACAAAAAAATATTTTAACAAGTTTAAAATTTGTCCTAAATGTAACAGGATCTATTGGCGCGGCTCTCATTATGAAAAGATGAAAACCAGATTGCTAAAAGTCAAAAATCAAGTCACTCCCGCGAAGGCGGGAGTCTATAACTGATTGAATTTACTGGATAGCGCTAATGGTTAGCGCTTTCGCTTCACTACGTGTCACTACGTGTCCCGCCTTCGCGGGAATGACAGCCGAGGCGGGAATGCCCAGGGCGCAGTAGTGAAAAATATTTTTTTGAATTAGCGCCCTTCGGGCGGATTTTTATCATCAAGCATAAATCAAGAAAAAATTATCCACTTTGTGGGAGCGGCTTTCCAGCCGCGACGGTCGTGGCTGGAAAGCCACTCCCACTTGACAATCTCTTGATAAAATTGATTAAAAAATGGGATTTCCTATTCTTTTAAAATACTTTGTTGTTGCCGGTATGCTAATAGGCCTGCCTTTACTGGGTATTGCCCTTACCGACATTCCGCTGCGTATCTATCTTACATTTCCTCCAAAAACAGGATATATTATCCACGCTCCTTTTTCCTGGGCCGCCTTTATCGGTTTAAGCATTTTTATTCTAAGTGTAATTATTCCATTTATTTCACAATGGTTTAAAGCCGGCGCTTTGATAAAGCCGGGGCAGTTGAAATCTTATCCTTTTCCATGGTGGGGATGGATCGGGGTTATTTCCGGCTTAATCGCATGGGCTCTTGCATGGACCCGTTTCCCCTGGTTTGCAGGATTTCAACAACATACCTTTATTTTATTATGGCTCTCCTATATTGTGGTCATTAACGCCCTGACTTACAGACGCAAAGGAAGCTGCATGATAACTGCGCGGCCCGGTTTTTTTCTTCTACTGTTTCCCGCAAGCGCTATATTCTGGTGGTTTTTCGAATACCTGAACCGGTTTGTACAAAACTGGCACTATATCGGCGTTTCTTTCAGCCCGTGGGAATACTTCAGGCATGCGAGCCTTTCCTTTTCAACCGTGCTTCCGGCTGTTCTGGGAACCCGCGAATGGCTGTCCGGGTCTTTTCGGATAAAGGAAAGATTCAAAAGTTTTATTCCCCTTTATTTTATTAAATCCAGGGCTCTGGCATTAATTGTTTTGATAATATCCGGCATCGGCTTATTCTGCATAGGATTGTGGCCTGATTATTTTTTCCCCCTTGTCTGGATTTCACCTCTTCTTGTAATAGTCTCTTTGCAGATACTTTCCGGAGAATCTCACGTGTTTTCGGGCATAGTTAAGGGCGACTGGGTTTTTGTTGTATCGTCGGCCATAGCGGCCTTGCTATGTGGATGCTTTTGGGAAATGTGGAATTATTACAGCCTGGCAAAATGGGAATACAGCGTTCCGTTTGTCCATGGGTTCAAAATTTTCGAGATGCCGATTTTAGGGTATGCGGGCTATCTCCCCTTTGGGCTTCAATGCGCTGTAATCGGGAACATACTGGAAAATTGGTAGCCGTTCACGGCTTGAAACTTGAAATTGGAAATTAGAAATTGGGGAGAGATTAAAATAGAAATTGGAAAATAGAAATTGGGAAGAACAGTACAAAAGCATGCCTGCCCGCCATCGCTCTCGCTCAGGCGAGGCGGGCGGGAAGGCCAAGTTTCGAATTTCCAATTTCCAATTTCAACGTTCTGTGAACGGTTAATTAATGATGAAGATGAAAACCTGTTTTATTCATCCTGGAGAATTAAGGGTAACAACCGGCGGTTCGGCGCTGCTTGAAACACATCTTGGCTCGTGTGTCGGCGTATGCATGTTTGACCGGCGCGCTCGTGTCGGTGGCCTTGCCCATATACTTCTTCCCAAAGGCAGCAAAGAAAAAGAAGCCCTTTTCCCTGCGAGGTACGCCAGTACGGCCATACCCCTCCTGCTTAAAGAAATGGCAAGGTTTGGCGCTTCCAGGGAAAATATTGTCGCTGAAATTGCCGGTGGGGGGCTTATGCTGACAAATCAAAAAGTTAGCGTGGAGTTTAACATCGGGAGAAGAAACCTCGATATGGTCCGGGAAATACTGGCACAAGAAAAAATACCTGTTATTAATAAGGTCATCGGGGGAAATCTGGGAAGAGTGATCAGTTTTGACCCAGGCAGCGGAAAAACAGAGATCAGATATACTGGGGTGAAGCCTGTAAGAGGTAGTCCTCCTGTTAAACTGCAAAAGATTGATCCAAACAAGTTCAAAACAAAAATCGAAAACCTGAAGCCTATCCCTGATAATGCCAGGAGAGTAATTTCGATGATCGAGTTTTCTTCCGAGTATAGCCTTGAAAACCTGGAAAATTATGTATGGAAAGATCAGGCAATTTGCGTAAACGTATTAAGGATATGTAACTCTTTCCAGCCCGGCTTCAGGCATAAGGTGCAAAACATGTCTAACGCGGCTTCGCTTTTAGGGCTTGATACTCTCAGGCATATTGTCATTGTTGCGTCATCATGCAAACTTTACGATGAATCCCTGAAGGGTTATTCTACAGAAAAAGGAAATCTGTCGAAACACTCCATTTGCTGCGCAATGGTGTCCCGGCTTATTGCGCGTAGAAAGAGCATTGGAGACCCAGGTGTCTTTTTTACAGCAGGTTTGCTTCATGACATCGGCAAGGTAATCTTAGACCAGTATGCATTTGAAAATTTCAATCTGGTCATGGACAGGGTCATAAATGAGGCCAAAACATTTCTTGAGGCCGAAAATGAGATATTGGGTTGCGATCACACACAGATCGGCGGAATTGTGGCGATGGAATGGGGGCTGCCCCAGGCGCTTGTGGAGGCAATCTCATTCCACCACAAACCTGAAGAGGCGTTAAAGAATACGGAAGTTGTTTCAGTTGTGCATATTGCAAATAAAATCTGCTCCATGTTTGGGGCAGGGTCCGGCGCATCCGCCCTGGTAGATCCGCCTCATGAATACGCCATGTCAACTGTTGATTTGCGAGCTGAGGATGTTGAAGCAATCATTGAGCAATTACCGGATATTATAAAAAATTGGTAACTTCTCAATAACCTCTGGCAATATTCGGAATTACAGCCGTAGGGGCGGGTTTACCCCGCCCTAATCGACCCGGCAGGCGGCTTAAAGCCGCCCCTACGAGAGGTTTCTCATCACACGACCAACTAATTGACAAAACAGGG
>JAUWQO010000095.1 GCA_030610995.1 Desulfobacterales bacterium
TGACCAAAACCCGCCTGCCATGCGTTGTAATTACATTAACAGTAAAAGCACGTTGGTAGGCACCTGATTATGATACTTCGGTAAATCCATACAAAGGCATTGCGGGCAGGTTCAAAATCCCAAACCCGTAAATGACCTAAACCAGCCTGCCATCCGTCGGGCAAGTTTGAAACTCCAAACATGTTTTGGTCATTGAATATTGAAATTTGGGATTTATTTGTAATTTGATGCTTGAAATTTGGGATTTTATAAGTTCTAATTTAGAAATTTAGGTCCGCCTGCAGCGGACTGTTGATTTCAATCCCTTAATCCCTCAATTTATTCAGATATTTTCATCGCAGATCTGACCTCTTTCATGGTTTGCTGCGCTATATTCCTTGCTTTGTTGCATCCGTCCGCTATAATCGTGTCAACGAGTTCAGTGCGGGCCTCATAGTATTCTCTTTTATCTCTAATAGGTTCAAGAGCCTTTATGAGATTTTGGGCCATTATCTTTTTGCATTCAACACACCCTATTTTCGCCGAGCGGCATTCATTGTTTACTTTATTCACGGTTTCGCTGTCGCTGTATAGTTTATGAAACTCAAAAACATTGCATACTTCGGGATTGCCGGCGTCGGTTTTCCTGGCCCGTTGAGGATCGGTGCTCATAACGGCAACCTTACCAGCTATAATATCAGGCTTGTCTGATAAGTATATGGCATTATTGTAACTTTTGCTCATTTTGCGGCGATCCGCGCCAAGTATTTTAGGTGTTTTGGTTAAAATTGCTTTGGGTTCGGAAAATACTTTTCCATAGAGGTGGTTGAATCGCCGGGCAATCTCCCGTGTAATTTCCACATGCGGAACCTGATCAATCCCCACAGGCACGCCGTCCGCCTTATACATAATGATATCCGCAGCCTGGAGAACAGGGTAGCCTAAAAAACCAAGCGTGGAAAGATCCTTGTTGCTAATCTGGGCAATCTGTTCCTTGTAGGTTGGATTCCGTTCAAGCCACGGAACAGGAGTTATCATTGAAAGGATAAGAAATAGTTCCGCATGTTCCTTAATATGCGATTGCACAAAGAATGTGCTTTTGTCAGGTGAAAGACCGACGCTCAGCCAGTCTATCATCATATTTTGGACATATTCTGAAATTAAGCTCGTATCTTCATAATCGCTGGTTAAGGCATGCCAGTCCGCAATGAAGAAAAAGCATTCATACTCCTGCTGCATTTCAACCCAGTTTGCAAGAGCGCCGTGCAGATTGCCGAGATGAAGCGGCCCTGTTGGCCGCATTCCGCTTAAAATCCGTTTTTTTCTGTTCATTGAAAAGCTCCTATTAGTACCAGAAACAGATGCAACCCATCGCTTCCAAGCAATAAATTCATTAATTGGGGGATAAAGGCAAATAAGCTTCTTAGTGAACTTGAAATAAGCAAGAACATTATTATTATAATGCCGAAACGTTCAAGACGCGCAAACTGCCGCCTTAAACGCGTTGGCAGAAACATGGCAAGAACCCGACTTCCGTCTAAAGGTGGAATCGGCAGCATGTTGAAAACAGCTAAAACAATATTGATCATCACGCTGTAACCTAACAGAAGAAAGAGCTCTGTTATGAAAGGCCTGAAGAAATCATTATATTGAAACAGCTCAAGGCTCTGCAGGATTCGAAACAGGACCCCGCAAATAATCGCTAAAGCCAAATTTGCCAATACTCCGGCAGATGCGACATAAATTGTTCCTTTGCGATAATCACGAAGCCTTGCAAAATTAACAGGAACCGGCTTTGCATAACCAAATATAAACGGCGCAGGAGACAGCGCCAGTATTGCCGGCATGAGAAAGGAGCCGACAAAATCAAGATGTTTTATCGGGTTTAAGGTCAGCCTTCCAGCTAACAAGGCTGTATTATCTCCCATCCTGTATGCAACATAACCGTGAGCCACCTCATGGATGGTCACTGCGAAAAGGAGCGTCGCTATCTTAATAATTAGTTGATTTAAATCAAAATTTTGAAACATAATTGCGTGCAAATATAAGTTCGTCGTTTGCTGTTTTGAGTTTCCCGTCTAATTTTGCATATAAAACAGCCTCCAGGATTTCCCTGTATATAGGCCCAGGCTTTAAACCCATCTTTATTAACTGCTTGCCTGTGATAGATGTAGTAACATATCTTAGCTTCGTAAAGTATCGAGATATGGATTTTTTTATCCTTTTTTGCTTTGTTACAGCCATCATATATAAGATCAGCTCTGTCTTAAAACCATAAATTTGCTTGTAAAGAAAACTGTCTTCAACCGATTCGGTTCGTTCCAGGGCAAGAAGACATTTGTCGGCCTGGAAACGTTCTTTGCAAATAATTGTTTTGTGCCGTGGTGAAAGTTCAAATCGAGTGCAGATTTCATCCGATATTTTTTCGTTACAATGTCTGACAAGCGCCAGAAAATAAACGGCCCACTTCATATATAATTCATCTAAAAAAAGCAAATCATGCCATGACAATACCTTTTTAACGGAATTTAATAATGAAATAACCTCTTCGTTAATTGCTATTGAAGGATGAATCATCTTAAGTAGTTTATAATCATAAAGCCTCTTAACCGCAGGCACCGGGTTTTCTTCTTCAAGAATCTGACGCAGCTCATTAAATACCCTCCGTCCGCTGAGCCGCTTGAAAAAATCCATTTTTATTGCATTGTTAATCAGCCCTGAAGTCAGTTTCCCTATTGTGAAACCAAAACGCTGCTCAAATCTTATTGCGCGGAAAACCCGTGTCGGATCCTCAACAAAACTCAGGTTGTGCAGAACCCTGATCGTTTTTCCCTTTATATCCCTTTGCGCTGCAAAAAAGTCTATTAACATGCCGAATTTGTTATGGTTAAGATGGATTGCCAGGGTATTGACGGTAAAGTCTCTTCGAAACAGATCCAGTTTTATTGAACTCATTTCAACTGTAGGAAGCGCGGCAGGAAACTTGTAATATTCCATTCTTGCGGAAGCTACATCAATTTTAAAACCATCAGGGAAAATTATAACCGCTGTGCCGAATTTTTCATGCGCATGAATACGCGCATTGAATTTTTCAGCATATTTTTTCGCAAATGCTATGCCATCGCCCTCTATGACGATGTCTATGTCCTCATTTGCTCTATACAAAAACAGATCACGAACAAATCCGCCTGCAACGTAAGCGCTATAACCGATTTCACTCGCCACTTCACCCGCTGTTTTCAATATATTCATTAAACGCTCAGGAATACGTTCATTCATAAATCTTACAACATTTCTTGTCCTGGCGTGAATCGTCTCTGTTCGCCGGTCTAATGAGCCTGTAGTTGAGTCTTGTGTCTGCCGAACAAGGACATTTAATAGATCGGTGCGTGTAATAACACCTTGTATAACACCATCATCAACAACAGGCAGAATGCGCTGCTTGTTCTCGATTATTTTTTCCTGAATTTCCGGAAGATCGGCATCTGATCCGACAACCGACAGGTCTGTTGTCATATATTCCTTTACCTGAACATCATCCAGCTTATGATAAAGGGCTTTCTCAATTATCTGGCGTGTTATAAAACCGACAAGCCTCTTTTTACTCCCATTATCTTCGGCTTTATCAGTGACTAAAAGTGCGTTTACATTGTAACGCGTCAGGAAATTGTTAGCATCCCTGCAAGAGACATCCGATTCTATCGTAATCGGAGGAGAAGACATAAGATCCTTTATCCATTTTTTCGGCTTAATGCTTTTATAAAGGATTTCAATTAATTCATGTTCGGTCTGTACCAGCGTCTTGTTCCTGATTGTAGCAGAAGCCGCAAAAGAATGCCCTCCTCCTCCAAATGGAGCGAGTATTGTCCCCACATCGACTTCAGGTATTCTGCTTCGCGCAACAATGTAAATCTTCTTTCCCATGAGCGCCAGTGCAAAGATTACGCGGATATTTTCCATCTTAACCATTTTGTGCACAAGGAAGGCAAAATCGGGCAAATAATCGTCGGTAGTTACACATGCCACTACAACTTCGATGCCGTTGATATTGTAATGTGTTGCGGCCTGAATCATATCGTTTAAAAGCCCGACCTGTTCAGCGCTTATTTCTCTGGCAATCAGATTTGATACAATATCCAGATTTGCTCCCTTTGAAATTAGAAAGGCGGCTGCAACAAAATCTGTTTCAGTGGTGGAAGAAAAAGTAAAAGAACCTGTATCTTCATATATGCCGAGACACAATATGGTTGCTTCATCAGGAGATAAGCTGATCCCTTTTTTCTTGATGATTTCGGTGAGGATGGAAACAGTTGCCCCTGTTAAGCGATTAACCTCGTAAATTCCTTTAATATCATTTGCCATGGCTGGATGATGATCATAGATATGCACCTCTAAATCAGATTGTTTCAAAAGGGATGCAAATTTTCCGATTCGGCTTGCCTGCTTTGTATCGACAAGAACGAGCTTTTTGATACTTGAAAACTCGACATCTTTTATATCCGCCATATTAAAGAGATATGCCATCGACTTTATGAAGAAATTCCTTAAGTTTTTTTCATGTGAGTCCGGGAAAACAAGAATA
The DNA here is from genome assembly GCA_030610995.1 of Desulfobacterales bacterium. Taxonomy (GTDB): domain Bacteria; phylum Desulfobacterota; class Desulfobacteria; order Desulfobacterales; family ETH-SRB1; genus Desulfaltia. Next base: position 4,562 of record JAUWQO010000095.1, read on the forward strand.
GAACCCGGGTATAGCTTCTGGGCGGCAAGCATGGATGCCAATGCATCAAAATCAGCATTAATATGGGTGGTTATTACGGTAAGCTTTCTGTCGTCTATTTTTATTTTTGCCACGATCAAGTCCTGTCATAAAACAAATGTCGCGAGACCCTTGCAAAAAGTGTTAAGCGCTAAATTACAAGTGAACTGAAGTTAGAACTTATAAAATCCCAAATTCCAAGCATCAAATTACAAATAAATCCCAAATTTCAATATTCAATGACCCCAAAAGCTTCGCTTTACATTTAGCTATTGGCTATTGGCCATTGGCTAAAGGTAGCCAAAGGTTCCCTCATATACGGGTTTGGGATTTTGAGTTTTGGCTCAATTAAAATCAAATTATAACATATGGCTTGGTTTATCAAGACCAAGTTAATTTCACTTATGCTTGCAACGCACAGGCAGGCAAAAAGTCGAAAACACTGACTTTCAAATAACTAAATCATAACCTTTTGGTATAATTGAGAACTTATAAAATCCCAAATTTCAAGCATCAAATTACAAATAAATCCCAAATTTCAATATTCAATGACCAAAACATGTTTGGAGTTTCAAATTTAGGTCATTTACAGGTTTGGGATTTTGAGTTTTGGTCATTGTAATTTATTTGTGATTTGTTATTTGTTATTTCAAGAAAGGAAATTCTTATACTATCAAGTTATTTTCGGTTACAGTGCCGCAGGCGGCATAATTTAGCTTTTTACGAATTCATCAAAATTGATAAAATTATATAAAGCCGTTGTTCTTTGGCATGGCTTATGATACAAAATTTATTTTGTTTTGGCCTTTACAGTTTAAAGATTTTGATAAATAAAATGGGTGCGAAACTTGAGATTATAGAAAACATAGTCCGTTGACAGGTCTCAGATCATTCTGGACTTCCGCCTGCGCGGAAGTGACCCCGCCATGGCGGGGTTGGACTTTTTTTCTGAGTTATCTATGCGTAAATAAATGTGGGGGTAATCATGCCGGTTTATCTGTGGAAAGGTACAGACAGTAAAAAACGGGGCAGAAAAGGTGAAATGGAGGCTTTGAGTGAAGAAGCTGTCCGCGCACATCTTACTAAGCTCAAAATAGTTTCTGCAAAGATTAAAGAAAAACCAAAAGACATTTTTGAAAATATCTCCTTTATGCAGCCCAAGGTTGTTCAGGCTGATATCATACTTTTTTGTCGACAATTTTCTACCATGATCGATGCGGGTCTTCCGATAATCCAGTGCCTTGATATACTCTACTCACAACAGGACAATAAAACATTTAAAAAAATGTTAAAAGAGATAAAAGAAGGTGTGGAAGGTGGCGAAACCCTTGCCGATGCGTTAAAAAAATATCCCAAAGAGTTTGACGATCTTTTTGTAAATATGATTGCAGCAGGTGAAGCCGGCGGTATCCTTGATACCATCTTGAGGCGGCTTTCAGCTTACATGGAGAAAGCGGCAAAACTTAAAGCCAAAATAAAAGGGGCTATGACCTATCCGATAGTAACCATGATTATAGCTGTGATCGTGATTGCTATAATCATGGTTTTTGTTATTCCGGTATTTGAGGAGATGTTTTCAGGAATGGGTAGCGCCCTTCCAATGCCGACTCAAATCGTTGTGAATATGAGCAGATTTGTCAAGGGTAACATACTGTATATAATCGGCGCTATAGTCTTTATAATATTTGCATTCAAAAGATTTTATAAAACAGATAAAGGGCAGGTTCTAATTGATAGCCTGTCTCTAAAATTGCCGGTAATGGGGATGTTGTTGCGCAAAGGCGCTGTTGCCAAGTTTACACGCACCATGAGCACTATGCTAAGCAGCGGGGTTTCAATTTTAGATACTCTCGATATTGTCGCAAAAACAGCGGGTAACAGAACAATTGAAGCAGCCATATATGATGTCCGTTCCGGTATTACCGAAGGCCGCACAATGGCCGATCCTCTCTCTGAAAGCGGGGTTTTCCCGTCAATGGTATGCCAGATGATATCGGTAGGGGAATCTACAGGAGCGCTGGATGAAATGTTGAAAAAGATTGCGGACTTTTATGATGACGAGGTTGACCAGGCAGTGGAAAACATGACTGCATTGATAGAGCCGTTCATGCTGGTATTTCTTGGCATCGTTATTGGAGGCCTCGTTGTTTCAATGTACCTCCCCATATTCAAGATGGCGGCCGCTATGGATTGATAATAACTACTCATTCTGCAAAGCTCTCTTGACACCTATCTATAAATAAGTTAGCAAATCAGGTTTAAACAAAGCTCGGACTAGTTTTGGATTGGATTGATATGAACAAAACAAACGATATTGTTGAGCAACGAAGAAAGAAGCTTGAAGACTTAAAAAAGAAAAATATTAATCTTTTTCCAAACGATTTTATTGTTACAAGCACGGTAAAAGATGTTGTCAATGAGATAGAAAAAGCGCCCGATTCCATCACGGAAAATGATCCTGTTTTTGTTCTTGCAGGACGTATGATGGCAATAAACCGATTCGGCAAAGCCGCCTTTGTCAGATTCAGGGATCGCACAGGACAGCTTCAGGCATATATCAGAAAAGACCGTGTCGGCGATGAAGCCTTTTCTCTGTTCAAACAGCTCGATATTGGGGATTTTATCAGCATAAAAGGAGGAATGTTTAAGACTAAAACCGGAGAGTGGACTTTGCTGGCCAATGAAATAAAACTTGTTTGCAAGGCAATAAGACCTCTTCCGGAAAAATTTCATGGGCTTAAAGATCCTGAAAAACGTTATCGTCAGCGCTACATTGATTTGATAATGAATTCAAATGTGCGTGATATATTTGTGAAACGCAGCAAAATTATCCAGGAGATACGCACATTTTTTCTTAAGCGTGATTTTCTTGAAGTAGAAACCCCTATGATGCAACCCATCCCGGGAGGCGCGGAAGCCACGCCGTTTGAAACCTATCATAATGCTCTGGGTATGAATCTGTTTCTGCGTATTGCCCCTGAGCTATATTTAAAGCGTCTCGTCATAGGGGGCTTTGAAAGGGTTTTTGAGCTTAACAGAAATTTCAGAAATGAGGGGGTTTCAACACGGCATAATCCTGAATTTACCATGCTTGAGTTTTACCAGGCATATGCTACTTATAACGATTTGATGGATTTGACCGAAGAAATGTTAAGGGCTGCAGCCATAAATGTTACAGGCTCCGCGCTAATAACATACCAGGGGAATAGTATCGATTTGGGACGCAAGTGGCGTCGCATGCCGCTGCTGACAGCTATGGAGGAAATCGGAGGCATTGATTCCGACCTGCTTGATGACAGGCAAAAACTGCTTGATTTTGCCTCCTCAAAAGGTATCTCTATAACACAAAAAACAGGAGCAAAAACTGCCCGTCTGGGGAAAATTATTGCAAAACTGTTTGATATTTTAGTGGAACCAAAACTGATTCAACCGACATATATTACCGGATATCCGGTTGAAATTTCCCCTCTTTCCAGGAAAAACGACAATGACCCCACAATAACCGACCGCTTTGAACTCTTCATCGCCGGGTATGAAATCGCCAATGGATTTTCTGAGCTTAACGATCCTGATGACCAGAAAGAGCGTTTTCTTGACCAGGCTGCAGACAGGGAAGCGGGAGATGAAGAGGCCCATTATATGGATAAAGACTATATCAAAGCATTGGAGTACGGCATGCCTCCGACTGCCGGCGAAGGAATAGGAATAGACAGGCTTGCGATGATTTTTACCGATTCTGCTTCCATACGTGAGGTTATTCTTTTCCCGCACATGAAGAGTGAGAAAAAGGATACCATTAGCATTTAAATAACCGTTCACGGTTAACAGTTTACAGTTAACATGCTTCGTAGCTGTTTACGGCTTGAAACTTGAAATTGGAAAGTAGAAATTGGGAAGAGATTAAAATAGAAATTGGAAAATAGAAATTGGGAAGAACAGTACAAAAGCATGAAGGCCAAATTTCCAATTTCTAATTTCAACGTTCCGTGAACGTTTACCATAGTTCATTGAAAAAACTGTGAACCGTGAACCGACAACCGTGAACGGTTACTCATTTAATTATGACTTTTGAATATTTTATAGGCAACCGCTACCTGAGGGTAAAACAAACCTTCGTTTCATTAATTACAATTCTTTCCATAGCAGGCATTACTATAGGTGTCATGGCCCTTATTATAGTAATTGCCGTTATGTCCGGCGCCGAGGCTGAATTCAGGTCCCGTATCCTTGGAGTTGAATCGCATGTTATGATAATGCGTTATAGCAGCGCATTTACAGATTACCGCCGGATAATTAAAGATATTGAAAAAATCGACGGAGTGAAAACAGCATCCCCTTATGTTTTCAGTCAGATTATGCTTCGTTCATCATCCCGGGTATCAGGGGCTGTTTTAAGGGGGATAGATCCTGGATCCGCCGGTCAGGCAATAAAAAGTCTTGATAAGGCTTTTCTCGAACAAAGATTAATAAAAAATCAGAATGCAGGCACACCTGCTTTTGTGCCGGGAATCATTTTAGGCCAAGAGCTTGCCCGAAATTTAGGTGTAATAGAAAACGATATTATTTATTTAATTTCACCGCGGGGAATGATTGCTCCTATTGGACATATACCTGCAATGAAACGATTCAAGGTAACAGGGATTTTCGAGTCCGGAATGTATGAGTATGACACATCTCTTGCCTACGTACACATAAAAGATGCACAGTCTATCCTGCATATTGGAGACTCAGTAACCAATATCGGTGTTCGTGTAAATGATATTTACAAAGCAGATAATATAGCGGAAAATATTGCGGAAAATCTTAACCAAAAATATAAAACCGGGTCATATTGGGCCAGGGACTGGATGCAGATGAATCGCAACCTTTTTTCTGCGCTTAAACTTGAAAAAAAGGCCATGTTTATTATTTTAACTCTTATCGTTCTTGTCGCGGCCTTTAACATTGCAAGCTCACTTATTATGATGGTTATGGGAAAAACAAAAGATATCGCTATCTTAAAGGCCATGGGTGCAACCGATAAAAGTATTAGAAGGATTTTTGTGTTCAAAGGGATGATTGTTGGTTTAACAGGCACGGTTATCGGGATGTGTCTGGGACTAACAGGATGTATATTGCTTAAACATTACGAGTTTATCAAACTTCCGGGCGATGTGTACTATTTTACTACTCTGCCTGTGAAACTTGAGGCATTAGATGTTTTTGTGATTGTCTCCGCCGCCATGATAATCTGTTATCTTGCGACACTCTATCCGGCGCGCCAGGCGTCAAAGCTTAACCCTGTTGAGGCAATCCGCTATGGTTGACAATCAAAGCGGCAGGCAGTCTCATTTAATAAGCATCAGAGGCTTAAGCAAGAGTTTCAGCAACAATGGTATAAAAATCGAAATATTAAAATCCATTGACCTTGATTTAGATGCAGGAGAAACAATATCTATTGTCGGAGCCTCTGGTATCGGCAAATCCACACTTCTCCATATACTTGGCACTCTTGACCGGCCGGACAGCGGAACATTTCTTTTTCAAGATAAAGATGTTTTGCTTTTTAATGGTGAAAAGCTTGCAAGGTTTCGAAATGAATCTATTGGCTTTGTTTTTCAGTTTCATCACCTGCTTCCTGAATTCAGCGCAGTAGAAAACACGATGATGCCGGCTCTTATAAGAGGGGTGAGCAAGAAAGAAGCGAAAGAGTCCGCAGAGACAATTCTTGTCAGGGTGGGGCTTAAAGACAGATTGTCATACAGGGTAAATAAACTTTCAGGCGGAGAACAGCAACGGGTCGCTTTGGCAAGGGCTCTGGTTTTAAAGCCTGTCATTCTTTTAGCAGATGAACCTACAGGCAATCTTGATGAAAAAAACAAAAAGCGTGTTCACGATCTGCTTCTGGAATTAAACCAGGAAATAGGCATGATATTGGTTGTGGTTACACACAACATGGACCTTGCATCATATATGTCACGCAGCGTAACCATAATGGACGGGCATCTGATAAAAACTTGATTGAGGTGTTGGCATCCTTCATAATCGTATGAAAGTAGTTGACACTTTTGGGAAATAAATCTCTCTTCCATTTACAAGTTTTTCGTTATTATTGTGGGAGTGGCTTTTAGCCACGATTTTCGAGGCTGAAAGCCTCTCCCACAAAAAGT
>JAUWQO010000144.1 GCA_030610995.1 Desulfobacterales bacterium
ACTTTTTGTGGGAGAGGCTTTCAGCCTCGAAAATCGTGGCTAAAAGCCACTCCCACAATAATAACGAAAAACTTGTAAATGGAAGAGAGATTTATTTCCCAAAAGTGTCAACTACTTTCATACGATTATGAAGGATGCCAAAATTATATTATAATCTTGGTGTCTTAGTGTCTTTGTGGCTGAACTGTTATGATTTTTATAAAACTTCAAGGGAAACCGGTATATGAGTTCTAATCTGCTTGACAAGTCTTATAAGCCACATAACGTGGAAAAATGCTGGTACGATTTTTGGGAAAAAGAGCAACTCTTTGCTGTTATCGAGGAAAGCGGGCAAAAAAGCTATTCTATTGTAATTCCTCCGCCTAATGTTACAGGGGTTCTTCACATGGGGCACGCTCTGAATATTACCTTGCAGGATATTCTTTGCCGTTTCAGGAGAATGCGGGGTGATAATGTTCTCTGGATGCCTGGAACTGACCATGCAGGGATTGCGACCCAGAATGTTGTTGAAAAAAAGCTTGCAAGCGAGGGGCTTAATCGCCACAAGCTTGGCAGAGAGAAATTCGTTGAGGCAGTATGGAAATGGCGTAGCGAGTATGGCAGCGCAATTATAAATCAGCTCAAGCGTCTTGGCGCTTCATGTGACTGGAAGCGTGAACGCTTTACAATGGACGAAGGATTGTCACTCGCTGTGCGCAAGGTTTTTGTGAAGCTTTACAATGAAGGCCTTATCTACAGAGGAAATTATATTACCAACTGGTGCCCGCGTTGCCATACGGCGCTTGCCGAACTTGAAGTGGAACATGATGATCACAACGGCCACCTCTATTATATCCTCTATCCTTTTGAAGAAGGACCTGGCGGAATAGTTATTGCAACCACCAGGCCGGAAACTATGTTAGGCGATACAGCGCTGGCCGTTAATCCTGATGATGAGCGATATCAGGGTATTGAGTCAGACAGGGTGATTCTTCCGCTTATGAACAAAGCGATACCAATAATCAGGGACAAATATGTTGATATGACATTTGGCACCGGCGGTCTCAAGGTTACTCCGGCTCATGATCCAAACGACTTTGAAATAGGAAAACGCCACAACCTTCCGATTGTCAAAGTTATTGGGGATGACGGGTTAATGACGTCTGAGGCCGGTAAATTTGAAGGGCTTGACAGGTTCAAATGCAGAGATGCCGTAATAAAAGAGCTTGAAAAGATAGGACTATTGAAAAAAGTTGAGGCATACAACCACAGTGTGGGTCATTGTTACAGATGCAAGACCGTTGTTGAGCCTAATCTGTCGTTACAGTGGTTTGTGAGGACCGGGCCACTTGCGGAAAAAGCAATAGAAGCGGTTAAAAAAGGGGATACAAAAATCATCCCTGAAATATGGACAAAGACCTATTTCGAATGGATGAATAACATCAGAGACTGGTGTATATCACGGCAGATATGGTGGGGGCATCAGATTCCTGCATGGACATGCGAAGATTGCAGGGAGCTTATTGTTGCTATGGATACCCCTGAATCTTGTCCGGCCTGCAGAGGAACGAGACTTGCTCAAGAAACAGATGTGCTGGACACATGGTTTAGCTCTGCCCTGTGGCCGTTTTCCACAATGGGATGGCCGGAGAAAACACCTCTGTTGAAAAAGTTTTATCCGACATCGGTTCTTGTTACAGGCTTTGATATACTTTTTTTCTGGATTGCCAGAATGATGATGATGGGTATCCATTTCATGGGGGAGGTGCCGTTCAAAGATGTGTATGTGCATGCCCTTGTGCGTGATGTTGAGGGCAAAAAGATGAGTAAGTCCAAGGGGAATGTTATCGACCCCCTGAGCGTGATCGATAAATATGGAACCGATGCATTCCGCTTTACTTTGGCGGCATTTGCGGCACAGGGACGGGATATTAAGATGTCCGAAGACAGAGTTGAAGGATACCGTCATTTTATAAATAAGCTTTGGAATGCAGCACGATTCGCTTTTATGCATATAACCGAAGAAAACTCTAAACCTTTCAGCTTTCAGCCTTCAGCCTTCAGCCTTTCTCTTCCTGACAGGTGGATTTTATCCAGGCTCAATTGTGTTACAGTAAATGTTGCCGAAGGTATTGATACCTATAGGTTTAATGATGCGGCCAGCGCTCTTTACAGGTTTGTGTGGCATGAGTTCTGCGACTGGTATCTGGAGGCAATAAAACCCTCATTATATGGGAAACAAGGGGAGGGCATACGTCAGACAACGATGAATGTGCTCTGGTTTGTTTTGCGGGATACACTTATACTGCTTCATCCGTTTATACCCTTTGTAACTGAGGAAATCTGGCATAAACTTCCGGGAACGTATGGTTCTATAATGAAAGCCTCATTTCCTTTAGACAGACCGGATGCCGATAATTATCGACGTGATAATGATGCTGAATCAAAAATGGAACTTATAATCGGAATAATAACAGGAATCAGAAATATTAGGGGTGAGATGAATATTACCCCGTCATTACTGCTTGATGTTTCAGTTCAATCAGGGGATGAAAAAACACAGGAAGCGCTTAATCAGTATAGAGACATTATAATAAATCTTGCCTGGTTAAAAACCCTTTTAGTCGAGTCACCGGGTGAAAAGCCAAAGAGGGCGGCCACAGCGGTCGTCGAAACCGCCACTATTTATGTTTTACTTGAAGGTATGATCGATTTTGCCAAAGAAACCAATAGGCTTAAGAAGGATATTGGCAAGCTGGCAAATGAGCTGACGGCTGTATCCAGGAAATTAAACAATGAAGATTTTCTTAACAAAGCGCCGGAGAACGTGGTTGACAAGGTTAAAGAAAAGCAGAGAATCCTTATTGAAAAGCAATGTAAACTAAAGGCAAATATGGATAAGATTGAGGAATTAAGGAATTGAGGTCTGCATGTATTCAACACAAAGTTTGATTGAAACAGCTCTGAAAGAGGATATCGGGTCAGGAGATATTACTACAGATAATCTTGTTGCCCCTGATGCAGGAGGACATGGTGTAATTATTGCCAAGGAAAAGGCCGTAATTGCCGGGCTTGACATCGTTCGTCGGGTTTTTGAACATCTTGATCCGAAAATTATGTTCAGACCTGAGTGCAAAGATGGTGATACTGTTATGGATGGCGGAATTGTTCTGAAAGTTGAGGGAAAACTTCGAAGTCTTCTGATGGGTGAACGAACTGCTTTAAATTTTTTGCAGCACCTTTCGGGAATTGCCACACATGTACGTTCATATGTGGATAGACTTGCAAATAAAAAGGTTCGTCTTGTCGATACACGTAAAACAACGCCGGGATTGCGAGTTTTAGAAAAATATGCCGTTCATGTCGGTGGAGCCTATAATCACAGAATGGGACTTTATGACGGTGTTTTGATTAAGGATAATCACGTAGCCGCGTGCGGCGGTATAACAAAGGCTGTTAAGCACATCCGAAATAATATCTCTCATCTTATTAAAATAGAGGTTGAGGTTTCCAGTCTAAATGAAGTAAAGGAGGCTGTAAAGGCCGACGCCGATGTTATCATGTTAGACAACATGGACCTGGACCGGATAAAGCAATCAATTGAGTATATTGACGGAAGGGCTTTAGTCGAAGTTTCCGGTCGGATAACGATAGAGAGCCTTAATCGGCTGGCAGATGTTGGTGTGGATATTATCTCTGTTGGAGCCCTTACCCACTCGGCAAGAAGCATAGACTTGAGTATGCGTATTAAGTAAGGGATTAGGGAATTGAGGAATTGAGGGATTAAGGGATTAAAATCAATAGAATACCTTTAATTCCTAAATTCCTCAATCCCTAAATTCGCAATTAAGCGAAGCGACTTTATTTCTACCTTTTTGTTTAGCAATATACATCGCCTTGTCCGCTCTTTGAACAAAGCTTGAAATTCTTTCATCAGGGCAATATTCTGTGACACCTATACTTATAGTTACGTTAACTATTTTGCCGGATCCGGGTGTAAATTTTTCAGCTTCCATTGAAGCTCTTATTCTTGCTGCAACAATAGCCGCCTCTTTGCCTTCTGTTTCCGGGAGGATAACAGTAAATTCTTCTCCGCCATATCTATAAGCGGAATCCATTGTTCTAAGACAAGACTTGATTATCCGGCCGAGTCTAATCAGAACCTTGTCACCTTGAAGGTGTCCGTAAGCATCATTGTATTGTTTGAAATGATCAACATCTAAAAATAGAAGTGAAAGTGGATGTTTGTAACGCTTGGATCTGTAGGCCTCCATGTCCAATTGTTTGTAAAAGTGCCTCGAATTATAAAGTTGTGTTAGTTCGTCGGTTATTGCAAGCTCTTCAAGTTTTTTCAGCATTTTTGTGCGGTCTTTTCTGAGCTGTTTTTCTTTCAATACTCTTTTTAACCTTAGCAGCAGTTCCTCAAAGTGCATTGGTTTAAAGATAATATCGCTTGCGCCTTTGCTGATTGCCTCTTTATAAGAGTATTTATCGCTATAACCGGTTATTATGATGACATCTGTGTCATAGTTTTTCTTTATTAAGCCTGTAAGCTCGAGACCGTCTATTCCAGGCATTACTATATCGGTTATTGCAACAGAAATATTGTTTGTCTTTAATAATTCGAGAGCCTCCTCGCCGCTGGAAGCAGTAAAAACACTGAATCCCGCCAATTCTATGAATTCGTGCATAGTTTTTCTGATATTTGCGTCGTCGTCGATTATTAATATATTGGGATTCATTCTTGAGACCTTGTTGACATTATCAAAAATAATCTGATAGAAATAGTATTTTTTTGAATTTGACTTTTTACGAATTCACTAATTTTTTATTATAAAAAAATAAAGCAAATTTTGTCAACTTTTTAAAGCATCAGCATTTTGATAGCCTGATATATGAAATGAAAAATATAAGAAACTTTAGCATCATAGCTCATATCGATCACGGCAAATCGACTCTGTCGGATCGCCTTATACAATTCGCCGATATTGTAACGGATCGGGATTTTAAGGACCAGATACTTGATACCATGGACATAGAGCGTGAGCGGGGTATTACAATAAAGAGCCAGGCTGTTTGCCTTCCATATACTGCAAAAGACGGGAATACATATATTTTGAATCTTATAGATACACCCGGCCATGTGGATTTTACTTATGAGGTTTCACGAGCTCTTGCTTCATGCGAAGGGGTTCTTCTTTTGATAGATGCCAGCCAGGGGGTTGAAGCGCAGACCCTGGCCAACCTTTATCTTGCCATGGAACATGATCTTGAGATTATTCCCGTGATAAACAAGATAGATTTGCCGTCCGCTGATATTGACAAGGTTAAAAAGCAGATAGACAAGGATCTCGGGCTCGATCCTTCAACGGCGATCCTAACTTCAGCAAAAGAGGGTATCGGGATCGAAGATGTTCTCGAGGGAATTGTAACAAGACTGCCGCCGCCGTCCGGAGATAAAAAAGCGCCGCTTAAGGCTTTGATTTTTGATTCCCACTATGATCCTTTCCTGGGCACGATAGTTCACCTTCGTGTGTTTCAGGGAAAGATGGCAACGGGTGATGTTATTTCCTTTATGTCCAACAATGCGGTTTACAAGATTGAGGAGGTCGGGATATTTCAGTTAAAACGGGTCCCCTGCAGGGAGCTTTCCGCAGGTCAGGTCGGATATGTTATTGCGGGAATAAAAACCGTAAGCGATACGAAATGTGGTGATACAATTACATTAAGGGATCGACCCTGCAAAACACCTATGCCGGGATTCAAGGAGGCAAAACCGGTTGTTTTTTCTTCCATCTACCCCGTGTCTTCTGATGAATATGGTGAATTGACCGCTGGATTAGAGAAGCTCAGACTAAATGATGCTTCCCTTGTTTATGAAAAGGATAGTTCCGCTGCCCTGGGCTTTGGTTTTCGTTGCGGTTTTTTGGGGCTTCTTCATCTTGAGGTGGTGCAGGAACGGCTTGAGCGTGAATATAATCTTTCTCTGATACTAACGGCGCCGTCAGTGCGATACAGGCTTATTATGCAGGATGGCTCAACACTAATAATTGACAATCCTGCTTTATATCCTGATCCTGCCGGTATTGAGCAGACCCAGGAGCCTTTTATTCGCGCATCAATAATAATCCCTGACCGTTATATGGGAGTGGTAATGAAGCTATGCCTTGACAGACGAGGAATTAACACAACCTATCAATATCTTGCAAATAATCGCCTGGAGATGATATTTGAACTTCCACTTGCAGAAGTGATCTATGATTTTTACGACAGGCTCAAGTCTGTTACGCAGGGTTATGGATCATTTGACTATGATTTAATTGATTACAGAGATACGGATCTTGTAAAGGTGGATATTCTGATAAACGGAGATCGTGTGGACGCTCTTTCTCAGCTTGTCCACAGGGACAGGGCTGTTGAACGGGCAAGGCATGCCTGTGAAAAGCTGCGCGATGAAATTCCCAAGCAGATGTTTAAGATTGCCATCCAGGGGGCGATTGGCGGAAAAATAATAGCTCGCAAGACCGTTTCTGCTTTTAGAAAAGATGTTACGGCAAAATGTTATGGCGGAGATATCACCAGAAAACGCAAACTCCTTGAAAAGCAGAAAAAAGGAAAAAAAAGGATGAAGATGGTAGGCAAAGTAATGATTCCTCAGTCGGCATTCCTGGCGGTTTTGAAGTCAGATACGGATTGAGGGATTGAAAAAAATGAACATCGAACGGATTAAAAGACGAACGTCGAACACCCGCCTGCCATGCATCACAAACGATGGTGGCATGATTATTATCACCGGGCCGAGACACCAGGACATTCTACCAAGACTACCCAAAGGCATTGCGGGCAGGTCGAACATCCAACGTCCAACATCGAATGAAAAACAAAAGAAACAGAGGTAGGAGGTCAATTCGTCTAAATCCCCTCTATCAAGAGGGGTGGACGCGAAGCGGACGGGGTGTGTAAAAATTTGAGGAGCGGAGCGACATCATTATTCGACGTTCGATGTTCAATGTTCGATGTTGGACGTTCATCTTTTAATATACCGGAGGTCATATGGGAAAGACAATTGCTGAGAAAATTTTTGATTCTCACTTAGTAGATAACCCGTCGGGAGATATCCATGTAATAAGGCTGGATGCTGTA
>JAUWQO010000131.1 GCA_030610995.1 Desulfobacterales bacterium
AAGTAGTTGACACTTTTGGGAAATAAATCTCTCTTCCATTTACAAGTTTTTCGTTATTATTGTGGGAGTGGCTTTTAGCCACGATTTTCGAGGCTGAAAGCCTCTCCCACAAAAAGTGTAAACCGATAAATGAAAGATGCCTGTTTATCATATTAAAGCCCCGGAATCTGTTAAACTGTCAAATCGTTTATATAAATAACCGGTTAACAGCTTAACCCATATTACCGGGGCTTTTTATATTTTGGGCCGTTATTTTTTATTTGAATCGGTTTGCTCTATTTTTGCCGGCTGAGGCTGCGATGAAGACTGGAGCAATGCTGAAACATTAGTTCGATTTAGCTTTACACGGACTCTATCTGCTATCTCTATTGTTAAAGTGTCATCACTAACAGAGGTAATGCGTCCGTGAATGCCGCCGCTGGTTATTATACGATCTCCATTTTTAAGATCGCTGATCATTAAACGATGGTTTTTCTGCTTTTTTTGCTGGGGCCGGATAAGAAGAAAATAAAAAATAACGAACATAAGAATAAGAGGGATAAATGATGAAAATCCACCCCCCTGTCCGGCTGCGCCGCCCTGACCCATTGCATATGCTATGTCAATCAAAATTAACCCTCCTTTTTTGTTATTTGTAATATTTGTAACTATTCAGCCACTAAGGCACTAACTTGCCTGCCGGCAGGCAGGGATTATAATATAATTCGTAATTTAGGAATTGCAAATTTAGGAATTTAGGAATTCGCTTCGCTTAATTGCGAATTTAGGGATTTAGGGATTTAGGAATTAAAGGTATTATGTTGATTTCAATCCCTCAATCCCTCAATCCCTCAATCCCTCAATCCCTCAATTCCTCAATCCCTCAATTCCTCAATTCCTCAATCATATCCCTTCTTTGTATTTAAACCTATCTGCGTTTATCTGTGCCTGCCCCTTAGGTCAGGATGATCGTACTGGGGTGAATCTGTGGCTGAATAGTTACCCCAAACCATTTCAGCGGAGCCTAATACGCTTGTGATAATAAGTTTTATATGTTCAGCGTCGCCATCAATCACAGCTTTGCCGGCCGGCGGAGATGTTGCGGGAAATCTGACTATGTACACCGATTTCCATGGGGTTATATAAGGAAAAAAGTGAGTTGTTACAGCATCAACCTTTTTTATTTTCCTGATTTCAAGCGGCTTTAGCAGCCCGCCTTTTCCAACAGTTAAATATATTTTCCATATGGAATCCTTTTTATGAAAATCATCGAGCTTTTTATCAGGCACATATGCGGCAAGCAGAAAATCATTATAAGCTAAAGCGGCATTTTTTTGATCCTTTAGTAGTTTTGTTTTTTCACTACCTGTCAGCTTGTATGCCCTGGCATACTCATTTGAATAAGCATCTCTAAATTTAGACGATTTGAATGTGGCGTTAGCTATTAGTTCAACGCCCAGGCCTCTGTAAATACGGGCTTCTCTACTCCAATCCATAAGGGCTGCCTTGTATTGACCGCCATGGTAAGGATCGTACGACTCTTTAAGCCGTTCTACAGGCTGGCACCCTAAACAAAGGGTGATAACTATAATTGCCGGAAAAATTTTGTAATATTTTAACATTATGCAACAAACTATCTTTGATTCCAGAAAACTTTAATCCGCCACCGTACTTTGGCGGACTCTGTGGTCTCTGTGTGTTCCGTGCTAAAAGTAGATTTAGTTACCTGCCAGCAAATACACGTTTAAAAATGGCGCTGATATACTTTAAATGATAGCTTACGTCAAATATTTCTTCAATTTTTTCAGAGCCGAGCAAGCCGCAAATCTTTTTGTTTTTCAAAATAAGGGCTTTGAAATCATTTTTATCCTTCCAAACCCGCATTGCAACTGCTTGGACCATTTTATAAGCATCTTCACGAGTTGTGCCGGATTCCGCAAGAGCCAGCAATATTTGCTGAGAAAAGACAAGCCCTTTGAGCATATTGAGGTTTTGTTTCATTCTTTCAGGATATACGACCAGATTATCTATAATTTTTGTGATTCTGTTTAATATATAATCGATCAGTATTGTGCTGTCAGGCGCTATGACCCTTTCAACAGAGGAATGGCTGATATCCCGTTCATGCCACAGGGGAATATTCTCAAGGGAAGCCATGGCATTTGAACGTATGATACGGGCAAGGCCGCATATATTTTCAGATCCTATTGGATTTCGCTTGTGCGGCATGGCTGAAGAACCTTTCTGGCCTTTTGAGAAAAATTCTTCTGCTTCAAGAACCTCTGTTCTTTGCAAATGCCTTATTTCGACCGCCATCTTCTCTATAGATGAAGCCATGATGGCCAGGCTTGTAAAATATTCAGCATGCCTGTCCCTTTGAACAATCTGGGTTGAGGCAGGAGCGGGTTTAAGCCCCAGTTTTTTACATACATAGGCCTCAACGTCCGGGGAAATATTGGCAAATGTTCCCACCGCTCCTGATAGTTTCCCAAAGCTTATCGTTTCAACAGCGCGCTCAAATCTTTCCTGATTGCGGCGCATTTCATCATACCAGACCGCAAGCTTCAGACCAAATGTTATAGGCTCTGCATGGATTCCGTGGGAGCGTCCGATCATTACTGTGTTTTTGTGTTTAAATGCTTTTTTCTTGATTGTCTGTAAGAGGGTTTTGCAGTCTTTAAGAATAATCTTGCCGGCCTGTCTGAGAAGATATGCCATACTTGTATCAAGAATGTCAGAGGATGTCAGACCCATGTGAATGTATCTTGAGTCAGGGCCGACATGTTCGGCAACATCTGTGAGAAAGGCGATTACATCATGCCTGGTTTCAGCCTCGATCTTTTCGATTCGTTTTATGGAAAAGCCTGCTTTTTTCCTGATATTATCAATGGCCTTTTTGGGGATCTTTCCTTTTTTTGCCAGGGCTTCACAGGCTAATATTTCAACCTTTAGCCATGCCTGATACCTGTTTTCATCGGTCCAGATATCTCCCATGACCTTTCTTGTATACCGTTTTATCATAATTTAATAGCTCGTTGCTCGTTACTCGTTAAAGGTTTAATGGCTTATTTTTGGTGGGCAGTGCCCACCCTACAACTGGTTGTTCGTTGCTGTCTAATCTTCTAATCTTCTGCTCGTTACTTTGAGCTTTGAGCTTTTTTTCTCATCGCTCAGCCGGTATCCAGAGCGTTTCACCGTCAAACTGAATTTCGTTTACATGCTGGTAGTCTATATGATCCAGAAGCGCAAAAATCCGGTTCATATTATAGATGACTATCTTGCTTAAAGGGACAATCAAATTAATGTCAACATCGATTTTTCCTTCCTTTAAATTGTATATGCAAACAGTCTTTTCTGAAAATTTTAAAAGTTTGCCCACCCCTGAACTATATCCGAATCTATCTGGTTCGTCGGCAAACGGAGAAATGGCAATATCCTTGCGATCAAAGTAGTCTTTTAAGAATTTAAAATGAATGGTCCATAAGTTGTCTCCGGGATGCACAACGTATATTCCGAATTCCTCTACAGCGTCATCTGTTATTTTGCCGGGTTTTATATCATCTTCTATGATATCGCCACTTTTAAGCCGCATCTTATCCCGGATTTCCTGCATGGAAACGGTTAACTTGCCCACTTTAAAGGATTCATCAGATCTGACAATAATGTCAACCCCTTTTTTAAGCCCGTATTTTTCTTTACGTTCCTTTGTAATGGCTTGAAGCTTATTATCTTTTTTTAGCTTATTGTAATCAATGACAGGTTGAGGCTTGACAGGCATATAAACCTTTTCAGTCATTTGCCCGGGAAGAGGAACTTTGTCTTGCTTTTGCCAAAGCCATAAACCTGTTGCAGCCGTCGCGGCAGCAACTGCGCAGATTATAATGATTTTTAAGGAGCTACTCATAAATAATATTGCTTTCCCCTGGAACCATTGTATTGTCCCCTTTGATCTCAACTGAAAGATTCCGCCTGGCTTCCATGTCAAAGATTTCCTTGCGTTTTTTATTTAATAAATAATTTGCGACTTCGATCGGCACAATAGCTTTTACGCTGGAAATCCCGTCCTTTAAAGCTCCGAGGCTGAGTTTGCGCAGAAAGCTTACCCCCAGAGTTTCAGGAGATGGGGTAAGCCCTTTTCCCTTGCAATACCGGCAGGATTCAAAGCCGCCGGATTTAATAGACGGTCTTAGCCTTTGCCTTGACATCTCAAGCAGACCAAACCTTGTGATCTTTCCTGTTTTTATTTTGGCTTTATCCCCTTTTAGATTTGTTTTCAACATGCTTTCAACCTTGGTTTTGTGTTTCTGATCCCTCATGTCGATAAAATCTATCACTATCAGGCCGCCTAAATCCCTTAACCGCAATTGACGCGCAATCTCTTCTGCTGCTTCAATATCGGTCATAAATGCCGTCTCTTCGACCGACTTTTTCCGTGTTCCCTTGCCTGAATTAACGTCTATTGAGACCAGGGCTTCGGTTTGTTCTATTACAATGGAACCGCCTGATTTCAAATTTACACGGTTTTCAAATATAGACGCAATCTGGTCTTCAAGCTGGTATTTTGTAAATATCGGTTTTGCGCCTTTATAAAGTTTTACGATTTTTGTGTGTTTGGGAGAAATGATATTAACAAAGTCTTTAGTTTCGCGGAATACTGAAGGATTGTCTATAAGAATTTCGGTTACATCCGAAGTAAAATAGTCACGTATTGATCTTAAAGCAAGATTTCTGTCTTTGTAAATAATGGCAGGCGCCTTTATATCATTGACATTTTCTTTGATGTTTTTCCACAGTCGCAGAAGATATCTCAGATCCCTGGATATGAGCGACTTGGTGTTGTTTGTCCCGGCAGTACGGATGATAATGCCGAATCCTTCTGGCAGGGCCAGACCGTCAATAATACTTTTTAACCGTTTTCGCTCATCTTCATCTTCAACCTTGCGCGAAATTCCTCTTGTTTTGCTTCCAGGCAAAAGAACGATGTATCTTCCCGGCAAAGATATCAATGTCGAAAGCATGGCCCCTTTTTTCATGTACGGGTCTTTTGTGACCTGCACAATGAGTTCCTGGCCGCGTTTTACTATATTTGTTATTGAACGATCTCCTGGTTGATTATCCTGAAAGTAATCGCTGTGAATTTCATGCTTTTGCAGAAAGCCGTGCCTTTCCGCCCCAAAATCGACAAAAGCCGCCTGAAGGCTGGGTTCAACACGTGCAATAATTCCTTTGTAGATATTGCTGCGGATTATTTCCCTTGCGGCGCTTTCTATATGAAATTCTTCCAGCTTACCGTTTTTAACCTTTGCAATTCTGCATTCTTCAGGATCTATCGCGTTGATAAGAATCTTGCAGTTCATATAATATTTATTTTTTCTCCCTTAAAAATGATGAACTCGTAAAAAGTCCGATATACCACTTAACCGTCATTCCGGCCCCGCATCAAGTGCGGGATAAACTCCAGCCGGACACGTAGTGACACGAAGTGAAGCATCAGCGCTAACCGAAAGCGCTAACCATCAGCGCTAACCGTTAGCGCTATCCAGTCTTTTCAAGTGGTTGCAGATCATCTGGACTCCGGTTTTCACCGGAGTGACGACTTTTTACGAAGCCATCAAAAATAAAATATATTTTTTTGACAGAATTTACAGGATTAAAAGATCAAAACTTATCCTGTCATAATTTTTCCTTTTCGTAATCATTTGCTTTTATTAAATATAAAATTGCCATATGCAAGTCAAACGATTTCTCTGTTCATCCCCTTGAACCGGCGCAAGGTCGGCATGATCTAATGCCTGGTTTTGTGTTGAAGCGGATAGATTGCCTTTGACAGCCAAATCGGTGAGAAATGCCTCTATCTCTTTTCTGCCCATATCTTTTGGGTGCCGCTTATTGTGAAAATAAATATATCGTTTTATCGCAGGAGACATATGCTTCTTCCGTCCTTATGGAGTAATGTTTTAAAGGAATCTTATTTTGTACGATATCTAAAAGTTCCGGCTGCTTGTTTATAGTATAATAACTTGATTTTCAAATAAATATGAAGTATGAATTATAGTAAAAATTTTTTATTTAATATCTATCCTGTCCTGCTTTTCTTAATTTTACAATAAAAAATAGTTTATAAGGATATTTTTCTAAATATACCATTGTGAATCTCCCCGCAAGCCGGTCACCAAAAAATAATATAGCTCTTTATTTTCAAATAGATAAACTATTAAAAAGCTAAAAACATTTGCAACTATTCAGCCACAGATTCACACAGATGAACGCAGATAGGTTTAAATACAAAGAAGGGATATGATTGAGGAATTGAGGAATTGAGGGATTAAAATCAGTAGAATACCTTCAATTCCTAAATTCCTAAATTTGCAATTCCTAAATTACGAATTACGAATTATATTATAATCTTGGTGACTTTGTGACTTTGTGACTTTATGGCTGAACTATTAGTACTACAGCGTCACTTTTTAACGTCATGCCCGCGGGCATCCAGAACCCCAGTTATACTGAAAACAAACTGGATAGCGCTAACGCTTCACTACGTGCCCCGCTTTCGCGGGAATGACAATAGAAATAAACATCTGATACAATTTAGGTTAAATTTCAAATGGTTAGCAATAAAATGTCGCTGTAGTATTAGAATAAAAAAAATATCAGTGATGATCAGCGTAGATCGGTGGCTGAATAGTTACCTTTTTTATAGAAAATTTCAATGTGCTCTGTGATCTGTGATAAAAGTTTTTTTGGAAAGGAGTTTATAATAATATGACGGAATATGATTTTTGGAAAATTTTTCCCAAAATGCCCAGGAAGGTAACTATCGGTGATACAACGATTAGGGACGGTTTTCAGCATGAAGAGAAATTTATTTCCACTGCGGCAAAGATATTTTATCTTGAAGAGCTGATATTTGCCGGCTGCAGATATATTGAAGTAACCAATCTTGGAAGCGTATTCTTAATGCCTCAGTTCAGAGACGCGGAAGATCTGTTTAAACACCTCAGAGGGGACCGGTTCAAAAAACGATGCGAAAGAAATGGCGTGAATTATGATGATATTTGTCTGACAGCCATTACGATTCGTGAATCTGCGGTTGACCGTGCTATTACGTTAAAAGAAAAAGGGATTGGCCCTGATCGCCTTTTGATGATGGTTTCCACAGAAGAGGAGCATCATTTTGCAAATTCAGGGACAACTCTTCCGGATTACTGGAAAGAGGCGGAGAGATGCATAAAAAAATGCAATGATGCGGGCATGAAGATGTGCGGAACTGTCAGCACTATCTGGGGGAGTCCAATTGGCGGGGCTACAGATATGGAGGATGCAGTGGAATTCTCAAAACGATGGCTGGAAATCGGAGCCCATGACATTGAACATGCGGACCATGACGGCAGTGCTTCAGCCAATAATGTTTACCGTTATTTTTCCATGATACTTGATGAAATCCCCGACCCCTCACTCCATATCGCCCATTTCCATGAAACAAAACGGATAGCTTCAGCATCTGTTCTGGCTGCCCTGCAGGCCGGGATTACAAACTTTGAGGCTACTCTTGGGGGTCTCGGTGGGCAGCCCGCCAATTTTCTGGACGACTGTCCTACAAAGGGCACCGGAGATTATTATTATAAAGATCCAAGATATGTTGGCCTGGTTACACTTGAGGATACGCTGGTTCAGATTGACGAGATGGGCATCGAGCATGGATATGATGTTGACCGCATCCTGTGGCTTGGCGTGCAGATGGAAAAGACAATTGGCCGGAGGCTTCGTTCCGAGGCTATAATCAATGGCCGGACTTTGAAAGAGGGGCATATGGAATTTGCCAGACCAGGATTAAAAGAAAGAAAGACAAGATTAGGCGAAGAGCCAGGCCAAAAGATTCCCGGTGACTGGAATTCCAAAGTTATGTTGCCTTAAAAGCCTTAAACCGCTAATGACGTAAGCACACTGTGTGTCCGATCTGTTATATCCATCAACTCTTCTTCTGTTACACAGAGCGGAAGAAAGAGATATATGACGTTCCCCAATGGGCGAAGGAGCAATCCATTTTTCAGCCCTTTTTTGTAAACTGCAAACCCTATC
>JAUWQO010000010.1 GCA_030610995.1 Desulfobacterales bacterium
AAGTAGTTGACACTTTTGGGAAATAAATCTCTCTTCCATTTACAAGTTTTTCGTTATTATTGTGGGAGTGGCTTTTAGCCACGATTTTCGAGGCTGAAAGCCTCTCCCACAAAAAGTGTAAACCGATAAATGAAAGATGCCGAGGTGTTTATAATATGTATAGACTTTTAAGCCTGCTAATAATTGCAACGATTTTTCTTTTGCCGAATATCTCATATTCTCAAAGATCAGTGAGCATTGTCATACTGCCTTTTGAAATATATTCGCAGGAAGATCTTTCATATCTTAAAGCCGAAATTCCGGATGTAATCAAAAAACACCTTAAACAAGACGGAGCCAATGTAATAGCCCTGGAATCTATTTTTGGTTTGCCCGGCTATTTGGCTGAAGAAACCGCCGCAGACATAAATGCAATTAGAAATCTCGGCGTAAAAAGCGGCGCCGACTACGTTGTTTGGGGAAGTCTTACATGGATAGGTCAAAAGTTCAGCCTTGATGCAAAGATGGTTGAATCTTTTGGGCAAAGGCCTCCGAAGATTTTCTATGTCGAGGGAAAAGGGATAGAAAATCTCCTTGGATCTGTGAAGGAGCTTGCCGGCGACCTTGGCACAAAGCTTTTTAAAAGGGAGAAGATAGCGGAAATACTCGTGGCCGGCAACAAGCGCATAGAGGCGGATGCGATTAAAAAAATCATCGAAATTTCGCCTGGAGATGTCTTTCTTGCAAAAAATCTTGCCGGAGATCTTAAATCAATATTTTCAATGGGATATTTCGATGATGTAAGAATCGAGACGGACGATGGGCCAAAAGGAAAGATAATTACCTTCAGGGTAAAAGAAAAACCGACCATCAGGGTAATTCGGATAAAAGGCAACAAGGTGTTTGACGACGAAGATATAATGGAAAATTTAAACCTCAGAACAGGCTCGATTCTGAATATATTCAAAGTGCGCAGTAATATTGAACGGATAGAGGAGTTATATAAAAATAAAAATTATCATAATGTAAAGGTGGCCTACAATATACATGAGCTTGAACAAAATCAGGCTGATCTTGAATTTGTTGTCAAAGAGGGTGAAAAGGTCAGGATAAAAAGGATAATATTTGAAGGAAATAAAAAATATTCCAGCAAAAAGCTGAAAGGAATGATGAGATCGTCTGAAAAAGGTTTCTTCTCATGGCTGACATCATCAGGGGAGCTTAATAAGGAAGACCTGAGCCAGGATGTTGCCAAACTTTCCGCTTTTTATCATAATAATGGTTATATCCAGGCCAGGGTTGGGGAACCGCATATTGAATACAAAGATAATTGGATTGATATTACAATAAAAATTTTTGAAGGATCGCAGTTTATGGTTGGAAATGTCGATATTGCGGGCGACATAATATTATCTAAAGAGGAATTGGAAAAAAATCTTAAAATTACCAGGGAAAAATTTTATAATCGTGAAGTCGTGAGAAACGACGTGCTCGTCCTTACCGATGTTTATTCTGACGAAGGTTATGCATATGCTGAGATATTTCCCCGCATAGAGGAAAACCTGGATAAATTACAGGTCAATATTACCTATACTATTGACAAGGGCAAACAGGTATATTTTGAAAAAATTATTATCAGCGGCAATACAAAAACCAGGGATAAGGTTATTCGCCGTCAGCTTAAGGTGTATGAACAGGAGCTTTACAGCGGCCGGAGATTAAAACGAGGGGTGCGCAACCTGTACCGGCTTGATTATTTTGAAGACATAAAAATTAATACTTCAAAAGGAAGCTCCGACGACAGGATGGTTTTGAATGTGGATATTACTGAAAAACCAACCGGCATGCTCAGCTTTGGAGGTGGTTACAGTAATGTAGAAAATTTCTTTGCCATGGCATCTGTTGCCCAGAAGAATCTTTTTGGACGCGGACAGATTCTTCAGCTAAAGGCACAGCTTGGAGGCAGGACAACAAGGTATACCTTAAGTTTTACCGAACCGTGGCTGTTTGATATTCCTCTGTCAGCAGGCATCGATCTTTATGACTGGCAAACAGATTATGATACCTATGATAAGGATAGTAAAGGGGTCGGCTTTAGATTCGGCTATCCGGTTTTTGATTTTACCCGGGCATATTTATCCTATGCTTTTGATGTAAGTAATATAAAAAATATAGATGA
Source organism: Desulfobacterales bacterium (assembly GCA_030610995.1). Classification (GTDB taxonomy): domain Bacteria; phylum Desulfobacterota; class Desulfobacteria; order Desulfobacterales; family ETH-SRB1; genus Desulfaltia. The sequence continues at coordinate 2,159 of JAUWQO010000010.1, forward strand.
GGTATATGCTTCAGATCTTGTCAAGGAGTCGGAAGGGACAAATACAAAAAGCAGTATATCTACCGCCTTGAGATATGATTCAAGGGACAGGATTTTTAACCCCACAGAGGGATCGCAGCATAGTATAAGTGTGCAATATGCAGGCATTGGAGGGGATATAGGTTTTACAAAATATCTGGCTGGAACAGGATGGTATTTTCCATTATTTAAGGAAACTGTGGGCTTTCTGCACGCCAAAATTGGATATGTTAACAGAAATTCCGACAAGAAACTTTTTGATTACGATAAGTTTTACCTTGGCGGCATGAATTCGCTGCGCGGCTTTGACTGGCGTGATGTAAGCCCGACAGATGAAAATGGCGACAAGGTCGGAGGCAATAAGTTTGTCCAGTTTAATGTCGAATATATAATTCCTTTGCTCAAAAAAGCGGGCATTGTCGGCGTTATCTTTTATGATACCGGAGATGTATATAGTAACAGCGAAAATATTGATCTGGGCGACATGCGTGAAAGCGTTGGATACGGCTTCAGGTGGTATTCACCATTAGGTCCTATCCGGATTGAGAATGGATATATTCTCGATCCAAAAGAAGGAGAAAACAGGGGCGGAAGATGGGAATTTACTATGGGCACGGCTTTTTAATTGGTCGACTAAATTTATTGTATAGGAATTTCCTTTCCTGAAATAACAAATAACAAATCACAAATATCAAATAAATTACAATGACCAAAATTCAAAATCCCAAACCTGTATATGATCTAAATTTGAAACACCAAACATGTTTTGGTCATTGAATATTGAAATTTGGGATTTATTTGTAATTTGATGCTTGAAATTTGGGATTTTATAAATTTATTGAATTAATAGGGGGATGAAATGAAAATTAGGAAAATTGCTTTTATTGCAATAAGTTTTATATTTTTCTTTGCTGTCCATTCATACAGCGCGGATGTCGCCAAAATAGGGGTAATCGATTTCCAGAGAATTCTTGAGACTTCAAGCCCCGGCAAATTGGCGCAGTCTGAAATCAATAAAAAAGGGAAAAAGATGGAGGCTGAGCTTAAGGTAAAAGGCGCTGCAATAGAAGAACTCCAAAAGAAGCTTGAGCGTGACGCACTGGTTATGAGCAAGGAGATGCGTGAAGAAAAAGGACGGGAAGTCAGAATAAAGATAAACGATATAAAGACGCTTCAAAAAAGATATTTATCCGAGTTCAGGGAGCTTGAAAACAGGCTTGTTACGCGTATCAAAAATGATGTTCTGGGCCTTGTTGAAGAGATCGGAAAAAAGGAAGGCTATCTTTTGATAATTGAAAAAGCCGGCGTTCTGTACTATCCGAATGCAATAGATTTAACAGACAAATTAATCCGGCTATACAATAAAAAAGAAGCTGATAAGAAAAAGTAAGTGTTCAGAGCAAGGATTGATGATTGTCGATTGATGATTGTCGATTGAAAAGATATAGAGCGAAGCGATTCCATCAATCATAAATCATCAATCATAAATCAACAATCCAGAGAGGACAGAGGACAGCCAACTGAATCAAGTTCTTTATAATTTCGTAGCCGTTCACGGCTTGAAACTTGAAAGCATGAAGGCCAAATTTCCAATTTCCAATTTCCAATTTCCAATTTCAACGTTTCGTGAACGCTTACATAATTTCTTCGTGTTTTTCGTGGTGAAGAAAACAGGCTCCGATAAGGATATATATTGCGTATGGAAATATTGCTTTCCAGGATAGGAGAAGTTGTCGAAGGCAAGCTGTCCGGCGGCTATGATAATATTATTTGTGGAGCAGCCCCTTTTGATATGGCTACCCAAGATGATATTACTTTTGCCGATACCGCAAAGTTTTTAAAAAAGATAGATAAAACCGATGCCGGGGCCGTTATTGTTCCGAAAAATTTTACAAGATCTTCAAAACCAGTCGTTATGGTGGAAAATCCCAGGGTTGCCTTTGCAAAGGTTTTAGCCATTTTTTATCCTCCTGCAAAACCGGAATATCTCAACAGTCCGGCCGGAATATCTTCAAATACCTATATCGGCAAAAATTTTCTTTGCGGCAAGGATATTTCTATCGCTCCTTTTGCCGTGATTCAAAATAATGTTACATTAGGCGATCATGTAATTATTCATCCAAACGTAGTGGTCGGGGATAATGTTGTGATTGGAAATGATGTTAAGATTTATCCTAATGTAACTATACTTGAGCGCTGCAGAATAGGCAACAGGGTAATAATTCATGCCGGCACAGTTATAGGAAGTGATGGTTTTGGTTTTGCCCCTGACGGGGAAAGCTATTTTAAAATCCCCCAAACAGGCATTGTCCAGATAGATGATGATGTGGAAATCGGCGCTAACAACACAATCGACAGGGCTACTTTTGGTAAAACCAGGATTTGCAGGGGAGTTAAGACAGACAATCTGGTTCATATTGCCCATAATGTGACGGTTGGCGAAAATAGCGTAATTGTGGCGCAGGTCGGGATTTCCGGAAGCGTAACAATCGGCAAACACGCCATATTGGCCGGGCAGGCAGGAATTGCAGGACATATCACCCTGGGGGATAATGTGACGATTGGGCCGCAGGCCGGAGTTGCCGCATCTGTCCAAAACGGCCAGGTTATGTCCGGTTCGCCGGAGATGCCGCATAGATTATGGCTCAGGGTGCAAAGAATTATATATAAGCTTCCTGAGCTTAAAAAGAACCTTTCTGAAATAGAAAAAAGATTAAATATGATTGAGGGCAGGACCCCTTAATCCTTTAATTTAACCCTAATTGAGCCAAAGCTTAATTAGGGAGAGGTCGGGGATCTCAGCTGATTGCAAATTCTAAATAACAAATCACAAATATCAAATAAATTACAATGACCAAAACTCAAAATCCCAAACCCGTACCTTTTTGGTCGAGTAGTTGAGTAGGAAAATGGTCGAGTTGTTAACTACTCGACTACTCGACTAATTTCCTACTCGACTATCCTGTTTCATTGAATATTGAAATTTGGGATTTATTTGTAATTTGATGCTTGAAATTTGGGATTTTATAAGTTCAAAAGGAGGTATGAATCTTGGCTTATAACATTCAGGAAATAATGAACTTTTTACCACACCGGTATCCTTTTATTCTTGTAGATCGAGTAATTCAACTAATGCCCGGCGAAAAGATTGTTGCGCTGAAAAATGTTACAATAAACGAACCTTTTTTTCAGGGTCATTTTCCCGGAAACCCGATTATGCCCGGTGTATTGATCCTGGAAGCCATGGCACAGGCCGGCGGCCTGCTTGCCTATTCTTTTCTTCCCAAGGAAAAGCAGGGAGGAATCATATACTTTATGGGGATGGATAAGGTAAAATTCAGAAAGCCTGTTGTGCCTGGCGATCAACTTATTCTTGAAGCGCGTATTCTCAAGCAGAGATTAAAAGCGATCAAGATGTCCGCAACAGCTACAGTTGATAAAAAGATTGTGTCTGAAGCTGAATTAATGGCTACTTTTGGAGATAAATTATGATACATTCGACAGCAATTATTAATCCCAAAGCAGAGATAGATTCAAATGTAGAAATCGGGCCGTACTCGATTATCGGGGAGAATGTTTTTATAGGATCCGGAACCGTTATAGGCCCCCACGTTGTTGTCGACCCTTATGTTACTATAGGCTCTGATTGTAATATATTTCAGTATGCCGCCATAGGCGCTCCTCCGCAGTCTTTAAAATTCGAGGGGGGGGAAACCTATGTTAAAATCGGACGCGGCACTATTGTGCGGGAGTTTGTCACAATCCACAGGGGAACTGAATCCGGCGGTGGGATAACAGAGGTCGGTGAAGAAAACCTTTTGATGGCCTATACGCATATAGCCCATGACTGCAAAACCGGCAGAAAGGTTGTTTTATCAAACAATGCAACACTTGCCGGACATATAACAATAGGAGACTATGCGACTATCGGCGGACTTGTAGCAATTCACCAGTTTGTAAGGATAGGCGATTATGCATTTATTGGAGGAAAATCGGCGGTCGTAAAGGATGTTCCGCCCTATGTTATAGCTTCAGGAGACAGGGCAGAACTGCATGGATTAAACAGAGTGGGATTAAAACGGCATGGTTTTTCAAAAAATACATTATTATCATTAAAAAAAACCTACAGAATCATTTTCCGGATCGGGCTTACTATGAATGAAGCTATAGAAAGGGTGCATGCAGAGGTGGAACAGATTCCGGAAGTTCTTGGTTTTATCGATTTCATCAAATCATCCCAGAGAGGGATTACGAGGTAGTAAATTTGGTCGAGTAGAAAATTAGTCGAGTGGTCGAGTAGGAAAATGGTCGAGTAGTTGGGATCTGGGCAAAATACCCATATTGTCATTGCGAGTCCGCCAGGGTGCTTTGGCGGACGAAGCAATTTCACAATACGTTGAGAATCCACAAGATTGCCGCGGCACTTGTGCCTCGCAATGGGCAGAATTGCAGTTTTACAAAGGTCTCAAGTTGTCACTACTCGACCACTCGACCAATTCACCACTCGACCAATTCACTACTCGACAACTTGACTAAACTATGCGAATAGGGCTAATTGCAGGGAGCGGTCAGTTCCCTATTATTTTTTCTAAGGCGGCAAAATCAAAAGGATTCGCTGTTTATGCGGCAGCTTATCTAAATGAAACAGATCCTGCCTTGAAAGAGCATGTTGAAGCGATCGAGTGGATGCATATAGGACAGCTCAAACGGCTGATAATGTTTTTTAAAAAAAATAATATTAGCAAAGCCGTTATGATGGGCGCCATAAAAAAAACAAAGATGTTTTCTGATGTAAGGCCTGATATGAAAGCAATCGCTTTGATTGCGAAGATAAGACACACCCATGACAATCGGATTTTAAGCGCATTCGCAGAGGTCCTTGAGAAAGAGGGAATTAAGATACAGGCTTCAACATTTTTACTTCCCGATCTTTTGGCGCAAGAAGGATGCTGGACCAAACGAAAGCCAACCAGGTCCGAAAAGGCCGACATCAGACTGGGCTGGAATCTTGCCAAAGAAATTGGACGTCTTGATATAGGCCAATGCGTGGTGATCGGTGGCGGATCGGTTCTTGCCGTTGAGGCTATTGATGGAACAGACGCCACAATAAAAAGAGGCGGAAAACTGGCCATGGGAATTGCCGTTGTTGTTAAAGTCTGCAAGCCGAATCAGGATATAAGGTTTGATGTTCCTGCTGTGGGAGTGCAGACAATAAAGACAATGCATGAAACAGGGGCTGGAGCGCTGACCATTGAAGCAGGGAAAGCGATCGTCTTTGACCAACAGGAAATGATTGACCTTGCAAATAAACACGGCATTTCAATTGTTGCCTTAGCTGATGGGGACAGCATTTAGAAGTCAGAGGTCAGAAGTCAGAAGTCAGAATGATCAAGAAATTTAATCCTGAATCTTGATGGTCTCGTAAAAAGTCCCAAAATGCCGTTTTCCGTCATTCCGGCCCCGCATCAAGTGCGGGATAAACTCCAGCCGGACACGTAGTGAAGCGTAAGCGCTAACCATCAGCGCTAACCGTTAGCGCTATCCAGTCTTTTCAAGCAGTTGCAGACCATCTGGACTCCGGTTTTCACCGGAGTGACGACTTTTTACGAGTTTATCAATCTTGTTAATCCTGTTAAAAAAGTTTTTTTGAAAGATCTAAAATGAGTAAAAAACTAAGAGTTGGAGTTGTGGGCGCGGGCTATCTTGGGAAATTTCATGCTGAAAAATATGCGCGCATGGACAATGTTGACCTCGTTGGCATTGTTGATAAGAACAAATCATCAGCCGAGGATGTTGCCGGAAATTATAATACAAAGGCATATATTGACCATAAGGAGCTTTTGGGAAAAGTTGACGCTGTAAGCATAGTTGTCTCAACGCCTGCGCACTACGCTGTAAGCAAGGATTTTTTGGAAAATAATGTTGATCTTCTCATTGAAAAACCGATGACCGTGATTCTTGAAGAGGCTGATGAACTTATCAGGATAGCTGAATCCAGGGGGCTTATTATCCAGGTTGGACATCTTGAACGTTTTAATCCAGCGGTTGTTGCTTTGCGGGATATTATTAAAAACCCGATGTTTGTAGAATCGCACAGGTTAAGCATTTATCATAGTCGTGGAACCGATGTCAGCGTCGTGCTTGATCTCATGATACATGATATAGACATTATACTTAACTTTGTCGGGTCCGATATCAAGATTATTCATGCCGCAGGCATACCTGTAATTTCAGAACATGTTGACATTGCTAATGCGCGTCTTGAATTTGAAAGCGGATGTATTGCCAATGTTACAGCAAGTAGAATTTCAACCAAGAATGAAAGGAAGGTCCGGCTGTTCCAAAAGGATGCATATATTTCTGTTGATTTTGCTGATCGCAAAATAACGGTTATTAATAAGACCGGCGAAGGTGAAACCTGCCTGATTCCTGGCATGGGCATCAAACAGCTTTCTTTTACAAGCACAGATGCTCTGGAGGATGAGTTGGCCTCTTTCGTAAGAGCGGTAAAAAGACGTGAAGCCCCGGAAGTAACAGGGCAGATGGGACGTAATGCTTTAAAAATCGCTTTAAGTATTATGGAACAGATCAATATAACCCGTGGCCGTCTTTTAAGCTAAGAACTTATAAAATCCCAAATTTCAAGCATCAAATTACAAATAAATCCCAAATTTCAATATTCAATGACCAAAAGGGGATTAGTCGAGTAGGAAATTAGTCGAGTAGTCGAGTGGTTAACAACTCGACCATTTTTCCACTCGACCACTCGACTAAACAGGAGGTTTAGGTCATTTACGGGTTTGGGATTTTGAATTTTGGTCATTGTAATTTATTTGATATTTGTGATTTGTGATTTGTTATTTCAGGAAAGGAAATTCCTATACTAACAATTTATGGGTCAGATTCTTAATAAAAAATCTGTTATGATCATAGCCGGTGAAGCTTCCGGCGATATCCACGGATCGCGTCTTGTAATGGCCATGCATAAAAGAAACAGCGGCCTTTTTTTCTACGGTATTGGAGGCAGGGCTCTCAGGGACGCAGGGGTGAAGATTCTTGTTAATGCTGAAGAACTGTCTGTTGTTGGGATAACCGAAGTCTTTTCCAAGCTGACCGGCATTTTAAAAGGAATAAGAGCGGTTAAAAGGTCTCTTAAAGAGATGAGGCCGGATCTTCTTATCCTGATAGACTTTCCTGATTTTAATCTCCATATAGCGGCAACTGCAAAAAAGCTTAAAATACCTGTGCTTTATTACATCAGCCCCCAAGTTTGGGCGTGGAGGCCTGGTCGTGTCAACAAAATTGGAAAACTTGTCGATCATATGGCTGTTATATTGCCCTTTGAGCAGCAGTTTTATAGAAAGCACAATATCCCCGTTACATTTGTGGGCCATCCTCTGTTAGACAAAAGCTACGCAACAGATAACATCTGTAATAAGATAACAACCGGTGTATCTGTAATAGGTCTTTTGCCAGGCTCCCGCGACAGGGAAATAGCGCGGCATCTTCCGGTAATGCTTGAAGCAGCCGGTCTCATTTCAAAACGGGCCGGGAAGGTAAAATTCATTATTTCACTTGCGTCCTCTGTTGAGAGAGAACATGTAGAAGATATAATGAAAAATTATAAAGTAACAATTGATTTTGATATTGTTGCAGACGGCGTGGACAAAGTCTTTAGACAATGCAAACTCGTTATTGCGGCATCAGGCACCGTTACTCTTGAAGCTGCGATTTCCGGCACTCCAATGTTAATTATTTACAAGGTGTCCCCGATAAGTTACTGGCTGGGCAAAATCATGATCAAGGTTAACAATATCGGCCTTGTTAACCTTATTGCAGGCAAAGAGATTGTGCCTGAACTGGTGCAGAGCAAGGCATCTCCTGAAAATATAGCAGATACGGCGCTTAATATGTTAAATGATGCTTCCGGCCTTGAAAGGTTGAGAAACGAACTCTCAGGCATAAGAAAGTCTCTGGGAGGACCGGGCGCTTCAGAACGGGTCGCTGAAATTGCTTTAGGCATGTTGTAAGCGAGGGATTTAGGAATTTAGGAATTAAGGGATTGAGGAATTAAAATCAGTAGAATACCTTCAATTCCTAAATTCCCCAATTCCCCAATTCCTAAATTCAACGTGGTAAATTTTATTATGTATTTAAAAGAAAAAAATAAAATTTCCGACATCAAGTGGAATCTTGTTGGTATCTTAGGCAAGCTTTTAATTGATCTTCTTTTTAATACAATGAAGATTGAGCGGCAAGGATTTGAAAAAGTAAAACCGATCATTTCATCAGGAAAGGTTATATTTGCGGTATGGCATTCGAGAATGCTTCTTGTCTCGTATCTTTGCAAAGGGCTTAACGGAACAGCAATGGTCAGCAGCTCAAAAGACGGTGAAATTGCTGCAAGGATAATTCAAAGACAGGGGCATGAAGCTGTTCGCGGCTCAACAAAAAAAGGCGGGCTTCATGCTCTGTCAATGCTTATAAAAAAGGTTAAAGAAAAAAATAAACCAGGCTTAATTGTTCCGGACGGCCCCCAGGGACCAAGATGTAAGGTTCAGCCTGGAATTATTATTCTGGCCCAAAAAACCGGATATCCAATAGCGCCTATCAGCTACAGCGCCAAGAAAATAAAGGTTTTTGCAAGTTGGGACCGTTTTATTATCCCTCTTCCTTTCACAAGATGCAGGGCTATATATGGCGACCCTGTGTATGTTCCACAAAATGCCGACGAAAACGAGAGAAAAAAGCGCTTAATACTGCTTGAAAATGAACTGAATCGCATCACTTCCGATGCTGACCGTTATTATGGACATAATGTGATCAGGGATTAGAGGATTAGAGGATTAGAGGATTAAATTCAAAATTAACCGTAGCCGTTCACGGCTTGAAATTGGAAATTGGAAAGTAGAAATTAGGGAGACCTGTCTGCGTGCGGGCACGCACAGGCAGGGATGAAACTCGGCCCAAAATTGAATGCGTTCATCAACAGTACACGTGCAGCGCAGGCGCTTGCGCCGCGTGAAAGCATGAAGGCCAAATTTCCAATTTCCAATTTCAACGTTCCGTGAACGGTTACAATTAACCTAACACCTAACACCTAACACGTTTTATCAAAATTATATGATAAAAAAAACTTTATCATCGCTTATAACGAACGACAAACACAGGCGGCTGCTTGCGCTGATAAAAGACAACTGGCTCAGGCTGTTTCTTGCCATGGCATGTATGATGGTTATAGCTCTTGCAACCTCTGCTACAGCCTTTTTAGTAAAACCTGCGCTTGATGATATATTTTTCAATAAAAACATCAAGATGTTAAAACTGATTCCAATTGTAGTTATTATTATATACCTTTTGCGGGGGCTTGGAATGTATGGCCAGGCCTATCTTATGAATTATGTTGGAGAGAGTGTTATAAGAAGACTTAGAAACAGTCTTTACGACCATATTCAGGATCTTCCGATCTCCTTTTTTCATAAAGAAAAGACCGGCACCCTGATGTCTCGCGTCACAAGTGATGTAGGTGTTATCAAAGGTATGGTATCTACCGCTGTAACAGGGGCATTAAAGGACGCGTTTACCATAGTGGGTTTAACAATAGTTATATTTTACCGGGACTGGAAGATGGCTCTGTTCGCATTTATAATTTTACCGATCGCCTTTATCCCTGTTGTGGAATTTGGAAGGCGTGTGCGCAAAATCAGCACAGGTTGCCAGGAGGCGATAGCAGATCTGAGTTCTTTCCTGCATGAAACCTTTGCGGGCAACAAGATAGTCAAAGCGTTCGGAATGGAGCCGTATGAAAAGAAACGTTTTCATGAAAAAACGCTCAATCTTTTTAAACTTGAGATGAAGGCGGTTATAGCCAAATCTCTTTCATCGCCTATCATGGAGTTTCTTGCAGGATTAGGGATAGCCTTTATTATATGGTACGGTGGTTCAAAAGTGATTTCCGGCACTTCAACACCCGGAACATTTTTTTCTTTTATGGCCGCAGTTCTTATGCTGTATGACCCTGTAAAAAAACTAAGCGGCCTGAACAATGCGATTCAGCAGGGGCTTGCGGCTTCAGACAGGGTCTTTGACATAATAGACAGAAAATCCGAGATCGCAGAGGATGACAACCCTCTAAAAATCCAATCCAGGCCCCACCGTGTAACATTTGATAATGTTTTCTTTAAATATGATGAGGAAATGGTATTAAAAAACATCAGCCTTGATGTCAAAGCCGGAGAGATACTGGCTTTAGTGGGAATGAGCGGAGGCGGGAAAACCTCACTCGTTAATCTGATACCAAGATTTTACGATGTAAGTAGAGGGGCAATCCTGATTGACGGGGTCGATATCCGAAAGGCATCAATATCGTCGCTTCGCAAGCAGATAGCAATAGTAACGCAGGAACCGATACTTTTTAATGATACCGTGAGAAACAATGTTGCTTATGGGAACCAAAACGCATCTCAAAAGGAGATTGAAAATGTTGTAAAGGCTGCCTATGCTTATGATTTTATACAGGGTTTCCCGGATAAGTACGACACAATAATTGGAGAGCTTGGAGCGCGTCTGTCAGGCGGAGAAAAACAGCGGATATGCATAGCCAGGGCGCTGTTAAAGGATGCCCCTATCTTAATACTCGACGAGGCTACATCATCATTAGACACAGAGTCTGAAATGCTTGTTCAGAAGGCCCTTGAAAATCTGATGAAGGGTCGCACTACCTTTGTAATTGCTCACAGGCTTTCAACCATCGACTATGCCAATAGGATAGTAGTAATTGTAGATGGCCTGATTGTGGAAGAAGGAGAACAGGAAGAACTGATCGCCCGCCGGGGAGAATTTTACAAACTCTATCAGATGCAGTTTAACAATTCAGGGATTCAGGGATTCAGGAATTCAGGAATTGAGGGATTGAGGAATTGATCAACTCAATTATAAACAGATATTTATTCAAAGAGATGATCCCGCCCTTTGTCATTAATGTCATGTTTTTCACATTTGTTTTTCTGCTGACAAAAATACTTGACATAATAAACCTGATTGTAAATTACAAAATAGGTTTATCCGCTGTTTTCCTGATGCTTATCTATTCCGTGCCTCATTTCCTTGAGTTTGTCATCCCCATTTCAATAATGATGTCTGTTCTTTTAACCTTCCTTAGATTGTCTGCCGATAATGAAATTGTAGCCCTTAAAGCCGGAGGAGTAGGTATTTACGGGCTTCTTCCTCCGGTATTTCTCTTTTGTTTAATGGGATGTCTGCTAACAGGCTTTATGACAATCTATGGAGTGCCGTGGGGCAGGCTATCCTTTAAAACATTGACTTATGACGTGGTTGCATCAAATATCGATATCGGTCTTAAAGAGAGAACCTTTAATGACAGCTTTAAGGATGTGATGATTTATGTAAATAAAGTTGATTTAAGAAACAAAGCATTGATAAATGTTTTTATTGAAGACCAAAGGGACAAAAACATCGTCAGCACTGTGATCGCTCCAACCGGCAAGCTGTTTAGCGAACCAGACAAACTTGCTTTTCACCTCCGGCTTTATAACGGAACAATAAATCAGGTCGACCTTAAAGGCAGGGCCGTGCATTCAATAAATTTTGACACCTATGATATAAGTCTCGATCTTAAAAAGGCTGTTTATGCGGCAAAATCAAGCCAAAAGGATGAAAAAGAGATGAGTCTATCTGAGTTGACTCGATATCTACAATCGGCAGCAAAGAAAGATATCCAATACTATACGGCTCTTATAGCATTTCACAAAAAATTTTCACTTCCTTTTGCCTGTTTTGTTTTAGGGCTTGTCGCAGTTCCTTTAGGCATAGAGTCAAGTTCTTCAAGGCGGTCATTTGGTTTGGGGCTTGGCCTTGTTTTCTTTTTGGCCTATTATTTGATGCTGTCTGCAGGTTGGGTCTTTGGCGAAGCAGGTATCTATCCCCCGGTTATCGGTATGTGGGCTCCAAATATTGTTATCGGCGCTATAGGATTATATCTTTTTATCAGAACAGCCAATGAACGTCCGATAAAGATCTATCCGGCTCTTAATTTGTTAAAAATGAAATTTAAAAGATGATAACTACTCAGGAGTCAGAAGTCAGGAGCCAGAATCCAGAATAGAAGAAGTATGGGTATATTAGCCGGAATAGAAATGGCAGCTCTCCTGAACTGGGAAGTAAGGCCATACGTCTCATTTGATGGAAAACTGCCGCTAAGATGATACGAGGATAAAACAAATTGATGAGCCTTTTGCCAAACAATCAAGTCTTGAAAATGCTTGCCTGGTTCCCTTTTCATTCTGACTCCTGAATTCTGGCTCCTGGCTCCTGAATAGTTACAAATAAATTGCTTTATGCCGATAATATATAAATATTTGACCGGAGAAATTTTCAAATACTTTGCAATCATTCTAACAATGGTTGTAGGTATTTATGTTGCGGTCGATTTTTTTGAAAAAGTAGATAACTTTATGGAAGCGGGTCTTTCTCTTTCAAAGACCTTTTCCTATTTAATATTAAAGATACCATTTATTGTCGCCCAGATAATTCCGCTCAGCATCCTGCTTGCAGTGCTGATTGTCTTTGGCCTGATGACTAAAAACAATGAACTGGTTGCTTTAAAAAGCAGCGGCATAAGCATCTATTATTTTTTAATGCCGGTAATTTTATTGGGAGTAATATTTAGCGCTTTTCTTTTTTTCCTGTCAGAAGTAATTGTCCCGGTAAGTATGGAACATGCTAACAGGATATGGCTAAAGGATGTCAGAAAAGAATCCGCCGTAATGTCAAAGGAAAAAGACATCTGGATTAAGGGCAATCGCATAATAACTCACATAAAACACTATAATTCTGCAAACAGGGCTATATTAGGCATTACTATCAACTATTTTGACATAGATTTCAGGCTTATTAGAAGGATTGATGCAAAAAAAGGTGTTTTCATTCAAAACAGATGGTACCTGTATGATGTAGCGCAGCAAAATCTTAATAAGAAAGATAATAACTACAAGATAAGCTTCCATGAAAAGATTATTGAGAAGTTGGATTTTATGCCCGATGATTTAATGAGGGTTATAAAAAAATCGGAAGATATGAGTTTCAGGGAGCTGATCGCATATATCAGAAAGATTGAAGCAGAAGGATATGACGCCACAAGTTACAGGGTGGACCTTTATGCCAAGACAGCTTTTCCTTTTGTTTGCATTATTATGTGCATGATAGGCACAGGCATTGCTGTAAGAGGAAAAATCAAGGAAGGTCTGCCCGTCATCATTGCATGCGGCATAGGGATAGCATTTCTTTATTGGATCTCTTATAGCTTTTGCATATCGCTTGGATATGGAGAAATGCTTCCTCCTGTTATTGCCGCATGGGCTACAAATCTTATTTTTTTATGTTTTGGCGTCTTGACGCTATTAAACGCCGATTAGCTCGATTAGAGAATTAGTTGAGTAGTCGAGTAGAAAAATAGTCGAGTGGGGAATTGGTCGAGTGGTCGAGTGGGGAAGTAGTCGAGTTGGGGATGAATATGAACTTAAAGAACGATTTCCGGTGAGTTGAAGGTTTGGCAAAAGTGTCCTGATATTAGAGTCATTATATGGAAATTATGCAAAAGGTTTACTGCAGAAGAAAAATATCGGTTAATTGATCAATGAGGTTGTTTCAGCTATTTGACCACTCGACCACTCGACTACTCGACTACTCGACTACTCGACTACTCGACTACTCGACTACTCGACCACTCGACTACTCGACTACTCGACTACTCGACTACTCGACTACTCGACTACTAGCGGAGCGAAAGCCTTGATTCTTTTATATAATATTCTTCTTGCAGCAGGAATTACCATGGGGCTTCCTCTGATAATTCCGTTTGTGCTCGCAACCGATAAAAGACGAAAAACGGTTCTTCACAGGCTGGGGCTTATGCCGCTTCCAAAAGCCATAAGCCAAAACAAATCCCAAAAACGCGGCAACAGACCGATATGGATACATGCCCTTTCTGTCGGCGAGGTTCTTTCCGCAGTTCCTCTAATTAAAGAATTGAAGACCTGTTTCAAACATCAGGATATTGTTTTTTCAGCTTCTACAAAAACAGGGTTTGAAATAGCAAATAATCTTTTAAAAGAAAATGTAGATTCAATATTTTTCTTTCCCTATGATTTGCTGATTTCGGTAAAACATATTGCAGCAAAAGTTGAGCCGGCCATCGTTATTATTGTTGAGTCTGATATATGGCCGAATTTTCTGTTTGAAATGAAAAGGCGCAATGTTCCTGTGGTCCTTGTAAACGCAAGGCTTTCAAAAAAATCATATTTTGGATACAAACGGTTTTTATTCTTTTCTAAAAGACTTTTTTTATCCTTTTCAAAAATTTGCGTTCAGTCTTCGGAAGATGCTCATCGTTTTAGCCTCCTCGGGATTCCGCCAGACAGGATAACAATAACCGGAAACATAAAATTTGACCAGCAATACGATTTCGCCGGCCGTGAAGAAATAAATAAATTAAGGCAATCTTTGCTTGTCAAGCCGTCTCAAAAGATCCTGCTGGCAGGGAGCACGCATTACGGGGAAGAAGCAATACTGCTTGATGCCTTTTCAAGACTAAAAAAGAAATATCCCGATCTTATCCTTATTATTGTTCCCAGAAATCCGGATCGCGCCGGATCAGTATGCCGAATCTGTAAATCAGCGGGTCTTTTTGCGGTCACAATGTCTGATCTTGAAGAAAAAAAGCCTGAACCGGATGTAATCGTTGTTGACAGGATAGGAATATTAAAAATGTTTTACGCCATAGCAGATATAGCCTTTGTGGGCGGAAGCCTTGTAAGATCCGGGGGGCACAATCCTCTTGAGCCTGCGGCATTTTCCAGGCCGGTTATCTTTGGTCCTGACATGAGTGATTTTGCAGATATATCAGATATGCTTATAAAATCGGGCGGAGCTGTCTCTGTGCAGGATGCAGAAAGCATATATAATATTGTATCAGATCTGCTGACTGACAACCAGAAAGCCGGAGAAATGGGGAGTATAGCTCTGAAAGTCTTTAATGCCAATAAAGGGGCTGTTGAAAAGACATTGAATGTGATAAAGTTTGTAAATGTCAAATAGATAATCAGATGATAGATAAAATCAAAACAAAGATTAAAAGCATTATGACAGGAAATGAACAAGGGCGTCTCTTCTCTTTTGAATCTTTCCTGCTTATGGTTTCTCTTGTTTATGGCGGAGTTGTAAGGCTAAGAGAGGCTTTCTACAAAAATAGTATTTTAAAGCCCAAAAAACTTCCCTGCTTTGTGATATCCATAGGCAATATAACGGTTGGTGGCACAGGCAAGACCCCTATGACTATATATATGGCAAAACTTGTTAAAAGCCTTGGTTATAAGGTGGCCATAATCAGCAGAGGATATAAGGGGGGTGCGGAAAAAACAGGAGGAATTGTAAGCAACGGGCATACTATATTCATGGAGCCTGAAAAGGCGGGTGATGAACCATTTATGATGGCCGCAAAGGTGAAAAACATACCTGTCGTTGTAGGTCAAAACAGATACAAGGCAGGCTGGCTGGCCATAAAGGAATTTAATTCTGATGTTATTGTGCTTGATGATGCTTTCCAGCATCTTAATCTGAAGCGAGACATTGATATTGTCCTTTTGGATTGTGGCCGTCCTTTTGGCAACGCGCATATTTTGCCGAGAGGCATTCTCAGAGAGCCAATCTCTGCGTTAAAGCGAGGTGATGCATTTGTTTTAACAAGGTTTGATTCTGCTCCCGATTACATCAGACAAGCCACTATGGATAGAATTGAAAACCTGGCGCCCGGCAGACCCGTTTTCAGGTCTTTTCATGTTCCGAATCAAAACTTTGCTCCCGATTTATTACATGGACGCAGAGTCGTTGCTTTTTCAGGGTTGGCAAGAAATAGTGATTTTCGTAGAACAGTTGAAAGCCTTAAATGCGATTTAATCGATTTTTTTGAATTCCCTGACCACCATAAATATACGAAAATGGATCTGCAAACAATCATAAAATCGTCAATTAATGCTCAAGCCGAATTTATCCTCACAACTGAAAAGGACTATGTGCGGATTTCCGGCAAAACTTCATGGCCTGTAGAGCTCATTGTTGTCGGCATAGAGCTTTCCTTTGAAAACGATGAAAATGCCTTTATCGATTTTATTAAAAACAGGCTTGAAGGGATAAGAAAGGAAGAAATAGTTAACCGCAAAGCCGCAGAGAGCGCAAAGATCGATTTTTTTATTGTTTTCCGTTGAGGAGATGGAGGGAAAACAATAAACTCGAGCGCAAGCCTTACGGCGTATAAACGAACGCTGGAGAATATTTGATCTTCTTGTATCCGAAACTATCGCGAAGCGATGGAGATCATTTCTTTTCTGCCCTCTCAGCAGAAAAGATAATATTTTTTCTCTGCGACCTCCGCGTCTTGAGCGAAGCGGGCGGTGAAAGAAGTAATTGAAATTATGTGCATGTAACGTTTTACGAAACTGTTATGTTTAATTTGCAAGAGATTACATACAAAGTTATTGCCGGCCTGCTTAAAGTCTTGGGCCTTATCCCGCGCAAGACAGCATTCAAGTTGGGTAACTTTATCGGACAAATTCTGTTCCTGGCTGATAGAAAGCATCGGAAAATAGCGATAGACAACCTGACACGTTCTTTTGGACATGAAAAAAGTTCGTATGAAATTAAAGCTCTTGCCAGGAGTGTTTTTAAAAATCTCAGCCAAATTTTATTTGAGATAGGATGGTCTTTCAGATTAGAGAGCAAAGATTTCAACAAACATTTTTGCATCAATGGATTATCCAACTTCAAAACTGCTTTTAAAAAAGGTAAAGGCGTTTTGTTTCTCACCGCCCATATCGGTAACTGGGAACTTCTGCCCGTTATTGGAGCCATGACTGGCCGCAATATCAACATACTTTTTCGTCCCCTTGATTTTTTGCCCCTGAATACGATTTTTATAAATACCCGGACCCGTTTTGGAGCAAAATTGATCCCTGCAAGGCATTCAATGCGCAAGATTTTAAGCAGTTTAAAAAAGGGTGAAGGGGTTGTCATTTTACTTGATCAGAATGTTGATTGGTATGAAGGGGTTTTTGCCGATTTTTTTGGCGATAGAGCCTGTACTAACAAAGGGCTGGCCCTCCTGGCGCTAAAGACTGGAGCGCCGGTTATCCCGGTTTTTTTAGTGCGTGAAGGTATGGGCTTTAAAGCAAAATTCTGTCGCGAAGTGCCTCTGATAAAAACAGGAGACAAGACAAAGGATGTTGAAGCAAACACACAGCAGTATAACAGCGTTATAGAATCGGTTATCCGTCAATACCCTGACCAGTGGTTCTGGGTCCATCAACGCTGGAAGACAAAACCATACTACCAATGGCCAAGAAAAATTTAGTCACAGACCCACACAGACAAGACAATGAAAGTCTGTGTTCATCCGTGTTCTATAAAAAAATGGCGATAAAACCAATACAACCGGAAAAAATCAAAAAAATCCTTGTCCGTTCAACAAACTGGATCGGCGACGCTGTCATGACCACGCCTGCTGTCCGGGCGATCCGGAAAAACTTTCCTGATGCCCGGATCAGCATATTAACCAAGTCATGGGTTGCGCCGATTTTTTCAAACAGTCCTTATGTGGATAACCTGTTGATATATGACGAAGCGGAAAAGCATAAGGGGCTGGCCGGTAAAATGCAGCTTGCAAAGGATCTGAAACAATACGGTTTTGATGCGGCAATCCTGCTGCAAAACGCCTTTGAAGCCGCTCTCATTACATTATTTGCCGGCATTCCATGTAGAATCGGGTACAATACAGATGTTAGAGGTTTTTTATTGACTCACTCTGTTCCGTGTACGCCTCAAATCAAGAAGATGCATCAAACCGGATATTACTTGGGCATTCTCCAGGGGATAGGCCTAAAGACAGACGGCCTGGGTTTGGATCTTGTTGTAGATAAGAAATATCAAAAGCGTGCTGCGGAAATTTTGGAAGAACATGGCATATCAAGGGCAGATAGATTAGTTGGAATCAACCCGAGCGCCACCTTTGGCCCGGCCAAACAGTGGTTTCCGGAACGTTACGCTGGTTTGTCTGATAAAATACATGAAGTTTTTGGGGCTAACATACTTCTTTTTGGTGGTCCTGAAGACAGAGAACTTGGGCGTAGAATTGCACAAATGATGCAGCATCCTCCGGTTGACCTTTGTGGGAAAACGGATCTTGAAGAGGCAATAGCCTTGATAAGGATGTGTAATCTTTTTATTACAAATGATTCCGGCTTGATGCATGTCGCGGCCGCCCTTGATATCCCTTTAATTGCCATATTCGGCTCCACAAATCCGGTTACAACAGGACCTAAAGGTTTAAATAGCAGGATTGTCAGGATTCCTGTTGAATGCAGCCCCTGTTTGAAGCCAAAATGCGCCAAAGGCAATCTCAAATGCATGAATGAAATTGATGTTGACATGGTGTTTGATGTTGTGAAGGAACTTTTGTGAAATTCATCTTGTTATTTCACCAAAGATGTATTATGTAGTTTATATAAATACAACTAACTTGAGGTGAAAAATGGATAATCCTTTTTCATATACCAGTATTGTTAGTGGTGATTCTTTTTGCAATCGCGAAAAAGAGCAAAACGATTTGCTGAAATACATAAATAATTCTCAAAACGTTCTGCTTTATTCACACAGAAGACTTGGAAAGACTTCCCTTATTTATCGGGTTTTTAAAAAGCTTGATGAAGAGAAAACCGGCATAGGAAAAATCTATATTGATTTATATGGAACTTTAACTGAAAAAGACTTTATTTCCGCTATGTTTGGAAGTTTTGGACAAATAGAATCCAGAGTTGAAAAGCTTTTAAATCTTGCAAAAAATATTTTCCGCTCAGCGAGATTCAGCTTTTCAGTTGATCCTGCAACAAATCTACCCACAATAACACCTGTTTTTGATTCAGGTGACAAAAGTTTATTATTGGAAGAAGTAATGCAGGTTGTTGCCGATTATTCAAAAAAAAGAAAGATAGTGGTTGTTTTTGATGAGTTTCAGGAAATTTCCAATTATGCAGTCGATGAGTTTGAAAAAAGATTAAGGAAAGTAATCCAGAAGCATAAAGATGTTTGTTATATATTTGCCGGCAGTCAGAGGCACATCCTGACACAAATGTTTAATTCCAGCAGCAGGGCTTTTTACAAGCTGGCTGAAACTTATCCTCTGGAAAAAATTGCAACGAGCCATTATATATCGTGGGTGAAAAAACTCTTTGCCGAAAAAAAAGTTGATATTGATAAAGAGTTGATCGAAAGAGCGGTTCAAGTGTGCGAAAATCATCCAATGTACATTCAGAAGTTCTTTTTTCATTTATGGGATGAAGAAGAATTAGACATGGAACTTATCAGTAAAATTGAAACCCAGCTTATAGATCGGCATGAGAATGAATTTTTGAATCTTTGGGATTCTTTGACGTTAAATCAGAAAAAGACATTAAAGCTCATTATCCAAAATGCCGGCAAAGACATATTTTATGCAGATGCTATTCAAGGAGCGGGTTTAAAAAGCGGATCTCAAATATCGAAGGCATTGGATAGCCTGACCAAGAAGGATATAATATCAAAAAACGACAGATACGATATACAGGACGTTATGTTTAAAAAATGGATTCAAAGACTCTGAAGATTAGCCATTATAACCAACAACTCATTGACAAAACACGATAAATGCTAACCGTACAGGTTGAACTTTTGTGAATATACTAATAGTAAAATTGAGCGCTATCGGAGATGTAATCCACACCCTTCCAGTTCTGAATGCCATCAGAAAGCACTATCCTGATGCTCATATTACGTGGCTGATGGAAGAGGCGGCACATGACGTTATCAAAGGGCACAAAGCGCTTGACAGGATAATTGTTTCAAAAAGAAAGAGATGGCTAAAAGGGCTTGCCGGGCGATCCTGTGTTAAAAATTTTAGAGAAGTTTGTAGTTTTATTAAGGAGCTGCGGGACACCAGATACGATCTGATACTCGATTTCCAGGCCCTGCTTAAAAGCGGGGTTTTAATAGGACTGGCCAGGGGAGGGCGAAAAATCGGCTTTGACAAAGGCATGGAACACCAGGAACACAGCTATATATTCTTAAATGAATGTATTAAGCCGGTTGATATGGAGCTTCACGCTCTGATCAGGGGGATGATGCTTTTAGAATCCATAGGGATTCAATCTCGTGAGGTTGTGTTTAATCTTCCGGTTTCAGACAGGGATCGCGATGCTGCAGATGATCTCCTGATGCAACATGGCATAAAAACGCCTGCGCTGCTTGTCGCGATAAATCCAATGGCAAAATGGGAAACAAAGCTCTGGGATAATCTGAAATTTTCAAACCTTGCAGACAGGCTGATCAAGCAGGCAAATGCTGATGTAATTTTTACAGGAAGCCAAGAAGATAGCGAAGCAATCGAGGATATTATTTCAAACATAAAGGCTAAGGCAGCTAATCTTTCCGGCAGGACCGACCTGAAAACACTGGCTGCGCTTTACGAAAAAGCATCCATCGTTGTTTCAACCGACACAGGGCCCATGCATTTAGCCGCAGCCATCGGAACGCCAGTTGTGGCCCTTTTCGGGCCCACTGCTCCATGGAGAACCGGGCCATTTGGACTTGGCCATAAAATAATAAGAGCTAACCTGGAATGCAGCCCATGCTTTAAAAGGCAGTGCAACACAATTAACTGCATGAAACAGATTACTGTTGATCAGGTTTTTGACGCTGTAATGTCTGCAATTCGTTTACCACAGAGACCACGAAGAACACAGAGAGAAAGTTGAAAACGCGCTCTTTTGTCATTCCCGCGAAAGCGGGGCACGTAGTGAAGCTTTAGCGCTATCCAGTAATTGAGGTGATATAATGAGAAAAATACCAGCGGTACATCCTGGCGAGATTATGTTTGAGGAATTCCTCAAACCGATGAAGATCAGTCAGAATCAACTTGGTAGAGACCTTGGTGTCTCTCCTCGCAGAATCAACGAGATCATTCATGGGAAAAGAAGCATCACGACAGACACAGCTCTTCGCCTGGGCACCTACTTTGGCAACTCTCCTTCCTTCTGGCTTGGTCTACAGATGGACTATGATCTCGACATTGCTGAGGATACCCTCTCTGAGAAAATTCATAAGGAAGTTCGCCAATTGGCTGTTGCCTGAAAGTCGGCTAACAAAGCTTTTAACTCACTGTATTTTATGGTGAACGGTTGCAAATAATTTTTAAGCGTAATGATTAGAGCCGATGTTTCTTTTTTTACAAGTACTGTAAACCAAACAGAATAAGTATTAAACGTTTATGCGGATTTCAGTTATAATAACAACTTATAATTGGCCTGAAGCGCTTAGGGTTACATTAAAGTCAATTATCGAGCAGATCACAAAATCAATAGAAATAATTGTAGCCGACGATGGTTCAGGACCTGCTACAGCTCAAGCTGTTAAGGAAGTTTTGATGCCTTCGGGCCTCCCATGGATTCATGTACGTCAGGATGATTCTGGGATTCGGCAGGCTAGAGTCAAAAATATAGGTGTCAAGTATTCCCAAAGCCCCTACCTTGTATTCATCGACCATGATGTGATATTACATCCCAGTTTCATCTACGACCATCTATATATGGCCGAAAACGGTTTTTTTTTACAAGGGAAACGCGTTTTTTTACCTAAATATTATACAAAAAAGATTTTATTGGGCAGTCCATTAATTCCGCATTCTCCTTTCTTGAGGGGTCTTGAAAATCGGAAAAATGCAATTAGGTGGCCCATGCTTGGGAAATTACTGGCTAGACCTATAAGATTTCAGACCTCTCTAAGGGGTTGCAATCTGTCCATGTATAAAAGAGACTTTTTGAAAGTCGATGGCTATGATGAAACTTTTGATCAGCTCTGGGGAAGAGAAGATTCGGATATCTGTTACAGGCTGTTTCATAACGGATTAAGGCTCAAAAATCTTTGGTTTTCGGCATTACAGTATCATCTTGATCACAAGGTAATCAAAAAAAAACAGAAAGATAGACTCGATTCCGAATTACAAATTATTCGTAGGGACAAACGGATCAGAGCCTTAAAAGGGTTTTCGCAGCTTTCATCCGAAGGAGAGATCATAGCGGTTTCTGACAAATATTAATGGCCAAAAACATCTTGAATTCAGATACTTTTATTTGAAGGAGATCCAACCTATTTACTTAAGGACCTATTTTATATGTTCGGAACAATTAAAAACCATTTACAAAATCTTACGCCATTTGACCTGCTAAACCAAGCGGTTCCTGTCTTAATGGGTATATTTATTTTTTTCAATCCATTCCCACACACAACGTCCATCAAAGAAATATGTTTTTACTCATCATTTTTTATTGTCCTTATTCTAATCTATTTCAAAAAGATTGATTTTTCCTTCAGGTCGCCACTTACTCTCCCTTTTGCGCTCTTTACCGCTTGGGTATTTATCGGCCTTTTCTTTGCCCTTGATAAAGGCAACAGTATTCATGATTTTCGTGCGCATCTCTTAAAATACATAGTGTTTTATTATATCTTAATCAATTTTTTTAATTCCAGAAAGCGGATTGTTGGTCTTTCGTGGGTTATAATTATCTCTGCCACTATATTTTCAATAGGAGAGATATATTATTTTTACTTTATGCTGGGGAACAGTTTCTCAACAAAGCTTTTACCGGGACTTAAGGAAATAGCAGTCAACCAAATTGGTTTTGTCACCGTGACTGCCGCAATCTTTTCCCTGTACTACATAATTACAACTGGCACTTTATACGTCAAAATAATCTCCCTTGTATGTCTATTCCCACTATGTATTTTAAGTGTTCTGACGCAGACACGCAGCATCGCATTGGCCCTGTTCCTGTCAGTCATCATATTATGTTTTAAGAATAAGAAGGTCATGGTTGTTTGCCTGGGAATAATATTAATTGCTATCTGTATAAGCCCTCTCAAAAATCGTTTTATCCATGCCGATCCGATTACCGGCTTACGACTCGATATAAATCATACTACATTTGAGATTATTAAAAATTTTCCGATAGTCGGCATAGGGTTTGGGATGGAAACTTATGGAAACAAGAAGCATATTAATCTGGATGCATACAATAAAAAAGTCCCTGTTAAATACAGACAAAAATCCATCATCCATACTTATCCCCATTCAATGCTTTTCAGTATTGCAGTGCGAACCGGTTTGATCGGATTTGCATTATTCCTCTATACAGTATTTATATCTTTTAAGACCTGCTGGAACTGTATCAGGCATGGAAGGAATAATTTTATTAAAAAGTGGGGCCTGTGTGTTGCATCTGTGCTCGTGGCAGTCATCGTTATGGGGAGCTTTGAAGCGTGGTCCAGACATGTTCAAAAGGTTGTTTTTTATACGATACTTGCCATGATGACCATTGTATGGAGACTGGGCAATGTCAACTCTGAAGATTAAAGCTCCCTGCAGCAAGCGCAGGGAATCTTCGACCGAAAGGAAATTTGCCATTTTTATATTCGCTCGCTAACCCCGTAGCAAGCTAAATGGGGTGCGCTCGCTTTTGCGGTTCAACTGTAATCAGTTGATTGCTTATTCTTAGGAAGGAATTACAGTTTTACAATTAAGATGTTTGATCGGAGTATACAATATGGCAACTACTGATACGAAAACAAAATTGACAAAAGTTCTCCATGATGCCAAGGCAACCATTTGCACAAAAGCCGGCCACCATTTAAAGAAGATTAAGAAGCATTCCAAAATCCTTGATAAAATTCTCATTCAAGACAATAGTATTACCTATTATACGAATGAGTTTGAGAAAAATTATTATGGGCATTGCACCCAGATCAAATTTTTTCATCCTAAGACCTGTTTGTATGTTTTAAAAGATGTATGGGTTGTTGGTTCTGAGGGCCGTTTGTTTTTTGAACCTGAGCAGCTATTTTCCGTATGTTCATCACTCAAAGGCGTAGAAGAGCGGAAAATTCGACGACCGATAAAATCACTTGCCCAGGTAATTGAAGACCCGGTATTTATTCTTTCCAGTCGTGCTCCTGGCAATAGAGGGCACTTTTTAATCGAGCACCTCCCTCGATTGGTGGCAAGCATGGATGCGATCAAACGATTGGGGAGATGCAAAATTTTGGTTACCCCTATGCACCGAAAGTGGCAGGTAGGCTATCTTCAAAAGTTGGGAATTCCTGACTCGGAAGTAATAGAAGCCAGTATAGGATCGACATTTTGCAAAAGAGCATTTTATGTTCCCACGTTGTGTAAAGGGGAAATAGCTACAGTCAGTCGCGAAAAGTATTACCAATTTTTGCGTAAATGTTTTATTGACAGCCAAAAATCTTCCCGCAAAGGCTTGCCAATATTTCTAAGCCGTAAAGATGCTCCTGATCGAAAACTCGGCAACGAGGATGCTATTTTTTCTATTGCAAGAACATTTTTTCCGAAAATGAAGCGGATTGTAATGTCAACTTTAGCCTTGAATGAACAAATCAGATTATTTCAGGAAGCGCCTGTTGTTATTGGACCACATAGTCAGCCGTTTCGTGATATATTGTTTTCCAGCAATTCCCTGGTCATTCAATTGATCCAGGGTTTTCGAGATACATCAAACGAATATTATCAATGGGCTCAAAATTATAACTATGTAGGTGGCATTGGAAAAAATTTATGTTTACCTCTATTCAGTGAAATCGAGTTTAATACAAATTGCGACTGGGTATACCCTGAAGATAAATTCAAAAAGGATATGTCTCAATTAATATCGCTATTGGATAGACAGAAAATACTTTCAAATTATGTTCTATGAAATTTAAATCTTCTTCAAACAGGATGGTAATAGTCAAAACAATGATCAAAACAACTAACACAGTAATTTTATCAACTTTCGAATGTTAATAATCAATGCCTATGAAAAAAAGAATTTATGCTTATTGCTCTCATATTAGGGTATTTCAAAGCAATAAAGTTTTATCCACTGCTTATTGTAAACAATTTCCTGGTTTAAGTTGGATATCTGACTTTATTGATCTTGCAAAAGATAAAGATCGTAGTGTTATAACTGGAGATATATGTTTAAAAAAGATTATCAACAAAGAAATCAAGGCATCTGATGTGATTGTAATAGCGGACCTTGATTCACAACTTGCAAAGTCACTTGTTTCAATGGGTTCAAAGCCTGGAATAGTATTATGTTATGAATCCCCACTTTTTGCAGAGAAATTTTACGAAAATGCAGTCGACTTTTGTGCTGATTATCGAGCAGGAATTTTATTTAATGGAATCATTGAAGACTACCTTCCCGGTAAACCCAATTATTATCCAAATCACTATCCTTCATTTAGCAATGATGAAATACCTGCCGATATAATTCCGTGGGAAGAACGAAATGAACTTGTTATGATAGTATCGAATAAGTACTATCGAAATCCATTCCATTTAAAAAGTATCTTAAATCCTAAAGACTTTGAAGCATGGGTAAGGGGAAAATTCAAAATTTCATCCTGTTCAGTTAAAAGATACGCAATGAAAAACCAACTTCATGATAGAAGACTTGAAGCAATTGACTATTTCTGTAAAAAATCTTTGTTAGATCTTTATGGGCCTAATTGGGATAATTTGAACAATTTGCCTTTAAGGTGGAGAACTAGATTAAAAAATAATATAAAAAAATTATCGCCCATACCCTGTATAGATAAAAAGCGAAGCATTTCTAATTATAAGTTTTCTATTTGCTTTGAGAACGCCATTTATCCTGGTTATTTAACAGAAAAAATTATTGACTGTTTTGTTGCAGGAGTTATTCCAATATATTTAGGGGATCCTAATGTGGAAAAAATTATTCCTCGTGATATATTTATCGATATGAGAGATTACAACTCTTGGGAAGATTTGCATTTTAAGATGAAATCAATAGGTAAGGTTGAAGGCGAGAATATGATTAAATCAGCTCGTCAATTTTTAGGATCAGAGTTAGGCCAATCATTTACTTATTATAGCCATGCAAAAAAAATATTTGATTTAATATCTCAGTAGGTTGATTTGCTTTGTCTCAGGCCGAATTGGAGTTTTTTTCTCCCAACTGCGTGAACAGATGAATGCGATAGAGTATTAGACAGGATCCCAAAAGGGTAAAAAGGATCACGCCATGAAGTATAGGAAGTTCGCTCTGGAATTTAAAAGATCAATTGTCAAACAATTATTCAGTAAAACAGTTGGACTGACTGAACCTTACCACTTCACAAATTGTTTAGATTAACTGAACCGGGATTTATTGGCAGAAAGATTGATGAAAATAAATCCACTTGAGGAGGATAAAACATCTGGGCGAGTAAGCGGAATGAGGAAGAAGCGGCAATAAAATCAGAATAAACCGAATATTTTTTTTCGAGGTTTAGGCACTGAAATTTTGCAATTTTGAATTCCAATACCCATAACATCACCGTATGAAATTTTTATATTTAAACTAATTCCGGATTTTTGAATTGCTTTGGGAACGCCACAACTTTTGGTGTTTATATCGTGAAAAATAAGGAGGTTGCTTGCCAGGGGCGCGTAATTCTTAATATCTTTCATTACTGAAGGAAATGAATGATCTCCGTCAATGAATACAAAGTGATAAAATTCTTTTATTGCTATGACATCCCGCAACGATTTTTTCAGTGTACTATCTGCATTGATTAATTCAAAAAAATCTCCATTATCGTTGTAGTATTTTTTAGTTTTAAGAAGTTCCTGATTGTTTGGATCCTGTGAAATCCAGGTTACAGTGACATATTTTGGTATTTTTTGATTTTCGTTACAGAGGATATTAAAAGCTAACGCCCATAATCCTTTATAGGCGCCGATCTCAAGAAACCAGATTTCTTTGTCATCAATTTCACGAATGCGACGATCAATATATTCGATACAATCACGAAATTCAGCTTTGTTTTGACTACCATCGTAATTTTCAATATCAGGGCTGATTAATTCAGCATATAATTTATTAATTTTATTCAGCAACATGGGAATTCAAAATAACCAAATGGTTTTAAGTCTGCAAATTAGGGTTTTTTAGAAGTCTTTTTTATTTTATTCCATAACTTATGATCGAAAGTTTGCTGAGTGTCAAGGCAGAAAAGATCAATGCTACTAAAACTGCTGTATTTCAAAATAATTACGTGATTTCCATGAAGAATTTTATACCTAAAACCAGAACATGGTTGATCTTAGCTCACTGTTTCAACATGGACGGCCGGGCTGCAAGCCAGACAATTACCGATCGCATTCCTTTGCTGATGGCAAAAGGGGTTGTGCCGGTGGTTTTAAGCGCTCCTACCGGTGTGAAGGATAATCGATTCCCACATTTTCAGATTTTTTCGCCGGCGCCTTCAGGGATTCTTTTTGAATTGAGGCACATCATAAAGAAAAATTTCAGGCACCGTGTTGTAGGAAAATTTCTAAAAACTGTTTTAACTATCGCATGCCTTCCTTTTTACATAGTTGAAAAGATTTTCATCCATCTCGACAGCCATTGGTCCTGGTTTATCAGCGCTTCGGCAAAAGGGTATTTTCTTGTCAAAAAGTATGAACCGGAACTGATTTATTCGACTGCAGGTCCATCCAGTACTCATGTAGCTGGTTTTATTCTTCACAAACTCTTCCGAATACCTTGGCTTGCTGAAGTTCATGATCCTTTGATTTATGACAACGAACACCCTAAATGGCAGAACTATTGGTTCAAAAAATGGCTTGAAACACGAATCTGCAATAGCGCAGATGCAGTTATTTATTTCACGGAAAGCGCATTAAAAAACGCAAACAGGCGAAATCAGATTCGAGGAAATGCTTATGTTTTGCGACCAGGTGCCATCCCTCCGGACTTTTCGGAGGTCAGTTACGAAAAACAGGATAAAATTCATTTTGGCCACTTTGGATCTTTGGCTGAAGGTCGAAATTTATCCGTTTTTATTCGTGCATTGCATGAATTGTTGAATGAAAAGCCCTCGTGGCGGGACAAAATATGTCTGGATGTTTATGGTGCGGAACTTGACTCTGCCTCACGAGCAACCTTGACAGTTTGTCCGTTAAACGAGGTTTTGTGCGAACATGGACGTCTGGAATATGATTCGCTTACAGGAAAATCCGGCCGGCAGCAGGTTCTGGAAGCGATGCGGCGATGCGATGCGCTCTTGTTGATTCATGGTACAGATATTATTTGTGAGCAATATATTCCTTCAAAAGTATACGAGTATTTAATGAGTTTTCGTCCGATCCTCGGGTGTGCCATGCGGAATTCCGAATTGGGAGATATTTTGACAGAAAACGGGCACACTATAGTTGACGGCAATAATGTGGATGAAGTCAAGGTTGCTATTATGGAATTCGTGACACGATGGGAATTTGAAGGACTGCCGGATCGTACGGCAAAATCACCTTTTACAGTTGAAGAGACAGTGAAAACACTATTGGAAATTACCAGACGTATTTTATAATCCTGTTTGCTCAGGTTTGATTTGAAAACGGTTTTATATGGATTGTCAGATGGATTGTCAAACAACTGTTATCATCATTAGCTACAATAATTTTGATACTACTACCGGTCCTTGTCTGGAGAGTTTATTTAAAGATACAACAGCCAGCAGTTTTGAAATCATTGTAATTGACAATGCCTCACAGGATGACACTCCGGAAAAGTTGGAACAGCTTGTAAATGGAAAAAAAAATGTCAGGCTTGTGCTCAACAATACAAACAGGGGGTTTGCAGGAGGTAATAATGATGGGGCAAATATCGCCCGGGGTGAAATATTAATTCTGCTTAACAGCGATACCATAGTGCCGACCGGAGCTATTGGAGAATTAAGTCGTATATTGATGGATCATACGGAGTGGGGTATGCTGGGGCCGGTGACTAATGAGGCCGGCAATGAGCAAAAAATCTTCGTAGAATCCCGTGATCCAAAAGAAATTATCCGTGAAGGGGAAAGATGGTGTGCGCATTCAAGGGGAGATTGTTTTGCATCAGAGCGACTCGATTTTTTCTGTGTTGCCATGCGAAAGGCTACCTATGAACAATTGGGTGGTCTGGATGAACAGTTCGGTCCGGGTTATTATGAAG
This sequence comes from Desulfobacterales bacterium, assembly GCA_030610995.1. Taxonomy (GTDB): domain Bacteria; phylum Desulfobacterota; class Desulfobacteria; order Desulfobacterales; family ETH-SRB1; genus Desulfaltia. The sequence continues at coordinate 31,336 of JAUWQO010000010.1, forward strand.
ATACGGATTTCTCTATCAGGGCAAAGCAGAGGGGATTAACAATGATATTTACGGAGGATGTTTTTATTTACCACAGGGCTGGCAAAAGCTTCTCAAAAATGGGAAAAAAATTTGTCAAAAAATTGATGCGGGAAAACAAGGAAAAATTAATAAAAAAACACTCAGGTATTATTAAATTGCATCATATGCGCGATAGGAATATGAATGTAATGAATCAATATGTCCTGTTAAAGGAAAATATGGACAAATCATTTTCCAAAGTGTTGGAGTATAAATTTCATAATAGGATGCAACTCGCCCGTACTATGTATCCCAACAACCCGTTGAAGAAACTGGTTTACTATTGCCGGCTGAAAAGCCTTTGCAATAAATACTATCGGTAAAATACATTCTAACAATACGAAAGCAATATGAAGAATATCGTTATCTACTGCAAATCATATTCAAAAGACTTGTTTCGCGTTATCCGGTTAGTAAAAAGCGTTGCAAAGTATAACACAGACAATATTGCGTTTTATATTTCCGTGCCTCGTAATGATCTGGCGCTTTTTCAAGAGCATTTGGGCAGCTATTCCGTAATCCTGATAGCTGATGAAGAAATACTCGACACATCGTTCAGTAAGTTGGGACGCAATCCTGAATATATTTTATCCAAGGTGCCGGTACATTTAATGCAGCAAATTATAAAAGCAGAATTTTGGCGCATAGGTTGTTGCAAAAATTACCTTGTTATCGATTCAGATTCATATTTCATTAGGCCATTTTCGATCAGTGACTTTCTTTATGATGAGAATACGCCATATACGGTTGTGCATGAGTGTAAGGAATTACTCCAATTTGCTGTCCGTCACCATATGAACAAAGTTAAAAAAGAATATATTGAGTTGCGCGAAGAATTTCAAAAAATCTTTGATCGGTATGGTCGGCATCTCGACTTTGGTCCCACTCCCGTTATATGGTCGGCAATTGTATGGAAAAGTTTAAGTCGGGATTATGCCAAAGCCAAGGATACAAATATCTTTGAGATGATCCGCAAATATCCTTGCGAACTTATGTGGTACGGAGAATATCTTTTGTACAGCAAACTTGTACCTATCCTCCCAATCGAACCTCTGTTTAAAGTGTATCACTATAAAGAACAGTTTGAAGAGGGGCAACGGCTCGGGGAGAATGAAAGGGTTATTTCAGAAAATTTTTTGGGAATTGTTATGCAGTCTAACTGGGATAGATCGTTAGATTCTATGCCTGGCAAAAGATCATTTTTGTCTCGTTTTTCAAAAAGGAAGTGATTAAAGCGTTGCATCTTGTCTCAATATGAATCAAATTCCAAGGCCCATAAGTTAGAGAAATATGTTTTTTAAATCAGGCAAAGAAAACAGACAATGAGCAAAATTTCAGTATATATTATTGCATATAACGAGGAGAAAAAAATCGGGTCTGCTGTAAACAGCGTGCTCTGGGCCGATGAAATCATTGTTGCCGACTCTTTTAGTACGGACAATACAGTGGTAATTGCAGAATCTTTGGGAGCACGGGTTGTGCAGATACCATTTAAAGGCTTTGGAGACCTGAGAAACCAGGCTATTGAAGCCTGTACTCATGAGTGGATATTCAGCCTCGATTCTGATGAACGCTGTACTCCTGAAGTCCGGGACGAAATATTAGATATTATCGGTTCTAAAGATAGTCTCGACGTCTATTTTGTTCCCAGAAAAAATTTTTTTATGGGAAAATGGATCAAGCATTCCGGCTTTTATCCCAATTATCGTCAGCCTCAGCTCTTTCGGAAAGGCGCCATGGAATACAAATTAGATCAGGTACACGAAGGTTTTGTTTTGAACACATCAAAACCGACAGGGTATCTGAAGAATGCTATCTGGCAGTTTCCCTTTAAGAATTTTGATGAAATACTTCACAAGGCGAAGAAATATTCTACGCTTGGAGCAGTTAAGCTGGCTGAAAAGGGGAAAAAGTCCGGCATGTTAAAGGCGCTGGCTCACGGCACTTGGGCTTTTATCCAACATTTTTTTCTGAAAAAAGGTATATTAGATGGTTGGGCCGGTTTTGTGATTGCGCTCGGCAATTTTGAAGGCACTTTTTATAAATACGCTAAGCTTTGTGAAAAAGAGTCTGACTGGACTCCGCCTGATTCACCTCCCTTAAAAAGGGATAAATAGCTTACGAATAGATGAACAGGACAAATCAAACAAAAAAAATAAAGATTGCCGTGCTGATTAAACGTTTTATTGCTACTGGCGGCGCTGAGAAGTATGCGGTTGAGGTAACACGGCGTCTGCTGGCCAAGGGACATCGGATCGACCTTTACGCAATTGAGGCGGATGATTCGCTTTTAGATGATATAAATTTTTATCAGGTACCGAAGAAGCTGACATTTTCAAGTGTGCTTAACTCTTATTCCTTTGCACGTGAAGCCGCCAGGATGCTGAAAGGAAAAGCTTATGATATCATTCATTCCCATGAGCGTGGATTTTTGCAGGATATTTCGACAGTTCATACATTCCCATACATAAAAGGGAGTGAAAATTATTCCCTGGTAAAGAAAATCGACCAGATTTACCTGAGTCCGAGAAGCCGTCTCCACCTCTGGCTGGAACAAAAGCAGATGGAAACCCTTATGCTGGTAGCCGTTTCAGAGACGATTAAAGATGATATTAAAAAATATTATTGCCGTGATCAGATGATCTCAGTTATTACCCCGGGTGTTGATATTGACTGGTTTAATCCACGGTGGATAACGGCGAACCGCAAAAAATTGCGGCAAGAGGCAGGCATATCCGACAGGGAGCTGGTTATTTTGTTCGTAGGTTCAGAATTCAGGCGCAAGGGACTTGACAACTTGATTCCGGCTGTCGGCGCTGGAGCACGGCTTTTGGTAGTGGGAACCGGTGAGCGATACCGGCACTATCAGCAACTTGCGGATCGATGTGGTGTTGCAGACCGGGTGGAGTTTAAGGGGCTTTCGGATAATATCAGAAATGATTATGCACTAGCCGATGTCGTGGTTTTGCCATCGCTGGCGGAAGCCTTTGGAATGAGCATACTTGAGGGCATGGCCTGCGGACTTCCGGTGATTGCCAGTTTACATACCGGTGTTTCTTCTTTGATCAAAGACGGTATTAACGGATTTACCTTTCATGATCCTGCTATGCTGCCGGAAATCCTCAGGCGTTTTTCAGATCCTAAGTTAAAGAAAAGGATTGGCATTCAGGCCAGAAAAACCGCTGAAGCTCATACTTGGAATGCGACATCGGAGAAATATGAAGAACTTTACTACCAGATTGTCAAAAGAAAGGAGGTCGTTTCTTCTGTGAGCGGCTGTTGAGCCTTGATCCAAAAGGAATACATCACATGTTAGGCTTTTACTTTTTCTGCTGTAAAATGTAGCTATGGTCTGATTCAAAATCTCTTGGGCATGTAATTCTCCTTCTGGATTATAGTTTAAAATCAAATATGAAATATCAGGTATCATGAATTAGACCTATATATTTTTTCTCTTGTGCTTTGTTCGCTAAACTGCTGCGCTGTGTCTCTAATTGTATTCATGTCCATGTTATTTGTAAAAATTTTCCCTGTCTCTCCACCTTAAGAAAGTGGGAGTTTTAGATTTGTTTTTAAAAACAATAGATCATAAGGCAGAATGAGCTTGTATTTTTTATCCTGCTCCTGCCTGTCCAGGTTGATGGTGCTTTTCCGCATACATATTCTGTTGTCATATTGCAGTTCAGCCTGTAGCCAATTTCGGCATTTTCTCAGGTTTCTCAAATTGACTAAGGCGATGTGTTGTCAAATCATATGCGGCTTGAGCGTTCATCCAAAACTCTGCGCTCATGCCAAGGGCTGCTTCCAGAAGTTGGGCCATCCTGGGTGAAATGCCCCGCTTCTCCCGACATATCTCATTGATTACTCGCGGATTAACTCCTATATGACGCGCCAGGGCTGACTGAGAAATGCCTAATGGCTCCAAAAAATCTTCATAAAGAAATTTTCCCGGATGGGTGCTAACGCGAAATTTGGGTAACATAGTCAAACCTCCTCAATGGTAGTCTATCAATTGCACTTCATATGCATGCTCACTGATCCATTTGAAAATAATTCGAAACTGATCATTTATACGAATGGAATAAAAACCAGCCAGATCGCCAGAAAGCTTCTCAAGTCGATTTCCAGGCGGAATCCGAAGCTGTTCCAGCCTTGTAACAAAATTTATCGTATCCAGCTTTTTGATAACACCTTTTTCAAGCTCCGACGATACCTGTCTAACTCGCTCTCCATTGAAAATCTTTTCTGTTATCTTGTCGCCAAAGCTTTTGATCATAATCATAGCCTTTTTTACAAAAATACCCCAATAAAGGTATACCGTCAAGCGTAATAATAAATACCCTTACACCGGACATGCAACCCGCCGGCATTTTTGAAGTATTACACATTTTCCTGTCCAAGCTGGATCAGAAAAATCGGAACCGGAAGCAAAGATATTGATTGGCGCTTTTCAATATCTTGTTTTGTGATAACATTTAGTTGATCCTTTTTAGAGCTTATTTTTGTAAACCATTGTATTTCTCATATACATAATTTACAGCAAATATTGTATCTGACAGATACAATATTTGCATAAAAACAAAGAAAAAGTTTACCTTTCTTTGGTTGGCCTTGATAAAAGCACGAATGACAGCGCGAACACATGCAGCATAATCATACACGCCCTGAAATTTGGTTTTCTGAACCCTGAACCCTGAACCCTGAACCCCGAACGGTTGTAGTATATCCATTAGGATGTTTTCTATGCCATTCCCAGGCGGTGGCGACGATATCTTCCAGTTTTGCATGCTTTGGGTTCCAGTGAAGTTCCTGTTGAGCCAGATCTGAAGAGGCTATAAGAACTGCCGGATCTCCGGATCTGCGTGGTGCAAATTCAAAAGGAACTTTGCTTGTTCATGTTAAAGAAACCTCTCAATCGGAACGTCAAATATCTCGCTAAGTTTTTTGGCAACAGCTTTACTAATGCTACGCTTGTTGTTTTCCATGTCAGAAATCTTTTGCCGTGTGAATTTCCCAAGTTTTTGTCCTAACTCCGCTTGGGTTAGTCCAAAATTTTGTCGGTAAATTCTTAGAGTATCTCCTGGACTTATGGTTTTTTTGATAGCTTTATACCAGTGTGTATCAAAAATATTTACAAGTTCTTCATTTTCGTCAATTAGCTCAACGTTTTGTCCAAATTCTCGACGAAGATATTTCATAACTCCATCTGGAATATTTCCTTTGATCTTGAATAGCATATTATTAGTATGGGGCTTTTTCACGACTGCCAACATAATGCACCTCTATAATTGTTGTCTCATTTTGATGTTTCCAGCAAGCCACCCAAGACGTTCCCAGATGACAATGGTATTCTGTCTGGCTGAGTTTGCTGTAGTTCTGCCATGTTGGTTGTTCTGGACCTTTTTCCTTTAAGTCATTTGCCAATACTGCCATTTTCTTTTGTACCCATACAGGGAGTTTCCTTAAGCTTTTTGCCACTTTCTTTTTTATGACAATATTGTATTTCATATATTTTAAATATACCCTTAATAGGGGTACAAGTCAAGGGGAAATTCTAAATGGGGTGCTTTCGTAAATTGGAATATTGGTTGACAACTGATTGGTCGTACTAAGGCGCCGCTCTTTAGTTTTGCAGTTTAGAAATCAGTCAGTTCTTTCGGTTAAAGGAAAGAAAAATGCCAGATGCTAAGCTTCAATATCTTCAAGACGTTCAATTTTCATCCCTTTCTAACCCTGAACCCTGAACCTGTAACCAGTTATATTTATTTATACCCATTGGGATGTTTTCTATGCCATTCCCAGGCGGTGGCGACGATATCTTCCAGTTTTGCATGCTTTGGGTTCCAATGAAGTTGCTGTTGAGCCAGATCTGAAGAGGCTATGAGAACTGCCGGATCTCCGGGTCTGCGTGGTGCAAATTCGTAAGGGACCTTTCTGCTGCTCACGAATTCCACGGTTTCGACTACTTCAAGGTTCGAAAACCCCTGTCCATTGCCGAGGTTGTACTTGCCGTCAGGATGTTTATCCAGATTTTCCAGCGCCTGGACGTGAGCCTGGAACAGATCCAGAACATGTATATAGTCCCTGATGCATGTGCCGTCTTTTGTCGGGTAATCGTTGCCGAATATATACAGCTTTTCACGCTGCCCAAGCAGAGCCTGAATGGTTACCGGAATGAGAAGAGTTACGTGACGTTTTGCATCACCAAACTTTTTGCTTGCCCCTGCAGCATTGAAGTATCGCAGGGCATTGAATTTGAGGCCATAGGCGCTATGGTACCAATCTAAAATCTTCTCAAACATCAGCTTTGATTCTCCGTAAGGATTAATCGGCATTTGAGGATGTTTCTCGTCCACCGGGATATACTGAGGCTCGCCAAAAGTGGCGGCGCTGGAGGAAAAGATTATACGGTTGCAGTCAGCCTCTCGCATGGCATCAAGAAGCGCAATCCCGTTTACCACATTATTATTGAAAAACTGACTTGGATCAGTCATGGAAGATTCAACTCTGGTATCAGCCGCGAAATGGATTACTGCATCAATGGAGTGCTTCTGAAAAATCATCTTTAATAAAGATTGATCGCCAAAATTTCCTTCATAGAAGATAGCCTCAGGAAGCACTGCTTCACGGTGTCCTTCCTGTAAATTATCTATTACTACTACCTTATGTCCCTGAAGCAAAAACTCTTCAACACAAATAGAGCCGATATAGCCGGCTCCTCCTGTAATTAGTAGCGCCATAGTGTTTATCCTTATTTTTTATCCTTTGATTTTTGGTCTTGCGTACCCTGCTTGCGGTCTGTCAACTGACAGGCATTTTTCATTCATGTGGAAATTCCTAATTTAGGCAGGATATACATCTGTAAAAGGAACCAGATTCCTGCTATTACCAGCAAAATAATTACTTCTTTCATTGTTTTTCTCCTTATTAGATATTTTGTAATAGCTCAGCCACTAAGGCACTAAGACCCGCCCGCCTCGCCTAAGGCGAAGCCGATAGCGGGCAGGCACTAAGATTATAATATAAATCTCTTAATGCCGTTTTTAATAAGAGGCACGTTAAAATTGATAAGAAAACCAAGACGTTTGCCGGGACCATCCCATCATATACAATCGGGATATCAACTTGCCTTTGGTATTTTAAGCCTCGTTTGGATAGTTCATGACAGAAACAAACTTCATAAATTTTTTCAAGCAAACCGGGTCCTAATATCTTATGTACGGTATATGCTGCATCTACAATTTTTTTAGCAATAGATTCTTCTCTTTTTGATAAAGGTTTAAAATTCATATCCATCCTTTGTGCCTTTGTGTCTTAGTGGCTGAACTTCTACCAATATTTTAACCTTTCCTGAGCATTTTATTACATGATCATGCGCCCGTTTCACTGCCTCTTTTACTTCTTTTGATTGAGGCAGGGTTAACGCAAGCTGCTCTAAATACTTATGGCTTTGAAGGGCCTGAAATGAAGGGACAAAATTCAGATCAAATGCCCAGCCTATCAGGAGCAGTTTAAAATCGTTTAATGTCTTTAAATCCTCTATTCTGGCCAATCTGTCCTCCATTAAAGCCTGCAAAACCCGCGGCGAACACATAGGTTCATCGGGAAGGCCAAGCTCGATGATTGGATTTGGATTCTTTTCACGCTCATGGTAGTAATCAATAAAAACCTTCCATATATCAAGTTTGTCAGCATCTCGAAGAAGCCGTATAAAAAACAGGGTGTTTTCATCTTCTGTTTTAGGAAGAACAGCCGTATTATGATATGCAACAGCTTTTGCAATCAGTCTTTTTTCATATTTTGAAAATATATTCAAAATTTTATGTATCCCTATCTGTTGCAATCCCAGCCTGGCATGGTTTTTAGAATCCATATCCTTGAATGTGCCGTATACGGCATATTGTTTAAACCTTCCGATGTCATGCAGTAAAGCCATTGTTTCTGCAAGCAGCATCTCCTGCGCTGAAAGGTCCAGCGCTTTGCAAAGCATGACGATATTATCGCACACCCGTTTTGTATGTTCTTCTTTCAAGCTGATAGCGCGGTTATATTCTGAATCAGCGGTGTAATAGCCGGACACATAATCGGCAAACCAGCTCTTTAACCGTATTAAAGCACTGTTTTTCATAAATACTTTTTTTCTATAAAATCGACCAGGCTATGTATCTCTTCCAAGCCGAACTTCGGCACTTTCAAGTCTATATTTGAATCTGTGACAAAGGCTATGAGATTATTATCTTTTTTGCAAAGAGGTCTTTTGTGCGTTGATGAACGAAAGATCTCTATTTTAGGTTTGTTTTCCTTCTTATAACCTTCGACTATAATTATGTCCATGTCATGGAAGTATTTCTCAAGACATTCTAAAGATTCGCAGTCATCATCCTTTACCATGGCGATTTTACCCGGCGAGGCGATAATTACCATATCTGCCCCGGCCTCCTTATGCCGAGAGCTGTCTTTGCCTTTTTGGTCAATATCAAATCCATGATATGCGTGTTTGACTGTGCCGATTTTATACCCACGCCTTTTTAATTCGGGAATTATCTTTTCTATTAGTGTGGTTTTGCCTGATCCGGACTTTCCTACGATCGATATAATTGGCGGCATGATAAATTACCTTTTTGTAAATGGATTAGTTCAATTTGCAGATGCCAGCAAGCTCAGATAATATTTTATAAGTGGAATCTGTTCCATGTATTCGGAATCCGGCCCTGTTTTAAGAATTGCCTCTACGAGGCGTTCAGATATTTGTTTTGCTGTTTCGATTTCTCCGTAATCTGTTAATTTGCGGAAAAAATAATCATAAACAGATGCCTGGGCCGAAATATTGCTGTTGAAAAATCCGGTCTCAGCTTTATCCCAGTCCTTTTGATCAATTAAATATCTTATTGCCAGGTCATGAAACATCAGCCCGTCATAATTGTTTTTATAATCTATTGAAAATGGCAAAATATCGTCAATATATGCTTTGAGTTTTAACGGACTTTCAGGGCAGCAATAATAATACGGCTCAAGGTACCCTTCCGATTTTCTTCCGTATAGATGACGGCTGTTTTCCTGTTTGTCAACAAAACGACAAAGAGGTGTGTTCTGGTAAATTCTGCCGCCTATTGTATATTCATATCGCCTTAAAAGATCCGGCGAAAACTTTAGCATCTGTTCAATGGTATGATCAATTGTTTCATAAGTTTCTCCGGGAAGACCGAAAACAAGATTTACCGTGCAATCAAGGCCGAATTGACGGCATAATTCAAGGGTTTGGATTATATCATTTTGGCGGTATGATGTTCGATTTATCTTCAAAACACTGTCTGCAAAGCTGTCACAGGTAAGCACAACGGAAAAGCCGGCCTGGGCCAAAAGCTCTGATAGTTCATTATCAAAGGGTCTGGGCAAAAATTGAGAAGAAAATCGAAAATGTTCATGTAACCCGGATTTGATTATTTTTCTGATTAGAATAGAGCAATGTTTCAGGTCGGGTATATTAAACTCCGTGTCTGTAAAAAAAATATTTTTAATTCCATCATACTTTTCGGCGATACTTTTTAGTTCATAAATAACATCATCATGATCCCTGAAAATAAAGCTTCTGCCTTCAATGATGGGCTCAACACAGTAAGAGCAGTTCTGATTGCATCCCCGTTTCACCTGTATCGGCAGGCCTGCAGTTTCATAAGCATAATTGAATTTACTTTCCCTTTCAATAATTCTTCCAGCTTTCCTGAAGGCGTACGGCTGTTTCTGATTTATCTTATAACTATCCCTGTATTGAAATATCATGTTGGGGATTTTGGATATTTTGTCGTCATCAGGAAATGCTTCAAGAAATTGACGCACAGCCTCTTCACCTTCTCCGACAACGCCGTATCGAATCCCCAGCATTTTCAGGATTGCCGCAGGAGATATTGTAAAAGCGCCCCCTCCGGCGATTAGAGGCACCCCGGGTTTTTGCTTTTTTATAATATCAACTATCTGTTTTACATCCGGTAAAAAATAAAAAGTCCTGTATCCGGCGCCCTCATGATTTCCATACTTTTCGCAGGCCATGCAAGTGTCTATGTTCCGGAGTCCGAGCCCTATCAGGTCGGGATTTTCGCGTTCTAAAATCCTGATCAAATTAGTTTCAGGATCAGTTTCAGGAAGAAAAGGGAAGTCAATGGTTACATCATAAGAATGCCGGCGAAGATAATCGGCAACAATGTCCAACCCAAACGGGTATATCTGTTTTACAAGATAGTATTTGTCGGTATATAAAAGCAAAACTTTTTTAGGTTTGGACCGCATTTTTCAAAGGGCTAAAGTATTACGATTTTTCTATTTAATTACCTTTAATCAGGAATATTGGGTATAGTGGTGAATTGCCCCTTATAATTTTTCAGCCTGTATTCTTTGTCCGATTTTTCAATAATGTAATAGTCTGGCATGAGCGGGATTTTGCCTATATTGGTGGCAATGACATACATGGGCTGGGCAAGACCGGTCGTATGGCCTCGGATTGCGTCTCTGATAAGCTCTGCGCCCTTTTCAACCGGTGTGCGGAAATGATCGATCCCCGGCGCCGGTTCACAATAAAAGACATAATAAGGCCGGATGCGGATTGTCAGGAGCTTTTGATGGAGCTTTCTGAATGTTTCAACATCATCATTGATACCTTTTAAAAGGACCGCCTGATTTCCGACATTGACGCCACAGGAAAGGAGATCATAGACAGCTCTGGCAGTCTTTTCGGTAATTTCCTGAGGATGATTGCACTGGGTGTTTATCCAGATGGGGACCCGGTGAAAGCCGCCAAGCGTCTTCTTGAGGCCGGTAGTGATGCGATGTGGCAGCACAATCGGCGTGCGGGTTCCAAATCGTATCATTTCAATATGGGGAATTTCCCTGAGTTTATTAATAAGATATTCTATCTTGTCATCTGAAAAGAGAAAAGGATCGCCGCCGGTTATCAGAACATCCCGAATCTCTTTGTGCTTTCTGATCCATTGAAGACCCTCTTCAACATCAAAACGCAGCTTAAGATCACGATCAACAACAATTTCCTTGCGAAAGCAATGACGACAATAGTTTGCGCAGGTATCCGTCACAGTAAATGCAATGCGGTCATAATACTGTCTGGCAATACTGTCAGGCCTGACCTCATCGGTTTTCCTGTTTTCTTTCCAGATCAGATAGCCGGGCATACCATAGCGATTTTTCTTTTCTTGCATAGATGGAATCACCTGCTTACGTATCGGACAATTGGGATCATCCGGTTTCATCAGGGAAGCAAAGTATGGAGTGGTTCCCCATTTTGTATTTAGAGTTGTTATGGCCTCTTCCTCTTCCGGACTTACATTGATAAATTCTTTTAATCTATCGAGAGTATTAACGCTGTTTTGCAGTTGTTCTACCCATTCTTCCATGAATTATCCTTTTACGATTCAATAAAACTATTGAAACCTTTAAATTTTACCATAAATAATCTAAATGGTCATTCTCGTGAAAACGGGAATCCAGGATTTTTAAGTCGTTATGGATTCCGGCTTTCGCCGGAATGACCAAAAGTGGGCGTTTTGCAAAAGTCTCCTATTGCAATATGTATTATTTTTCACCACGGAGCACACAGAGATTACAGAGAAAGCCCTTCGACCACTCGACCACTCGACCACTCGACCACTCAACCACTCGACCACTCAACTACTGCCTTAGATGCTCAGATACTTTTCGAGCTCTCTATGGGTAACATGTACTCTATGGTCTTCCCAGTCATCTATCTTTAGAGACATATAGTTATGGTAAATCCGCTCGCCAAGCAGGTTTTTTAAAAATTTGCTTTTTTCGGCCTCAACCAGAGCTTCAAACAAGCTTTTTGGCAGGAATCGCTTGTCAGATACGCGGGCATGAAAATGTTTATCATATGTACTTCGGATATCCGGATGGCCGCATTGCAGCTCTTCTTCTATGCCTTTAAGCCCCATGGCAATAAAGGCCGCAAACTGCAAATATACATTGCCGGCCGGGTCGGGATTCCTCAGCTCAATTCTCGTGTTTTCCGGTTTGCCGGCATACGGCACCCTGACCATTGAGCTTCTATTCCTAAAGCCCCAGCCTTTGATAATAGGAGCCTCTTTTTCCATCACATACCCCTTGTATGAATTGAAATTTGAGGCCATGATAATTGATGTTTCCCTCGCATATTTCAGAATTCCGCCGATAAAATGTTTGGTAATAGCGCTGAGATTATGATCAACTCCCTCTTCATAAAAGAGATTCCTTCCATCCTGATCCTGCATGGAAAGGTGAATGTGAAAGGCATTTCTATTATATCCGTCAAAGGGCTTGGGCATGAAAGTCGCATAATAGCCAAACTCTGCGGCAGCTTTCTGCGTAACATAATTAAACAGCACTGTCCTGTCAGCTCCTCTCAAGGGATCTATGGGCTCCAGGTTGATTTCATGCTGGGAAGGGGTTACTTCATGGTGGGCTTTTTCAAATTTTATCCCGCACTCTTTAAGTATTTTGATAATTCTGTTTCTTACGAGTTCACCCCTGTCGTGGGGTGTGGATTGAAAATAACCGGCATCGTCGGAATGTTTCTTTTCACCAAATTCATCGCCGGTCAGCAAAAAGAACTCATGCTCAGGCCCAACCATAAAGCTGTATCCATGCTCCGATTCCGCTCTGTTTAAAACTTTTTCCAGCACAGCTCTGGGATCAGCCTTAGCCCGCATTCCCCATTCATTATAGATATGGCCAATAAAGAAACCGAGCGTTTCATCAGAAAATTTTACAACACGAAAACTCTCCGGATCAGGCAACAGAAGCCGGTCGCTGTTTTCAACAGTGGCATATCCGGCGATAGAGCTTCCATCAAAACCGATCCCATTTTTAATCAGCATCTCGATATTTTCCGGATTTACCGGCAGGCTCATGATCCTGCCGTTAAGATCGGTAAATACAATCTTTGTGGATTCCATATCCTTTAGTTTTTCTTTAATCTCTTTAATATCGGCCATGATTTTAACCTTTCTAATTTTCAGGTTATTTATCGCCAAAGCACAATAAATATTGATAGATATTGACTGTAAGCGCAATATCAAGTGTAATTATAAAATGCAATATTATTTCTTGGCCTGAAAAGTAGCGCCGAAAAAATATGCCAAAAAAATATGATGGATTTTTCTGTGCTTATCAAATATGTTGACAGACATAAAGGAGCGTTGAAATTGGAAATTGGAAATTTGGCCTTCATGCTTTTGTATTGTTCTTTCCAATTTCCAATTTCAAGCCATGAACGGCTATAAATTTATTTTGACCCTTACCGGCTTTAATAAATAAAAAGGCTGCGAAACTTGAATTAATTTTATCCTGCGAAGTAACCGACATGAATAAAGAAAAGACATTATACCTGATAGACGGGAGCGCGTATATTTATCGCGCTTATCATGCAATTCGGAGCCTTACAAACTCGAAAGGTTTGCCCACAAATGCTGCTTTCGGATTTACCAGGACCCTTTTAAAGCTTATCGAAGAACGAGCCCCTGAATATCTGGCAATGTTTTTTGACGCAAAGGGGCCGACTTTCAGGCATAAGATATATAAAGAATACAAGGCTAACCGTCCCCCCATGCCGGATGACCTGTCGGTTCAGATCCCATATATAAAGGATATAACAAATGGATTTAATATGCCGGTTATCGAGATGTCCGGATATGAAGCAGACGATCTCATCGGCACCCTTTCAACAGTTGCCGAGAAAGCCGGATTTCATGTGATCATGGTTACAGGGGACAAGGATTTCATGCAGCTTGTGACAGATAAAATCACTATCTGGGATCCCATGAAGGATAAGATAATAGATGCGGAGGCTATACAGAAAACCTTTGGGATGAAACCTTTGCAGATAATTGATGTAATGGGTTTGACCGGCGATACAGCGGATAACATTCCGGGCGTGCCGGGTGTCGGCCCCAAAACCGCTATTGATCTGATTAAAACATATCAAAGCATGGAGCTTTTATATGAACGGATTGATACTGTAAAAAAGAAAAAGCTGCATGAAAATCTTGTCAAATACAAAGACCAGGCCTTTTTGAGCAGAGAGCTTGTCACAATTAATACAAGCCTGCCTTTATCATTTAACCCGGAAGAGTTTAAATCCAAAACTCCTGATAATAATATTCTTTCCAGGCTGTTTAAAGACCTTGAATTCAGGCAGTTGCAGCAGGCCTTTCCTCGGAAGAGCGATCTTTCCAAGAAAAATTACAAGACAGTTTTCAGCATTGACGAGATTTACGATCTTATCAATAATCTTGAGAGGGCAGGGCTGTTTGCCCTGGATACAGAGACCACTTCTGTAAATGCCATGCAGGCCGGGCTTGTGGGGTTGTCATTCTCAAGTAAGCCTGATGAAGCATTTTACATCCCATGCGGCCATGATTATCCGGGCGTCCCGGAGCAGCCGAATATTGCAGATGTTTTAAACTTACTGAAACCTGTCCTTGAAAACCCGGATATAAAGAAGATCGGCCAGAATATTAAATATGACTGGATAATTCTTGCGCGTCATGGGATTAATCTTTCAGGCGTTGTATTTGATACAATGCTTGCCTCATATCTTCTCAATCCTTCAAAGCGCGTACATAATCTCGACCAGATAGCTCTTGATTTTCTTGATCACAGAACAATTACATATAAAGAGGTTACAGGCGGCAAAGGCAAAAAAGGCTCATGCTTTTCCCATGTCCTGATAGAAAAGGCAATGCCCTATGCATGCGAAGATGCCGATATTACATTTATGGTTTACGATGTATTGAAGCCGATGCTCAAAAAAGCGCGCCTTGAAGAGCTTTTTGAAAAGGTAGAGATGCCTCTTGTGTCTGTTTTGATGAAGATGGAAATGACAGGCATATGTGTAGACAGAGAAAAGCTTAGCTTACTTTCAAAATTGTTTGAGCATCAGCTTGAAGGGCTTGAAGGCAGAATTTTTGCCATTGCGGGAGAAGACTTTAATATAAACTCATCGCAGCAGCTTGGCCGGATACTTTTTGAAAAGCTCAAGCTGCCGGTGCAGAAAAAAACTAAAAAAAAGACAGGCTATTCAACAGATGTCGATGTGTTAACGACCCTTGCCGAACAGCATGAACTTCCGGCCATTATTTTAAGATACCGCAGCCTGTCCAAGCTAAAATCAACATATACCGATGCTCTGCTTGAGCTTGTTCATCCTGAAACAGGACGGATTCATACCTCCTTTAATCAGACCGTTACAGCCACAGGCCGTCTCAGCAGCTCAGATCCGAATCTTCAAAACATTCCTGTGCGTACAGATGAAGGCAGGGAAATCCGCAAAGCATTCATCCCTAAAAAAGGATGGTCGATTCTTTCAGCCGATTACTCGCAGGTAGAGCTGCGCATTCTGGCACATTATTCAAATGATCAAATACTGATAAAGGCTTTTCAGGATGACGAGGATATCCATACCCGCACGGCAGCCGAAGTGTTTCAGGTTTTTCCCTCTTTTATTACTCCTGAGTTGAGGCAACAGGCAAAGGTTATAAATTTCGGCATTGTGTACGGAATGAGCTCTTACGGCCTTTCCAAAGAGCTTGGCATAAGCAGGAAGATGGCAACAACCTATATAGAAAACTATTTTGCAAGGTACAAAGGGGTTAAAGAATTTATTGACCGGGCAATAAAAGATGCAAGACAAACAAAGAAAACATCCACTCTGCTCGGCCGCATCCGTCTTTTGCCCGATATCAACAGTTCTAACAAAAATGTTCGCGAATTTGCCGAGAGAACGGCGGTCAATACTCCCATTCAGGGGTCTGCCGCAGACCTTATAAAGGTGGCGATGATAAATGTTGATTTTGTATTAAGGGATAGAAACCTTAAGACTGCGATGCTTCTTTCCGTGCATGATGAAATCGTTTTTGAAGCGCCTCCTGATGAAATCGATTTGGTTCAGGAACTTGTCAAAAATATCATGGAAGGTGTCTGGGACCTCAAGGTGCCGTTAAAAGTAAACATCGCATCCGGCATTAACTGGGCGGAAGCGCACTGAGACCTTTGCAAAACGCCCCCTTTTGCTCAATTTTGGTCATTGCGAGGAGCAAGTGAGCCTTTAGCCGCGAGCGAAGCGTGGCGGGACGTGGCAATCTTGTGGATTGTCAATGTGTTATGAGATTGCTTCGCTTTGCTCGCAATGACAATACCGGGGTTATGCAAAGGTCTTAGCCTTTCTGTGGCTTTATTGATTGTATATTGTTTTATAAAAGCAATATGTAATAATTTGACATTAATAGTTGTAAAATATTGTCTTATGGTTCATATTGTTGTTAACTATACAGTCCAGAGTTCTGTCATTCCTGCGGAAGCAGGAATCCATAATTCCTTGATTTTCCTGGATTCCCGCTTTCGCGGGAATGACGATTTAGACAATATGATATTTCGCTTCATGTGGTTAGGAAGAACTTTGGACTGTATTAATAAAAACAATAAAAATGGAGTATAATTATGTCAACAGCTGTTAAAATATCAGATGATCTTGTAATAAAAGCCAAAATTAAATCAAAAATATTTAAACGATCTATTGCCGGTCAAATTGAATATTGGGCAAGCATCGGTCAAATAATTGAAGAAAATCCAGATCTGCCATTGCCATTTATTCAAGAAATTCTCATT
>JAUWQO010000190.1 GCA_030610995.1 Desulfobacterales bacterium
AATCTCTTAATACATGAATCTCTTAATACCTTAATCGCTTAATCCATCAATCCCTCAATCCCTTAATCCCTCAATCATATCCCTTCTTTGTGACTTAGTGCCTTGGTGGCTTAACTGTTATTTATTTAGTTTGTCTACAGCCCTGCAAAAATCTTCTCCCCGCTGGGCATAGCTGGCATACATGTCAAAGCTGGCGCATGCCGGAGATAGAAGCACAACATCTCCCCGGGCTGCCTCATGATACGCCGACAGCACAGCATCCTCCATTGAAGAAGCCCCTTTTGTTGATGTTATATCGCCAAGTGCGAACAATATATCCTCTTTTGCTTCTCCCAAAACAATGAGCTTTTTAACACACCGGTGCACCGAATCTCTAAGTGTTTGGAAATTACCGCCCTTATCACGACCCCCCATAATAAGGATTATCGGTTTGCTGAAAGTTTCAAGCGCCCTTGCGACTGCATTAACATTTGTTGCCTTTGAATCGTTGAAAAAACTAACCTCATTTATTGTGGCAACATATTCGAGCCGATGCGGAAGCCCTTTAAAATTACTTAAAGCCGATTGTATCCCCTCTAAGCTCCCTCCAATCGTCAGCGATGCCAGCGATGCTGCATAGGCATTTTCCAGGTTATGTTTGCCCGGAAGGTTTATGGATGAAAAATCAAGAGATTTAAAAAAAGTATTTATTTCAGTATCGTTTACGATTTGATTATAAAAGAGCAGTTTTTTGCTTTTAATATTTTTACATATCGAACCCATAAAAGGATCAAGACCATTAAAGACGGCGACATCGCTTTCCTTCTGATTTTCAAATATCCGCGCCTTAGCCCTGGCATAAGCCGCAAAATCAGAATAACGGTCAAGATGATCTTCAGTAATGTTCAGTGCCACTGCCACCTTTGGCCTGAAAGTATCTATTGTATCTAACTGAAAACTGCTTACTTCAACCACAATAACTTCAGCCTTTTCCCCTTTGTCCACATAGTCAATTAAAGGATTGCCTATATTGCCCCCAACAAAAACCCTTTTGCCTGAATTTTTAAGCATGTCTCCTAAAAGTGTTGTGGTTGTGGTCTTTCCGTTAGTGCCTGTCACGGCGACAACAGGTTCCCGTATAAATCTATAGGCAAGCTCAATTTCTCCCAATATAGGTATTCCTTTTAATGCGGCTCTTTTTATCGGCAAAATATTATGAGGGACCCCGGGACTTACAACAATGAGATCCGATTTTTCAAAAGTATCAATTCTATGCTGCCCAAGCTCCATCTTGACGCCCATTTCACGCAAAACAGGCGCATAAGATTCCAGTTTGTCTTCTTCTGCTTTGTCTGTAACAATAACCGACGCGCCCCTTTTCTTTAAAAAACGGGCAACCGCAAACCCGGACATTCCCAGACCGACTACGACAATATTCTTATTGGCAAGTTGCATATAATTTGAACTTAGCTCCGCTTAGCTCCGCAATTGGTCGAGTGGTCAAGTAGTTGATTAGTCGAGTGGTTGAAGGACGTTACGACTCGACAACTCGACTATTTAACTACTCGACTCCATTCTTACCTGAGCTTCAGTGTACTCATGGAAAGAAGGGCAAGCATAATCGCTATTATCCAGAATCGAACTATAACCTTTGGCTCCGCCCAACCTTTTAATTCAAAATGGTGGTGAAGAGGAGCCATTTTGAAAATTCTGCGGCCGTTTGTCATCTTGAAAAAGCCGACCTGAAATATGACGGAAAGCGCTTCGACTACAAACAACCCGCCCACAAGCATGAGCAGTATTTCCTGCTTTGTAATAACGGCTACTGTCCCTAATGCAGCCCCTATTGGAAGCGAGCCGACATCCCCCATAAAAACCTGTGCCGGATATGTGTTAAACCACAAAAAGCCAAGACCTGCGCCGGCTAACGCTCCGCAGAATATAGTTATCTCCCCGCATCCGGGGACATAATTGATCTGCAGATAATCGGCGATTTTGATATGGCCGGTAACATAGGCAAAAACCATGTATGTGGCCGCAACTATGATCACAGGCCCAATTGCAAGACCGTCAAGACCGTCTGTAAGATTGACAGCGTTTGAAGTCGCGACAATCACAAGGGTTGTAAAAAATATATATCCCCAGCCGATATCCGGCGATATATTTTTAAAAAAGGGTATGGTTACGCTTGTAGTAAAACCGGAGTAAGAAAAAAGCAAAACACCTGCTCCGATTGCAAGCGCTGCCTGCATCAGCAGCTTGTTTCGAGCGCTTAAACCTTTGCTTCTCTTCTTGACCTGCATGAGATAGTCATCAGTAAAGCCGATAACGCTGTACCCGATTGTAATCAGAAGAATTATCCATATGTAAAAATTTGACAAATCAGTCCAAAGAAGTGTCGATATTACAACCGAGAATATAATCAGAATTCCGCCCATTGTGGGTGTTCCTGCCTTTTTGCCGTGCGCTTCAGGGCCATCTTCCCTGATATACTGCCGGATCTGCTTGTCGCTGAGTTTTTTGATAACCCATGGCCCCAGAAAAAAACAGATCAACAAAGCCGTCAGGCTGGCATAGATAGTTCGGAATGTAATGTACTGAAATACATTAAAAACCGAAATTGTTTCATGAAGCGGATAAAGTAAATGATAAAACATAATTATAACAGTTTACAGTTGTCGGTTTACAGTTCACACTTTTTTCAATGAATTATGGTAAGCGTTCACGGAACGTTGAAATTGGAAAATAGAAATTGGAAATTTGGCCTTCATGCTTTTGTACTGTTCTTCCCAATTTCTAATTTCAAGTTTCAAGTTTCAAGTTTCAAGCCGTGAACGGCTACCTTTATTTATGCGTGAGACTTAAGTCCTTCTACTATCTTTTCCATACCCATTGTCCTGGAACCCTTAATCAGAACCCAGTCGCCCGGCATGAGCCAATCTATCAGGTCTTCGAGAATCTCTTCCCTGGTGCCTGTAAAGATATCCAGTAAATCATCTTCTTCCCTGGCGCCTGCCGCGACACTTTCTGCAAACTCACCTGTGATATAGAGCTTTGCAATATCCGATTTAGCGGATAAGGAACCGATCTTTTTATGCATGGGCTCCGCGTATTCTCCGAGTTCAAACATATCGCCGGCAATTATAGCCCCTCTATTTTTCCCCTTTAATGATTTAAACGTCATTATTGCGGCTTTCATTGAATCCGGATTGGCATTGTATGTATCGTCAATTATATGAGCCCGGCTGATCATAAGAATATTCATCCTTCCATAAGCCGGCTTGAAATCCTCAAGACCGGCTTTAATTTCCAGTGCGCTTTGTCTCAAAAGATATCCAACAGCGGCTGCGGCAAGCGCATTTAACACCATAAAATCGCCAAAAACTCCAAGATTTATGGAAACAGCTTCAGAGGGCAAAATTAGTGTAAATGAAACTCCACACTCCTTGTCAATCACCGACTCAGCTCTGATAGCAGCGCTGTTTGACAGTCCATAAAAAAGCACATCCCTTGAGGTTTTATTCGCCAGATCAACAACTCTCCGGTCATCTGCATTGAGAACCGCTGTGCCATCCGGCTTGATTTTCTCAAGAAGTTCTCCCTTGGCGCGCATAATTCCTTCTATTGAACCTAATCCCTCTAAATGGGCATGGCTTATATTGGTGATAATGCCGATGTCAGGCAAACAAATATCCGCAAGCCTTCCTATCTCTCCGGGACTGTTCATGCCAAGCTCGAGAACAGCCCATTCATGGCAATGGCAAAGCCTGAAAAGGGTTAATGGAAGCCCGATTTCATTGTTTAAATTACCCTTAGTCGATAAGGTGCAGAATTTCCTGGCAACGACCGCGGCAGTCATATCCTTGGTGGTGGTTTTGCCGTTTGATCCTGTTATCGCCACAACTGAAACATCCGCCCGCTTGCGATTAAAGCGGGCAAGATCCCCCAGGGCCTTTGTCGTGTCCTTTACCGCAATACAAACAACCCCTTTTTTTCTCCATTTTTCGTATGGCAAACCATTTGCCTTATCCTTGTTTATAAGAAGGCCGCTAACACCTTGCCCGATTACATCACCGGCAAAGGAAAACCCATCATAGATATTTCCTCTGATCGCAACAAACAGCTCATCAACAGATATACTGCGAGAGTCAATGGAGATGCCTGAAAATGCGCTCTTTATATCGCCAAGCAATATATCTCCCTTTGTGGCATCAATAATATCAGCAGTAGTCCACGTCATAGGTTTTATGTAATTGTCAGTCAAAGAGTCCATAAATAAATATATTCGTAATTTAGGGATTCGCTTCGCTTAATTGCGAATTTAGGGATTGAGGAATTTAGGAATTGAAGGTATTCTACTGATTTTAATCCCTCAATCCCTCAATCCCTCAATCCCTCAATCCCTCAATCCCTCAATCCCTCAATCCCTCAATCCCTCAATCCCCCA
>JAUWQO010000060.1 GCA_030610995.1 Desulfobacterales bacterium
ATGTTGTGGGCTTTCCATAACTCTTTGTTATTATAGCAAATATCGATGCATAAGCTTTTGGTGAGTATTTATTTGTTTTTTCAATGGGTTAGAGAGAACTCACAACATAAGGGACGTTCATTAGTTTATGTTTTTATTAGACAGGATTTACAGGATTATCAGGATTTTGTTGCTCTGTCAGCTTCCGGATGGAGCTGACAGAAAGCAATCAGCCTTCGGCTGAGGAAGTTAATTTGATTCTTCCGGCTTACGTGGATCTGCGGGACGTCCATAAATAAGTAAATAACTTATACTATAGCAACTGATATTTATGCTCTTTAGCGATCTTTTCTTCTATAGGGGATACAGGGGATGTCCCTGACCGGCTGGATTGATTTTTGTTCTTTTTTGGGCACCCTGGTTAAATGGCCTTTCAGGATTTAACGGGACTGGGACGTAATGATCTTCATCCCATAAATGTCTCTGATCAAGGGGTTCGTGCAGAACGTTCATCAATTACCTGGTTGTTAGCGCTTTTTCTATTCTACCTCACCCTCTAACCCGGCAATGACAATATCCTCTATCCTGTCAAGAACGCCAATAAGGGTAACTTGATTGCTTTCCTTTACACCATCCGGCAAATGGACATGATAGGGGAATGTTTTCAAGCTCTTGTGATGTGGAGCAGTGTCCCAGCGGAATATAAGATTGTTTTTATTGTCCATATAGTGGAATCTATAATGCACGTTTTCTTCTAAGAGAACTTCTTTAAACTGGAATATAGAGCCATCCTTAAAGGTTATACTTCCACCGATAATACCGACATCAGCGTCTTCATCATATTCCGTGTCAATGCTTACTCGCTCTGTTAACCATTCTAACTTTCCTATCCTGTTTTTGATCTTCTTAAAATAGCGAATGGTCACAGGGAGAGTCCTTCTATTATCTTTTTCTGCCTAATTATTTTGCTGTACGCCTCATATACAAAGAGCCAATCGAACCATTCAGCATCATCACCAAGTTTTCCGGCAGTGAACGCTTTGTAAAACTCCGTGCTTTTCATCTTATGCTTCCTTTCAAAGCCTTTGAGGCGCTTGAGATAGTTCTCTGCCTTTACGCTTAACAGTTTCTCTTTTAAGACTATACCGGATTTAAGTATCGGCAATGCCTCGCCCGTTATCTCTATTTGTTGCATATGCTCCTCCAATTTTCCCTGCCACAAAAAACATGGACGCTGGTAGTTTTGAGTTTAACATAATAGGGCTTACGTCAAATATTCGCTTATGATTTCCGGATTGTCAAAGATTTTTTTCACCTCTATCTCTGCAATCGCTCACATTTGAGAATCCCCGTAATGGGGGATACTATGGGACGCTCTCAACTTTTAAACTTATCTTTTATTGGATCCTCCAAAGAGATAGGCGGACAAGCTCAATTTTTCGGCGTTCGCTCCGACAGGCGGAACAGGCGATTATGAAAATGATGAGGAAAAGTTGTGACCGAAGGGAAGAAAGTAATAGGGGACGTTGTTTCATATTTCCATATCTGCTATCTTTACAGCAACATCCTTCTTGTTGGCGTCCTTGAACCGCCAAGGCGCGAAGGACGCTAAGGGTTATATTTTCCCCTGATCGGAACCAGTCTTCGCTAATCTTCGCCTCGGCATGCGGACGATCTGAAAAAGAACCATGCCCTAAGGGAGCGCTTTCGGGACGTTCATTAGTTTATAAGTTTCTGTTTTTATTAGACAGGATTTACAGGATTATCAGGATTTTGTTGCTCTGTCAGCTTCCGGATGGAGCTGACAGAAAGCAATCAGCCTTCGGCTGAGGAAGTTAATTTGATTCTTCCGGCTTACGGTATTTGCGCTTAACTTCAATACCTGTTGGACCGAAGTTGATTAAGAGGCCTATTTCTCTTTTCAAGCCGTTTAGATAGTTGACCAACTGAACTTCATGGGCCTTTGATAGATTTTCAACGGATTTCAGTTCAACGATAATCTCATTTTCTACAAACAGATCAACAAAAAATTCCCCGACAACAGATTTCTCATAGTAAACTTTTAAAGGCTGCTCTTCTTTTACCACCATGTTCTGTTTTCTTAATTCAAGCGCCATGGCTTTTTTATAAACGCTTTCCAAGAAGCCGAAGCCGAGATTATTATGCACCTTGTAAGCACATTCGATGATTTTACCGGTAAGTTCTTTATGTTTCATTTTCTTGGCACAGTGGGCTTGCGGAACATTCTTCAGATTATAAGTTTCTGTTGATGAAGTTCTTTGATTTATTCATTTTTCTCTTAGCAGAAATGAAAAAAACGCGTAGGGTCAAGATACAAGCTGGAAGGTGCAAGGTGTTTTAAACATCTCGTGGACGTCAATTGGTAAATCAGTAACTCATTTTTTTTGGGCTAAAAAGAGAGTTCTAATTTGATTTCATTGACAGGATTCTTTTTAATGCAATACGATAAACTTCCATGTCTTCTCGCTTGTCAATTGCAATAACTTTAATGATATGATCAATTGCCTTATAAATAATCCTGATTCGCTTCTTATCAGCGTACAGCTTGAAATAACCTTCAAGATTTATACCGGCTTTGTTGCCCAGAGGAGCGCCGTACTTTGGATTCCGTTCCAGTTTGATAAACTGTTTCAAGACTTGTTTCTTTACGCTGCCATCTAACTTGTTAAAGTCCGTATGGGCTTCCGGAATCAGTTCAACTTTCCAGGTCGGCACGGGTTAATTCCTCTGCTTTTAGCAGTTCATCAAGACTTACTGTTGTTTTACTGTTTTTACGTTCTTTAATGATCCCGGCCAGGTAAACATGCTCAAGAATGTCTTTCGCTTTCTCGGTTCGTTCCCATTCCTCGAAAGGAATAATTGCCGCAGTCCTTTTACCTTTTACATCAGTCACAAATTGTGTTTCCATGACGAGCCTCCATAAAATATTATAACCAAAAAATAAAGGTTGCCATAAATATTGTCAATAAAATCATTTCTGGGGGGGACGCTGGTGCTTTTGTTGCTTTATTCAGATTTTATTGACCAGGATTTACTGGATTTTACAGGATATTTTATTTTTTATTTTCATAACTTCCCTGATGAAAGTGATGAAGAATAATCCGCCAGGGGCGGAAAAGTTATTTAAGTTCTCTCGGTTGGCGGTATTTGCGTTTAACATCGACACCCGACGGTCCGAAATTGATGAGAAGTCCGATATCTTTCTTCATACCATTCAGGTAGTTCACCAATTGGACTTCGTGGGCCTTTGATAGATTTTCAACGGATTTCAGTTCAACGATAATCTCATTTTCCACAAACAGATCAACAAAAAATTCGCCGACGGTTTTGCCTTCATAATACACTTTCAAAGGCTCTTTTTCTACCGCAGCCAGGTTTTGATTATGAAACTACGGGACGTTCTTCAGATTATAAGTTTCTTGTTTTTGTTATTTTATTTAGACCCCAGTACCATCTGCCGGAGCTACCCAAGGAATGGCCTTCGGATTCCACAGGGCAGGCGGGATTGCCGTATGAAACCGAAAGTTAAATCCGCTGTAGCGGAACCAAACCTGATTTTCTATAGATAGCTCAAAATTTCATCCACCAGATCAAAGATATCCGGTAACGCAGCTTCATATATTTTGCCATCGCTTGAATGTCTATGTTCTTTGAATCCTAATGCCGGCCTATGGGCGGCATTATCGTACCTAAATATAAGTCGATCAGCGCTATCCTGGTATTGATATGCATAACTCACTCTATCTATACCGTATTTTGCATCTATGTACTCTTTGATATGCAAAATGGAGTTGTCAATTAGAACAACTTTTGCAGTTAAAATTGCCTGCTTATTGGCGCGGACTTCCTCTGTAACCTCAACCGTGTCTGCATAACCATACTTCTCAAATTTTTCCATGGCTTTGCGAAAAAGGTCAAGATATTCATCAAGTGACATTTTCAATACCTTTTAATGCAAGCAGACGCTCACTTAATCGCAAAGCAAGCTGATATTCTCCAGCCCATTCTATGTATTCCATATCCTGGCCCTTTAAATCTTCAGCACTCCATTCTGCAATAAATTTGTCTGATGAAATATTATATTTCCTCTCAAAATTTGTAAGTCGGTTTTTGGCAAGACTAAGGCTATATTGCAACCGTTTCGCTTCTAAATCTAATGCTTCAAACAATATCCCTGCGGCCTTGTCCGGCTCTTTTGTCTTCAATATTATTTCGGCCATCTTTGCCTCCTTTTTTTCATCATACTTTCAAACTTTTCTCCAGCCTTCCTTAAAACATCACCCACAAAATCACCACTGCCCAAAATTCGCTGGTCTCCCTTTTCACATTCTCCTTTTTTCCTGCCTAAAAGACCTCTTTTATCTCCACCCGCACTCCTGCCCGCTCGTGCCTTACATACTCCGTCTTTGATGGCTCTATTCTCGTTTGTGGCTCTGTATTTCTTTCCGCTCCATATCTGCTCCAGTCTCGCATGGCAGGCGGGTCGGACTAATCCGCCTCCTTGCAATTCAGGGCGAACGCCTTGATCAATTCCTTTTTTTACGAATTGACGGTATCTTCTGCGGGCTATCTTAAAGGTTTCGCCAAAATGTTTGAGTACATCTTCAACTGTTTTTTCCGCAAGGAACTTGTCTTCTCCAATGACTGGGGGAATTCCTGGAACAAAAAAGTTCTTCTTATTACCCAATAAAACGCTGTGCCCCGTCCACGGGTACTTGTCCAACTCTTTCAGATCCTTGACCAGCTTTGCTCTTAGTGGATTCAAATGGATGTAGCGAGTCAACTCCAGCAGATAAGCATCTTCTTCACATACAATAGATTTGTACCGATTCTGGAAAAGGTGTCCACTTCGCCTGTGACGTATATTGAATGTTACTGCATATCCGGTCATAAGGCGGCGCATTACCTGGCTGAGTGAAGTCGGGCCCGCCCGGCATCGCGAGGCATCAGCCGAGGCGGACAGGCCGGTACGTAAAAGAAGATGAAAATGCCTGCCCGCCATCACGAGCCTGAGATATTTAAGAATCCAGCAGATGGCTTGAGAGTCGATTGCTTAGGTAACGTCTTCCATAACCAGTTTTCAGGTATTTTTCTCGTTTCACCGCATCAGCTTCATTTAAACATGCCTCATAATATATCAGGGAAAGTGGTCGTCTTCCCGCAGTGGCACGTACTTTTCCGCTATTGTGAAAGGCCAATCTGTTTTTGAGGTCTTTCGTAAAACCTATGTAAAATTTATTGTCTTTTTTGCTTTGAAGCACATAGGTGTAATACATTATCATGGTCATTTAAAGTTCTTGCGGCCCCGCTACCTGCCCGCAATGCTTCGCAACGCGAGGCGGGCGGGTCACGAGCCCGAGCCTTTCGTTCAGGCGAGTCGGGCGGGATTTGGGATCAGCGTCCACGCGTAGCATTGAGTTTGTGTTTCCTCGAGGATCAAAGCGAGTCGTTCCAGAAAGGAAACGCGATCCTTATCGTCTGTGAAGATTTTTCGGCGTTCGATCCCACGGGCCATTACATGTTGCAGGACACAGGGGGCATCAAGTCTGGCTTGGCGTGGCATAGCTCTTTTTTATTGGACAGGATTTACAGGATTTTACAGGATTAATCTTGTCCGAATTTATTTGGTCAAAAGAAGCAAGAAAAAGTTAAACGCGTGAAAGGCAAAAAATGTTCTGGTCTCAACTCAAATGATCATATCCAATTTTCACATTTGAGTCTTGGGATTCTCGAAAATTCTTTTATGTTGTTTGAAATAATTGTTAGATCCAAACCCAAGGCATGAGCGGCAATTAGCGTATCAAGCGGACCGATTGTTTTACCTTTGTATTCCAGCAATGCCGTTATTTCCCCATAGCATGTAACTAATCTTTTGCCATGAAAAGGAAGAATTGTTAGCGGCAGCAGGAACTCATCGAGGGCATTTTGATTTGTATTTTTATTTTTGCTTTTCTCAACTCCATACTGCAACTCTGCGTGTGTTATTGAAGAAATCCCAAATTCAGAAACGGGGTATCGTTCAAATTTTCTCAATATCTTTTCTGGCTTTTCATTTATGATGTATATGCAAATATTTGTGTCCAGGAGGTATTTCATTTGAACATTGGTTTATGGGAGATAGTCTTACGGGATGTCCATTGGATTATTGGTTTATTTTATTTAGACAGGATTAACTGGATTGTTTGGATTGTTTTTTTGCTCTGCCAGATTCCAGATGAAGCTGGCAGAAAGCAATCAGCCGAAATTGGGCAAAAGTGAGGGTTATGCAATAAAGGTCTCTGTTTAATGGCGATAATTTAATGACCTCTTTATGTTCTTTTGTTTGCAGGAGATGATTTTGATGCATTTTTTATGTATTCGATGAAAAAGGCAAGGAAAATAAACATGAATAATGCGACCACACTGGCAAGGAGGACGATCTGTTTCTTTTTAGGCTTGACCGGGTGCAGCGAAACCTCCGGCTCCTGAATGACCCTTATATTGCTGATCAATCCCTTTTCAAGATTCAGCGTATTTATCTGGGCCTTGATATCATTGATGTTTTCGCTTAGCTTATCAATTTCATTCTCTGTTCTTTTCTCCATGGTTCTCAAGTCATAGACCTGGTTGCTCAACTGGTTGAAGTAGGCCACGTTCTGCTGAATTGTCGTGGAATAAAGGAGAAGAGAGAGATCCTTGCCAGGATTTTTGTCTTTCAGAAGCGTATCCCTCTGCTGCACAATCTTTTCCGTATTGTCCTTAACACCCCTTATCTCCTCCAGCAATTGTTCCTTCCTCTGCCTGATATTCTTAAAGGTTGCCTGCTGCAGCTTTATCTCGTTCCGCGTCTTCTTAATACTGCTCATCTTTAGCGCGAGCTGTTTGTCATAATCACTATTTTTATGATCAATGATTCTTCCGTAATCATCGGAAAGAAGATGGATCATCTGCATAGTAACCTTCACCCCGAGTTCTGTATCCCCCTCTTGCCATTGGGAGGTAATATTTATCATATTGGCTGCTTTGACATTCGCAGATTTAAATTTAACCCCGGTCTTCAGAGGATCCAGATTCAGCGCATTTTGTATCCTTTTACTGTAGATATCCCCGTTTATCTTTCCGCTTATATTAGCCACAGAATCGATGTATGTAAAGCTTCCATCATCTTTAACGCCGGCGATACCGGGCTCGATGACCGTGGAAACCTCGTAAATCTTAGGCATCCGGAGACTTATGACGGCCGCGATGATGGCGCAGATCAGGGTGCCGGCTATGATGAGCCATTTCCACTTCCACAGAACCTTCAAATAGTCGATAAGGTTTATTTCGTCTTCATATGGTGGGTAATTCTGCTGGTATTGCGGCTGATTGGATTCCTGGTTAGTCATTTTTTTCTCCATGTGTTTTTAATTCGAGACCTTTGCATAACCCCAGTATTGTCATTGCGAGCGAAGCGAAGCAATCTCATAACGCATTGATAAGCCACAAGATTGCCACGTCGCTTTGCTCCTCGCAATGACCAGAATTGGCCAGAATGAGGGTTGTGCAAAGCTCTCAATCCACAAGATTGCAGACAGCTCCGCCTCTTGGATTACATTAAAAGAGGTTACTTAACTAATTAATTTTATTATAAATATGTTGCAATAAGATTGCCACGTCCCGCCACGCTTTGCTCGCGGCTAAAGGCTCACTTGCTCCTCGCAATGACATGGCAGGCTGTATCTCAAAAATTACCAGAGAGAAACCACCCGATCAGAAGAAATTCCATTGAGTTTTGCTGTCTTTGCATCTTGATTTGCGTTAAACTCAACAACAAGATCAAAGGAATTGTCATCATGTTTTTTAATATCCTGCCAGTCTTCGCAGTGAGCCACCAGAACCAGCGCTAAAGCTTTTTCATATATTATGCATTCAATAAACTCTTTTACTATTTCAGGACCGATAAAAACAATGCGATTATAGCCGCTCTTTTCAATAGCGGTTAATTTTCCAGCCAGTCTACGACGGATGCTATTGTACTCTTTTAATTTGGATACTATAAAACGTGCCGCCAATTTTGATTTTGCCTCTATCCCTTTTGGGGTTAAAAGGTAAGCATAACCTATCTTGTGGGGATTTTTATGAAAATTGCCGATTTTGACAAGGCCCTTTGCTAAAAACTGCTTCAGGACATAATTGATCTGGCCCAGGCTGATTCCTGTAGACTTCGCTAATTGGCGCTGAGTTGAAATCTCCTGCCCGCCCAAGGTCTCTAATATTTGAAAGTGCTTTTCTGAAAGGAGCATAAGGCTGATTGCTGCAAAGATGATTATTGCAAAAGAATGCTGTTCAATTTTGAACAACATTCTTATATTGAACGGTCTGTTTAGTCAAGAAAAAATGGTGGTTTGTCTGGTTTGCGAAAATGGTTGGGAATGAAATATTAATACCTGTAAAAATCAGGTTTAAATGGCCCGTCAACCGGCACTCCGAGGTAATCGGCCTGGAACTGGGTGAGTTTTGTTAATTTTACGCCAAGCTTGCCAAGATGAAGCCGGGCAACCTCCTCATCAAGTTTTTTGGGAAGCGTATATACTTTTCGTTCATATTGCTTTGATGCAAGTTCAATCTGCGCAAGACATTGATTGGTAAAACTATTGCTCATTACAAAACTGGGATGTCCTGTTGCACATCCAAGGTTTACCAGTCTTCCTTCTGCAAGCACAATAATGGATCGCCCTGATTTAAGAGTCCACTTGTCAACCTGTGGCTTAATCTGCTCCTTTTTACAATCCGGATTATCATCCAGATGTGTCATCTGGATTTCATTGTCAAAGTGTCCGATATTACATACAATCGCTTCATTTTTCATCTGTTCCATGTGCTCGCCGGTAATCACATGGTAGCATCCTGTGGCAGTAACAAAGATATCCCCGATTGGCGCTGCATCCTCCATGGTTACGACCTCATATCCTTCCATAGAAGCCTGCAGGGCGCATATTGGATCGATCTCAGTAATAAGCACACGCGCCCCGTATCCGCGCATCGACTTTGCGCATCCCTTGCCAACGTCGCCATAGCCGCATATCACCACGATTTTGCCGGCAAGCATAATATCTGTGGCCCGTTTGATTCCATCTGCCAGAGATTCCTGACATCCATAAAGGTTGTCAAACTTTGATTTTGTGACCGAATCGTTTACATTAAAAGCAGGGAAAAGCAGCTCTCCGCTTTTTGCAAGGTGGTAAAGCCTGTGAACACCGGTAGTTGTCTCTTCGGAAACACCTCTGATTTTTGATGCGATTTTTGTCCAGCGCCTGGGATCTCGTTCATAGCTCACCTTCAGGCGCGCTATAAGACATTGCATATCACGGCTGTCATAGGCTTTATCTAAAAGGGCAGGATCTTTTTCTATTTTTACGCCCTGATGCACATACAGGGTAGCGTCTCCGCCATCATCAACAATAAGATCCGGGCCGCTGTTGTCAGGCCATGTAAGGGCCTGTTCCGTACACCACCAGAATTCTTCGAGAGTTTCGCCTTTCCATGCATAGACTGCCGCAAGTCCTGCTTTGGCAATTGCAGCAGCGGCATGATCCTGTGTTGAAAAGATGTTGCACGTAGCCCAGCGAAGGTCGGCTCCAAGCTCCTTTAGCGTTTCAATCAGCATGGCGGTCTGAATGGTCGTATGGAGACTTCCCATGATCTTCATTCCTTTTAGCGGTTTTTCAGGGCCGTATTTTTTACGGATCGCCATAAGACCCGGCATTTCATTTTCCGCAAGTTGCATCTCCCTGAATCCGAAATCCGCAAGCGAAATGTCGGCCACCTTATATGGAAGGGAGGGATCTATCTCTGAAAACCCCTTTGCATCCTTTATTGCTTTTAAAACAGACATTTTATTATTCTCCTTTTACAATCCGGCTTTTTCTCTGAGCACATCAACCATGTTGGTTTTTTCCCATGTAAACTCCGGTTCATTTCTTCCAAAGTGCCCATAAGCGGCTGTTTTTTTATAGATAGGCCGCAAAAGATCAAGATATTCGATTATTGCGGCCGGTCTCAGATCAAAAACCTCGGTGATTATTTGTTTAATTTGATGCTTGGGAAGAATTCCCGTGCCCCTAAGATCTAACATGATGGAAACGGGTTGTGCCACGCCGATTGCATATGCAATCTGTAGCTCGCATTTTTTTGCCAGGCCTGCAGCAACTATATTTTTTGCAATATGTCTTCCCATGTAAGATGCGCTTCGATCCACCTTGGAAGGATCTTTGCCGGAAAAGCAACCACCGCCGTGACTTCCCTGTCCGCCGTAAGTATCAACAATTATTTTTCGCCCGGTCAATCCACAGTCTCCCATGGGTCCACCGATAACAAACTTTCCTGTGGCATTTATTAAAAAACGCGTATCGCCATCTATCAGCTCCTTTGGAATTACCTTTTTTATTACCTCTTCTATAATAGCCTCTCTTAATTCGGCATATGTGATATCCGGCTTGTGCTGAGCTGCTATTACTATTGTATCAACACGTTTGGGAGAGCCGTTTTCATATTCTATGGTTACCTGAGCTTTGCCGTCCGGCCTTAAAAAGTCAAGCGCTCCATTCTTTCGTACTTTGGCAAGACGTTTGGTCAGTTTGTGAGCATACATTATAGACATAGGCATTAATTCAGGGGTTTCATCACATGCAAATCCGAACATAAGGCCCTGATCTCCGGCCCCCTGTTCCTTGAACAGCCCTTTTCCAGCATCTACCCCTTGAGCAATATCGGGCGATTGGTGGTCGATGCTGGTTATTACCGAACAGGTTTGCCAGTCAAAGCCCATTTGAGACGAATGATACCCTATCTCCTGTATTGTTTCCCTGACGATCTGTGGTATATCAACATAACATTGCGTTGTAATCTCTCCGGCAATAAAAGCCAAACCGGTTGTTACCAAGGTCTCACAGGCTACCCTGCAATTTTTATCTTCTTTAATAATTCCGTCCAGTATGGAATCCGATATAGCGTCGGCTACCTTATCCGGATGCCCCTCTGTGACGGATTCAGAGGTAAAAAAGAATTGTTCTTTTTCCATAATAATTGTGTCTCCTTTGTTTGTAACTGAATTGTAACAACTTAGCCAGACACCAAAATAATATTATAATTCTCTTAAATATTTGGTCGAGTGGTTAAGTGGGAAATTGGTCGAGTGGTTGACTACTTAACTACTCGACTACTCGACTATTTACGGGCTTTTGTGTCTGAACTGTTACTCTGGATTAAGTATCATGTTGTCGATCAGACGGGTTTTGCCCACGCTCACCGCGAGAGCCATCAATACCGGCCTGTCAATTGTTTCCATATCAGCAAGTGTTTCAGGATCACAGATTGCAATATAATCTATCGCTGTGTCCTGATATGATTTAATCAGAGCATATGCCGCATCAATTATCCTTTTTGCATCCTTAATTCCGCTTTCGACAAGTTTTTTAGATTGGTTTAATGATTTATAAAGGGAGAGCGCATTAATTCTCTGCTCAGGAGTAAGATAGCTATTTCTTGAGCTCATGGCAAGACCGTCAGGCTCCCTTACTGTCGGAAATCCGACAATTTTTATATTAAAATTCAGATCGCGCGCCATCCGGCGAATGATTGCAAGCTGCTGGTAATCTTTCTGGCCGAATATGGCAATATGTGGTCTTACAATGTTAAACAGCTTTGTAACAACTGTCGCAACCCCTCGAAAAAATATCGGCCTGGAAATTCCGCAAAGATGGTTCGGAAGATTTTTTAGCTCTACATATGTTTGAAAGCCATCCTGATACAACTCATCTTCATTTGGAGAAAAAATTACATCTACACCCTCTTTTTGCAATAGCTTAAGATCCTTGTCAAAATTTCTTGGGTATGATTCAAAATCTTCTTCCGGAGAAAACTGGGTGGGATTTACAAAAATGCTGACAACCAGATCATCCCCGAGTTTGCGTCCCTCCTTTATCAGCGACAGGTGTCCTTTATGCAGAAATCCCATGGTCGGTACAAAGGCAACAGTTTTGCCAAGACCCCGCATACGATCGGAATGTTTCTGCATCTCTGTTGCCCTAATAATAACCTTGATGTCATGCATCTTAAATTCATCCTGCAACAGTGATTAAAAAAAGTAATACTATAAACGGCTGGAATAAATGTCAACTCAAGTTTGATGGGGTTGTAAAAATATGATAGAGTATTAAAAAATCAGGCCGTATAACTATGCAACCATGAAAGATGTTAAAAATTGCAAAATCAAAAAATTAACAAACTAAAATTATGCCTGGCGATATTGAGCGGATTGCTTCTTACCGGCTCTTTCCCCAAAATCGGTGTTAGCTTGTTTGCATGGTTCGCTCT
The DNA here is from genome assembly GCA_030610995.1 of Desulfobacterales bacterium. Lineage (GTDB taxonomy): Bacteria > Desulfobacterota > Desulfobacteria > Desulfobacterales > ETH-SRB1 > Desulfaltia. The sequence goes on from JAUWQO010000060.1 coordinate 12,337, forward strand.
TGTTCCACTCCTGGTTGCCTTAAGAAATCTTTCTCCAAAAAGAGGTTTTATCCTTGGCTTTATTGCAGGGCTTGTTCATTATCTAACACTGTTGTACTGGCTTGTATATACAATGCATACATACGGTCACCTTCCTCTGCTGTTATGCGTGTTTATACTTGTTCTTGCTTCCGCCTTTCTTGCCCTTTACTTAGCGGCATTTTCAGCAAGCCTGTTAAACTTATGCGCAAAGCCCGCGATTTGCATATTTGCGGTTCCTGTTTTATGGATCGCGTTTGAATATATGCGTTCTCTTTTTTTTCTTGGTTTTCCATGGGAACTTATCGGTTATTCTCAATATAATAATTTACTCCTTATACAGATTTCAGACATCTTTGGAATTTACGGGGTATCCTTTTTAATTGTCTTATCAAATGCGGCAATTTTTCTAACGTTTCTTTATCTGACCGGAAAAGACTGGAAAAGGAAAGCCGTAACAAAAAGGGTTGCTTTGGGATCGATATCTGTTTTTGCGCTGATTATTGTCCTTGTATTATCTTATGGAAAATGGCGAATAGATTCAATTGACAGACTTGTTTGTTCTTCTCCATCAATTAAAGCAGCAGTTGTTCAGGGGAACATTGATCAGGCTGTAAAATGGAATCCTGAATTTCAACGCTTAACTACAAAAAAATATATTGACCTTTCTCTTTTAGTAAAAAAAAATAATCCCGACCTTGTTGTTTGGCCGGAAACCGCTACCCCTTTTTATTTCCTTTATAATATCGGGCTCTCAAACATGGTTAAAAAAGGGATTAATGATACAGGGACGACTTTTCTGATAGGCAGTCCTTCCTTTGTTCGTAAAAAAGGGGTTGTTGAACATTACAATACAGCTTACCTGATCAGCCGGGATGGAAAGGTGTGCGGCAAATATGACAAGGTGCATCTTGTTCCATTCGGAGAATATATCCCTTTTAATAAATGGTTGCCATTTATCGGCAAAATGGTGGAAGGGGTTGGTGATTTCAAGCCGGGCATTAAAGGCAAAACCATTAAGTGGGGTAACTATAGTTTAGGTTTGCAAATCTGTTATGAGATTATTTTCCCGGACCTTTCCAGAGCTATGGCAAAAAACAATGCGTCACTGCTCGTAAATATTACCAATGACGCATGGTTTGGCACAACCAGCGCTCCTTATCAGCATTTTTCCATGGCAATATTTAGAGCTGTAGAAAACAGGCGAGCCCTTGTCAGGTCGGCCAATACAGGAATAAGCGGCTTTATCGATCCTGTTGGCAGAATTATTGAAAAAACAGATCTTTTTAAGGAAGCGGTAGTTACACGTTCTGTGCCTTTAATACAGATGAGATCCTTTTATACCTGTTTCGGAGATTTGTTTGCAATAGTCTGTATGGTTGCAATAGTTATTTGTTATATGTTAAAATATATTTATAGTATAAAATTACATAAAAAATGAAGGATAATAGTTTAGCCACAAAGACACGAAGACACAAAGGATGAATATGATTGAGGAATTGCGAATCCCTAAATTCCCAAATTAGTAGCCGTTCACGGCTTGAAATTGGAAATTGGAAAGTAGAAATTTGAGAGAGATTAAAATAGAAACTTGAAATTGGAAATTGGGAAAAACAGTACAAAAGTATGAAGGCCAAATTTCTAATTTCTAATTTCAACGTTCCGTGAACGGTTACCCAAATTATAATATAATCTTGGTGTCTTAGTGCCTTTGTGGCTGAACTAAAAAAATGGAGGAAATAATATGTCGATAGAACTTGAGCAAACAATAAAGGAACTTTTCATAAAATTAGAACAATTGCGAGGCTATCTTTGACATTGCCGGCAAAGAAAAAAGGCTAAAGGAAATTGAGCATCTCATTGCAAAAAAAGATTTTTGGGACAATCCTGAAGATACCAGGCTTGTTTTAAAAGAGCGAACATCCATTGCCAATAAAATCGAAAGATGGAAAAGGCTCTGCAATGACCTGGAAGAAAGTAAAATCCTGCTTGATCTTGCCAGGGAGGAATCAGATGCTGATATAATTAAAGAAGTAATCCAGCAAGTTCGAGACATCAAGGAAAAAATAAAAAAATTTTCGCTTGACCTGACCTTAAGCGCCTCAGACGACCGGAACAACGCGATTGTTTCCATTAACGCCGGAGCCGGTGGAACTGATGCCCAGGACTGGGTTGAGATGCTCTTTAGAATGTATACAAGATGGGTTGAGCGGAAAGGCTTTAAAATCAGTATAATCGATTATCAACCCGGTGATGAAGCGGGCATTAAAAGTGTTACCTTCACAGCAAACGGAGAATATGCGCACGGCTATTTAAAGACAGAAAATGGGGTGCACCGCTTAGTGAGAATTTCACCATTTAATGCGAGCGGGAAACGGCATACCTCCTTTGCTTCTGTATTTGTCTATCCGGAGCTTGACAAAGAAATCAAAATCGATATTGACGATAAAGATCTGCGTATAGACGTTTTCAGGGCGAGCGGCGCCGGAGGGCAACATGTCAATAAAACAAGCAGCGCTGTCCGTATTACACACCTTCCAAGCAGGATTGTTGTCCAATGCCAGCAGGAAAAATCCCAGCATAGAAACAAAGAAATGGCTATGAAGGTGTTAAAAGCCAAGCTTTACCAGCTTGAAAAGCTGAAGCAGGACGAAAAAATGCATGAGCTGCATGAAAGCAAAGATGAAATAGCCTGGGGAAGCCAGATCAGATCATATGTTCTGCAACCATATCAGATGGTTAAGGATCACCGGATAAATCTTGAAATCGGCAACGTCTATAATGTTTTAGATGGAGCGATTGATCCTTTCATAGAAGGCGTGCTTCTTTCCTAAAATATATTAAGTTAGCGCTTTGAAAATTTGGCTGTTTTCGTTGAGATATTGCTAATCCGAAAAAGCATTATTTGAATATCGAATATCGAACAAGGAATTTCGAATGATGAATTGTGGAATCGCTACGCTCTATCTTTTATAGTAGTAAAAATGATAGAATACCTTACTTCG
>JAUWQO010000186.1 GCA_030610995.1 Desulfobacterales bacterium
ATGACCTTAATGTTTCGCATATAACAAAAGAGACATCTTTATTGTCTTCAACAACCAGAATAGTCGAGTTGTCGAGTTGTTGCAGCAATTCCCGACGCCTCATTTTTGAGTGACATTTTCCTTTACCATGGAAACGTTCGGTGAATTGAGACGAAATATGAGACCCAAAAGGTCCAAATGTCGCTTGGATGCCGTATGATCGTATGCATTTTAGCGCTTTCTCGGCCAGCGCTATCGGCTAAAGCATAAACCTATCCCTCAAGCCTCTTATCGGTATTTTTTGCTGCGCCGGCAGATTGGCATCATTTAAGTTCTTACTACTAATTATGCTCTGAGTATCAGAGTGCAGCGAGCTGTATTAGGAGGTATCGAACAGAATGACTGGAGGTTCAATCTCGAAGCCATAACGCAGGGCATTGTATAACATTTCCATCGATTCAAACTGAAAACATTTAAACAGAGACCTTATGCTTTCCCACAATGATTTTTTGCTTCCGAGTTTTTTCCATACAGACTGGAATAGAGTACAGCACAGTTGCTGGATTTGATCGACAAGAAAGGCCAGCATCATAAGCATTGCAAAAACTGCGGCTAAATGTTTTTCCCCAAGTCCGTAATTGTGTCCAAAATTGTAGCCTTGATTTTTAAGTGTGTTGAAAGTCTCATTCTCTATTTTCCATCGCGCCCGACCACCGCGCATAAGTATGTAAGCATTTTCTTTGGTCAAGGTGAAATCAGTTATCCATGTGTTATGATAAGTTGTTTTGTCGGTTTCTTTTGAATGTTCCCAGTATTCTATAAAATTAACCAGCAATTCCTGGTTTGACTGATTGAGTGGAACTTCATTCAGGATGCGAAAACGATGTGTTATATCAGGATTCTCTTTGTCCTCGATTTCAAACTCGATGGTGCGGCCATCCTGAGCAGCATCTTCTACAAAATTAAAGAGAAACTTATGATCTCCGGGCTTGACACCAAGAATATAGTGGAGGTTATGTTTCTTCAGTTCTCTGATGTGGGGTGCATTGGGACTTAAAGCATCTTCGTTGACAATGAGTGGCAAATGGGGATGATCGTTTCTTAATTGTTCGAAAAAGCGTTTGGCGGCATTACGTTCGCAATCATTTTTGGTCGTGCCGTCCTGCTTGATAATCATCTCAGGACATAGAGGAATGACTTCTTTGAAATCCGGATGAACAATTGCCGCCCCTAACATCTGAAGATGATAAGTGATTTCTCCAGTTTTTTTATTTATCTTTTCCATACAATATGGAGCGCTTATTTTTTTGGATGAGAAAAAACCGGTGCCATCCAGATTTAAAAGATAACATCCCTTATAAAAAACCATTGGTTCCAGCGCCTTGCCACGCTGTAGATGCCTGAAAGGAACCTTAAATATTGGAGACAGATATTTCTTTGGGTCTATTTCATCACAGATTTCACGCATTCTGGAATCACTGAGAATGTTTTTAATACCGTAGATGCTTTCTAAATTTTGACATTCGGCCTCATCTTTTCTTCTTTCGTCAAACTTTAGCAATGAAGGATCCTTGAGAGAAAACATTGCAAAGGCCGACATCAAAGCATCCGGCATGCTTATTTCTATATCTCCGGTACGGAATTCCGGTATTTTCTCAAATTCACGGCGAATAGATATGAATAAAGCATCCGCATTGAGATGCTTTCGTAGTTTAATTTTTGAGGGAGGTTCGTACTTTTTAGACGACCGCGATTGCTTTTTATTTTTTCTGAGCATAACATTTCCTCCTGTAGATAGAGTTTGTTATGCTGATATAAAAAGCTTTTTCGTTTTTGTCTACAAAAAAATGTGATAAAAAATAGCAAAAGTTGCTGGTTTTGGACTAAATTCAAGAAAAAGTTTACGAAAAGCAAAATCCTTGTTTGGCTATTTTAGGGCATTTGGGGTATGATCGGGAATTGCTGTTTAAAGGTTACGGCAACATGATTGTCATAGCTCATGGAAAAAATTATTACTCTGTTTATGCACATATTGAAGAACTCTTTAACACAAAAGGAGATAAAATAGAAAAAGATGAAGTTATCGCCACAGTGGGAGATACAGGTTCAATGGTCGGTTCCGGGCTTTATTTTGAATTACGTCATCACGGAAAACCTATGAATCCACTTGAATGGCTGAATTCAGGTGGATAGGCTGAAGGTAGAAGGCTGAAGGCTGAAGACCAAAGCTCCCTTCAGTCTTCAGCCTAATACGCTATTAATTAAGGAGTAACTATATGACTATAAAGAAAAGACGATATATTAAACTGTGGCTGGTGCCATTAATTGCATTTATGTTCTGGGCATTCGAAGCCGGCTTTAACCATAATCTTTCAGCCGGCAACGAGGAAACCTACAAGGGTCTTAAATTATTTTCAGATGTAATTGAGCTGGTTGAAAAAAACTATGTTGACCAGGTTGAAACAAAAGAATTAATCGAAAAAGCTATTCAGGGTATGGTTTCCAGCCTTGACCCTCATTCTTCATTACTTCCGCCTGAAGCCTTCGAAGAGTTGCAGATTGATACCCATGGTGAGTTCGGAGGTATAGGGATAGTAATAACCATGCAAAGGAAAGTCCTTACCGTCATTTCACCTATTGAAGGCACACCAGCATACAAAGCCGGTATTAAAGCCGGAGATATAATTATTAAAATTGACGGAAAATCAACCAAGGATATGATGCTGTGGGAAGCTGTAAGAATTATGAGAGGGCCCAAAGGAGCTGAAGTTGTTATAACTATAGTAAGGAAAGGACTATCCGAACCTGTTGATTTCAAACTTATCAGGGATATTATTCCAATTGAAAGTGTAAGGTCAATAGTTTTAAAACCAGGCTATGGATACATCAGAATCACCAATTTTCAGGACAACACAACAGAAGACCTTGAGCTGGCTTTAAAACAACTTGAATCAGGTGATGTTCCTTTAAAAGGACTTGTTGTTGATCTTCGAAACAATCCAGGCGGACTTCTTAATCAGTCTATTGAGGTATCAGACCTGTTCCTTCAAAAGGGTGAAATCGTTTCAATTAAAGGCAGACTAAAAAGGCATACAAAAATTTTTAACGCACATAAAAACAAAATAAAACGTAATTATCCAATAGTAGTACTTATTAACGGAGGAAGTGCCAGTGCATCGGAAATAGTAGCCGGAGCGCTTCAGGATCATAAAAGAGCTTTGATCCTGGGTACTACATCATTTGGAAAAGGCTCAGTCCAGACAGTAGAAACATTAAGAGATGGTTACGGCCTTAAATACACAATAGCCAGATATTACACGCCCAGCGGACGTTCCATACAGGCACAGGGCATTGTGCCTGATATTGAAGTCAAATATAAAATTATAACTAAGGAAGCGGACGCTGACGAGATTATGCTGCTGAAAGAAAAAGATTTGAAAAATCATCTGGAAGCAGAGCCGGTAGAAAAAGATAAAATAGAAACAGAATCCGAGGAACAAAAGGATAAAAAAAAGCATCCCTCAATGCATCTTCTTGAAACAAAACACGGGCCACTTAAGCTCGAAGAACTTCAATCAGACAATCAGGTTATGCGTGCACTTGAGATCCTTATGGGTTATGAAATTTTAAAAAGTATTAATTAAAGGTAGAAGGTGAAAGGCTGAAGGTAGAAGGTGAAAGGAAGCTTCAGCCTTCAGTCTTCAGCCTATCCACCTGAATATATAGATGACTAAAAAATCAGGGAAGAAAAAAAAGACCTCCAAAAAGAGCAGAACTCAAAAAATACAACTTAAAAAAGCTGTTAGCGGCCTGTTATTTCTGATAGTTCTGGTTGTATTAGCCGGACTCCTTGCACATCAATTACTATTGCGCAGATCGTCGATACAATCCTTAAAACCTTCAGTAAAATCTTTGGCCGACAAAAAGAAGGTTCATAAACTACCTGTTTACGAAATCTATCCGGAAAAGGAAATACATTATAAAAAACCAATAACTAAACCAAAGCCGACATTAACAAAAAAATTGCCGAAGATGGCAATTATTATTGATGATATAGGATATGATAGAAAAATAGCAGAAAAATTTTTAAACCTTGATGCTGTCCTCACCTTCTCTTTACTGCCTCACAGCTTATTTCAAGACAAAATTGCCAGGAAAGCCCATGAAAAAGGTTTTGAAATCATGCTTCATCTCCCCCTGGAACCACTTGAATACCCCTCGGTCGATCCCGGCCCGGGGACGCTTCTTACTTCAATGTCTCCTGATGAGCTTATAATACAGCTCAATAAAAATCTGGATGCCATTCCCTTTATCAAAGGAGTCAACAACCACATGGGGTCAAAAATGACCACCAGCTCAACTCAAATCTATCAAATATTTTCTATCCTGAAAAAAAGAAACCTGTTTTTCATTGACAGCCTGACAACATCGGAAAGTCTCTGCAAACCATCCGCCCGCCTCTTGCAGCTTCCTTTCGCTCAACGAGATGTATTTATTGATCATTTTCAGGAACCTGATTTTATCAGAAAACAAATAAATCTGCTTATTCATATTGCCGACAAGCACGGTGAAGCAATTGGCATAGCGCATCCACATATAATTACATATAACATTCTTCGCGAATTACTTCCCGAACTGCAAAAAAAAGTCCAACTCGTCCCTGCATCAAAGCTTGTGCATATTCCCTTATAA
>JAUWQO010000170.1 GCA_030610995.1 Desulfobacterales bacterium
GAAGGATAAGTCGGTTTTAAAGTGGCTTCGCCCTGCCGAGAAGCAATTCCATATTTATTGGAATCATAACTCACAACGATACCATCCCGATTTTGCGGTTGAAACAGCTAATACTATTTACATGGTTGAAACAAAAAAGGAAGGCGATATCGATTCATCAGATGTTCAGGAAAAGGCACGGGCGGCAGATCAGTATTGCACGCATGCAACAGAATACACAACCCGCAACAGCGGCAAGCCCTGGAAATATGTCTTAATCCCGCACAATGCCGTCATGGGAAACATGAGTGTCGAATATCTCATGAAGAATTTTGAGTATCAAGATGGGTAACCCTTGCACGATTTTACGGAATAACCTCCCAGGAACTCCGGGAGTGCCCATCATGTGAAACGAGGGAATGAAAAAAAGGGGGGGCTCCCTAAAGAAAAATTTACCAGTTACGCACATGACATTTAAAAAGGCGGGTATTATTACAAAGGTGATGATATCCATGCCCGCATAATCACTTGTTGATCAGAACACCGAGTCCGGGGTTGCAAATTGTCTGATTTTATGCTACCGGAGAAGCACCGTTTCGCTGCCGCATAACATTCGTTAATGTGAACAGCGAAACGGTGCTTCTCCGGTAGCTAAGGTGAATTTTCCACCCCTCCCTCGACGTCTATCAACCAAAAGTTTCACGTGGACTCACTGCGTTCGCCTGTGAACTTTTCGTTAAAGGGCTTATTGATCAAACAATGGACAACAAAACGACTCACAAAGACGGTACTATAGACACTGCTTTAATTATAAGTCTTTGCACAATCCTTATTGCGGTAACTTTTTTCAGCGGTAATGCGTTAAAGAATACTGTTAGTGCAGGAACCGATTATTCTGTATCGGCAGTTTTATGGAGCGTTATAGCGGGATTTTTTTCCGTGCTCTCGATGTTATGCGTCTTGTCACTAATAGGAAAGATTATTTCTGACATGTTAGCTGTTGGAAGCGACTTATGGGCGAGTTTCTCACATTTTATGCTTCGCTTTTGTCTCTATGTGCTAACACATTGGATAGCATTATGGGGGATACCATTTGTCATCGTTATGGGCGTATTTCTTTTTACGAAATCCTCTCTTGGACTAATCCCCGCAATTGTTGCAGGTGGTATTACTTTCATTCTAATTATACTGACCTTATTAAAAGCTGTTCCTAAAGAAGCGATTAAACCAGTATTCTCAATACGTCCTTTCAAGGGGACGAATAAGATTCAAGCATTTTTGTTTATTATCATTTGTTTTCTTATTGGGACTTTTTTTGTCAACAGCCAGTATATTTTTGGACACAAGCTATCAAAAGAACTTTATACACCTGCAGATGTGCTTGAGTTAGATATCACGCTCAAGGGCAGAATATTAAATCACGACAAGTTAACTGCTACCATATCCATGGTTAAGCCACAACAAATTCGAAAAACACTCAAATTCGAAGAAATGGAATCAGGAAAATATTATAACTGGATAAATTTATCCAATTTAATTCCGGGTTTATATGAGGGAGAAATATTCTTCAGTAACTTTAAAGAGGCTCGTTTTATTAACAAATTAAATCTATGGCTTGTGGGGAATAATCATCTGCGTAAGCGTTTTAAGTTCTATATAAAAAGTCCAGATGACTGAACCCTTTAACAACCGCATCGACCCAACGAGGAATAAGCTCGCGGGATTTGCAAAGGTCACACTCGCGGGTCATGCGAAGCGTTATTTGCTAAAAGGAAAATCGTATGACCAAACAAATTCTGAGAAATGAGGAAATCTATATAGCTCCAGAGATATTGGGTAAATATGAAAATGGTATCCCTGTAGCTATAGACGAAAGAAATGATGAAAGATTAAATCCAAGAGATATAGGCCATAAAATCACAATTTATGAAAGAGAAGTTAACGAGTGGTTCTTAAACCCTGCATTAAGACTACTTAGGGGAGATAGTTTTAGCAATTCATTTATTGTATTGATGGTATGTATGTCATATATCGAGGGCGTAGAACAGTACAAAACTGGAATTGATAGCAATAGAAGGAGTAAAGAGTTTTTTGTTAACTCTATTAAGCGACTATACCCAAATAGGTTTCAAGATAGCGACCTTAACAAGCTATATGCTAAGTCAAGGTGTGGACTGTTCCATAGTGGGATGGTGAAAGGAGGTGTTATATTTAATAATTCATTTGAAGAAGCAATAGAATTTCGAAATAATGGTGAAATAATCAAAGTCAATCCAACATTATTATTAAATGATTTAAAAGATGACTTTGCGAGATATATAAATGAATTGAAGGCTGTTGAAAACAATAACTCTGATGAAGAGCGCAGAGTGCTAAGAGAGAACTTCGATAGGATGTTTTCAGTCTTATAATGCAAAGAGATAACACCGGTGATGCGGCGATTATGTGTAGAAAGCGAGCTAACTCCCTTGGCAAGAGAAAAAGTCAGTCACGAAACACCATTGATTGAATGTTTTCATTCAGTCATCAAAGATGATGCAGTCTTTGGAGTTAGTGATAATATCAATTTTGGTTCAGATACGAATGATACTGCCGACGTGGAATATTTGGCCAACAATGGCGAATTAATTGTGCTTGAGGCCAAAAGTCACGAGTCAAAAGATGCCTATAACACAAGACATAAAATTTTTGGGCAGTTGATGAAGGAACATGGTAAGCAAAACGAGTATCGACAAAAGTATGCAAATACGATTGCTTTTGGAATTCTTATTCCTGAAGATGAGCCAAGCTCAGGCAAGTCAAATACAAAGATGAAAGGCGTTGAATTCTATCGAAAAGGCTTCGAAGGTATTCCAGAAGATCTGTATTTAAAATTTGGAATGTTGGTCAACGCAAAGTACGTTTTTGTGTGCTCCGTTAACAACAGGTCTGTGAAGGTTTATTCTTGGGCTAGTTTTTACAACTCTGGTAGAGAGCTGAGAAACATTGAAAATACAACCAACACATAACAATGCCATAAATACGGACCGCAGAAAGCTGCGCTGCGCTCCGCTTTATGCGTCCGGTTATGGCTCGCGTTAATGGTTTTAATATTATTGAGAGTGTGTTTTATGGTTTTTTGCAATAAATTATGGCTCCCACTGGAGATGAACGCGTGAGTGAAACACTGGCACAATTAGCCTATGAAGATCGAGAACTGCAGGTCTGCTGGCAGGGATATAATCTGCCGTACAGTGACGCTTTTGATTCATTCATGACTAAAGATGTAGCCGCGCGTCTAAATGATGAAGAGGGTTCTGTCAAATTTAAATCATATCTGCGAGGACTCTCATTAACCGGATTTGGAGAGACCAGCCTTGAAGCAGTATTAGAAGCTGACACCCCAGAAGAGAGAGATTGGGCTGCAGGGGAAGCACTGGCCGAAGCTTGGCTGAGTCGAACAGAAGGGGTCATCTGGCCATGGAATATGGCGCGGGATAAACGAAACGCCAACGCCAGCCTTCCCGGAGCAGATCTTATTGGCTTCGTTGTAAATAACAATGACACAAAGCTTGCGATAGGTGAAGTAAAGTCATCCAGCCAAGATCAATACCCACCTAATGTTTTATATGGGCGTGGTGGCATGATTCACCAGATTGACAGATTAGCGAATGATCTCAAAACTATTCGAACACTGCTGAACTGGCTTTTGCACCGATGTAAGGACACAAATTTTGAAACTTATTACAAAGCCTCCGCTATTCTCTATTTTAATTCCGGCAACAAAGCTGTGTCGCTTTTTGGTGTTCTGATTCGTGATACAGCGGCCAATGAGCTCGATCTGAAAAGCCGTGGAAAAGCTTTAGGTCGCTCCCTGAGTGCCCCTACCTCCTGCTATCTGCTTGCGTTGCATCTGCCTTGCAAAATTGCGTTACTTCCTGAAAGAGTGAAAGGAGGTGTCGCATCATGAATCACTGGCTGTTAGACAATATCGACACCTCCCGTATTGAGGCACTAAAACAGGCGGAACAGGTTCTAGTTTATCGTGAGTTGCTGAACAAAGCAATTGATGTTGACTTTGGACTGATTCAACGCACGGCAGAAGCTCTAGAGCTGGCCACGATTGACCTGCTCCTTGAGCGATTTGAAGAAAATGAAGATAAAAGTAATGCTCTTAAGCAAAGTGCCGCAGATGCATTCCGGCTTTATCGTATTCTGCCAAGGAGTGACAGTCCGATAGCCGACGGTATTCAGTTGTTGCGGATGAGTGCACTTGCCTTACTTGGTGATATGGGCGCAGATGCTGCTCGCCTATTGCGTGAAATTGACTGGCCGCAATTGCCTGTGGAATCTTCGGATTGGCATGATCGTACTTGGGCGGTGATTCTTGAAATATGGCTGAGGCTAATTCGGAAACAAGGCTGGACTGACCGTGATGCGGTATTGGAAAGCATTGCAGCTTTACGGAACGCCCAACAGGAATTTGAAGAACATTATCTGATGAGAGAGAACGGAGGCATAGCTGCCAAGGCCACTGCGCTCGAACTAATTGGGCTTTATCATTTGGCTAAAGCAGCCGAGATTTTTGCATATTTCATCACCGATGGTGTGGTTGATAACAATTATCAAATCCACCAATTGCTGGAGACACACTTCGACCGGGTGCTTGCTGTATGTAACACAACACAGTTATTGGAACTGGAGCCGTTAACCCGTTTGCTGTCGGCCTGTGCTTCACAGATGGTGGAAAATTCCATTTGGACAGTTACTCGGGCCGTAAACTCACGTGTGACGCAATTTGTACGAAGTCTTGTGGATCAAGGTCGCGGTGACCGTGCCATATTTGATGTATTGCCCCCTCAGCGCCGTACGCTGGCAGAAAAAGGTTTATTGGGTTCCAGCCGTCGTGCTGTAGTTGTCAGCCTGCCGACTTCAAGCGGTAAAACTCTGATTGCACAGTTCAGAATTTTGCAGGCATTAAATCAGTTTGAACACGAACAGGGCTGGGTTGCTTATCTTGCTCCGACACGTACTTTGGTCAATCAGATTGCCCGCCAACTGCGTCGTGATTTTGCTCCATTGGATATTCAAGTGGAACAGGTCAGCCCAGCTCTTGAGGTTGACACCATCGAGATGGAGTTATTGGAGGAGTACGACCAGAATCAAGCCTTTCGTGTTTTGGTGACAACTCCCGAAAAACTGGATTTGATGTTGCGTCAGGGCTGGGAAGAAAAAATCGGCAGACCATTAACTCTGGTAGTTGTCGACGAGGCACATAATATTCAAAATCTTCGCAGAGGGCTAAAACTTGAACTCTTGCTTTCGACCATCAATAAAGAGTGTCAGCGTGCGCAGTTTTTATTGCTCACTCCGTTTATTGCCAATGCCCGTGAAGTTGCACGCTGGTTGGGTGGCACAAATTCGGATGATGTAAGCCTATCTCTTGACTGGCAACCAAATGACCGCGTCGTCGGTGTCGTCCAGACTGAAAAGGGCGAAGCTTTGAGCAAACGAAGCTTTGATTATAGTTTGAACCTTGAAACCGTCCATACGACCCGAAAAACATTGTCTGTGAAGGATCTACTT
>JAUWQO010000004.1 GCA_030610995.1 Desulfobacterales bacterium
AAATATCACCTTGAATCAAATGGGTTTAATTTTTTAGCGGTTAAACGCTTAAGAGCAATTGGTTATACGCCACAATTACTCGTTAAAAGCTTAACAGTAACTTATAAACTAATGTGCGTCCCGAAAGTCCGCCTTAACACAGCCGTCGCTGGCAAACGGTTTTTCAGAAGGTTCCGTGGGTTTTGGGGGAATAGTACAGAATTAAAGATATTTTTTAAGGGCTTCATGACCTTTCCCCATAAAATAATTGATCCATGAGGACTTATGGTTTAAAGACCAATCCCTCGGCGGAACAATATTGTGCTTAAGGCTCTCTTCTTCACCAAAAGACTTCAGCCGTTCGTAAGCTCGAACATAGACACAGCGCTTAACTCCGGGATAAACTTCGCACCAACCATCAAGGCTTCCTCCGCAGGGACCGTTAAGCAAATACTTGGCGCACTGCGACTGGGGACATAGGAAAGCGGTTTCAGGAAGTATGCAGTCTCCACACATCTTGCACTCAAAGCAGATAAACTTAATAAGATACTCAATTTTAGCAAATAATTTCTCGAGGGAAGTCCCTGGTAGTATACGACAAAGCGTTTTTAAAGGAAAATATAAGCAACCTTTTTTGTCAAACGCCTTCTTGTGAACGCATCTGTTAAAACGATAGAACACTGATTTTCGAGGAACGCTCTTTTTACGATTGACTGCCACATCAGTGTTCAACCCTGATTCTCGATCAAACTCAAAGAAATAAAAACCGTCTTTTTGAGGAAAAGAGAATTCCTTGATCCAACGTTGCCAGTCGGAATAGAAATTATTGCTCTTTTCCAGAACAAATTCTATGTCTTCATAATTAAGCTGAGATCCTCCAATATGAACTCCATTGTATCCGAGGCCTTTTAGGATTGCCATCAGCTTGGCTCCACGAATTAATCGGTTTTTTTTACCTGCATCTGGAAGAAAAGATTCTTCTTCATACAAAGACATAAGTTTATCGGTAACTACACAGCCAGGTACCGCCCCCTGATGCATAAGAGAAGCTACAACTTTGCCAGGTATATAAACATTCCCAAGTATTGGCACATTCAGGGCGTTTTGCCGCATATACCGTATAATTTCATCAAACTTCCGAGCGTCAAACCCCACCTGAGTGACGACAAAATCAGCGCCGGCGGCAATCTTTTTGTGGAGCTTGAATAACTGGGTCATCAACTCAGATTCTAATTTTTTAAAAGGAGAAATTACACATCCTTTGAAAAAAGGAATTGGATGTAGTATTGCCCCGCCGCCAGGCGCATGCTTTGTCACCTCAAATCCCTTGGTCATCTCGTCGGCCATTCTTATAAGCTGAACTGTATCAAGATCGAATACAGGTTTGGCATATCCTCTGAAACCGTATCTGGGATAGTCTCCTCCCATAATGAGAAGATTGTACATCGCTTCCCTGCCATGAGCAAATAAACGACTTTCCAACTGGTTGCGATTTCTATCCTTACAGGTCAGGTGCACCAGAGGATCAATGCCGAGTTTTAAAATGTCTTTTCCCAATACTTCAGGGCTAAGAGCCGGATGGCCGCCCGCATTCTCGGTAATGCTCAAGGCCTGAATATTCCCTTCAAGTGCGGCTTTCTCAGCAAATTTGAGAAGCCTGTCCTGGACATTGCTTCTAGACCCTCTTCCCGGGACAAGCTCACATGTTACGGTAAACGAATCTTTGTTGAGAAGGGATTCTTTAAATATATTTCTTCGGATATTATGGGGATTCATAAAATTATATTAATACCACAGGTTTTTTTTACTGTTCAGTTCATGCCAAAACCTCTTATACATCTAAACCCAATGCCATTAACCTAAGGAGTAGATGTCGCTGTGGGAGTGGCTTTTAGCCACGATTGTAGCTTTGGAGCGCACATTTTTTCGTGGCTGAAAGCCACTCCCACAAACAAAATTAGCTTAAGTTAATGGCATTGCATCTAAACCCATAAAAATCAATATCCTCTATTTCCCAAAATCCACTGTTTCTCAAGGCTTCGCCGATTTTGATGGTGGATTTAGGAATATATGTCATCCCCGAAAACCGTTAGATCGGGCGCGACGATATCAGCTCGTGAAATATCCGGGTTAAGAACTTAGCGGATTCTATACGCTTACTAATCCGCAAAAAGCGGCTCTATACAAAACTGGTTTACATCGACAAGCCCCTTGTCTGTGATCTTTAACTCAGGAATGACCGGAAGAGCCAAAAAGGATAATGTCATAAAGGGGTCATTTAAGGTTGTCCCAAAATCTCGCGCAACTTCAAGCAGTTTTTCCACTTTTTCTCTTACCGCATAAACAGGCTCCTGAGACATCAGGCCGGCAATAGGAAGCGGAAGGGTGGCGCATATTTTACTCTCGCACGAAGCTGCCAGGCCTCCGCCCATTTTAACCACAGATTCTACTGCTGTTTTCATATCTTCGTCGTTTGTTCCGACAACTATTATGTTGTGAGAGTCGTGGGCAACACTCGACGACAGGGCTCCTTTCTTTAATCCAAAACCCCTGACAAAGCCTTTTCCGATATTGCCCGACCCTGTGTGCCTTTCTACAACAGCGATTTTTAAAATGTCCCGGGTGATGTCGGAAACAACCTTATTGTCGGACACCGCAGCTTCCACAATGCTCTGATTCGTTATTACCTGGTCAGGAATAATATCGATAACCCTTAAACGCTTTGCCTGGGCTGGGATGGAAAAATCAATTTCTTTGTTGCCAATATTCATGGATGGCTGAAAGGCCGCGGGAACCGGCTTTTTTATTTCCGGTGACATTTTCCCTTCCTGTGCGACCAGGACCCCGCCATAATAAACCTGTTCGATGCAGGGATTGTGAAGATCGGAAAAGACCGCTAAATCGGCGCGTCTTCCCGGACTAATTGCTCCAACATCGCTTATACCAAAATAATTAGCGGGATTTATTGTTGCTATCTGAATGGCAATAACAGGATCTATGCCTGCATGTATGGCTTTTCGAACCATTGAATCAATATGACCTTCTTCAAGAATATCATGTGGATTCCTGTCATCTGTACACCACATAATACGGCTCGAGGATCTTTCGTTTACAATGGAAATAAGGGATAATAAATTTTTGGCTGCAGTTCCCTCACGGATCATTATATGCATTCCGGCATTAAGTTTTTCTTTGGCTTCCCGGGCTGTTGTGCATTCATGGTCGCTTGAAATTCCTGCCGCAATATAGGCGTAAAGATCTTTTCCCGTCAGGCCCGGCGCATGGCCGTTAACAGGTTTTCCGTGCGTTTTTGCCATTTCGATTTTTCTTAATACTTCAGGGTCTCTATGTATTACGCCCGGATAGTTCATCATTTCGGCCAGGGCAACTATCCTGTCATTGTCCATAAAAGGGGAGAGATCGTCCGCGCCGAGTCTGGCTCCGGAGGTCTCCATATCGGTTGCCGGAACACATGAGGAAAGAGTAAAATATATATTCATGGGCTGCTGCCTGCTCGATTGCAGCATATAGTTTATCCCGTCTGCGCCAAGCACATTTGCTATTTCATGCGGGTCCGCAAAAACGGTTGTGGTGCCCAATGGTATTATGGCCCGGGCAAACTCGGTGATACATGTCATGGAGCTTTCTATATGGACATGGGCATCAATAAAGCCCGGGCTGACAAACCGGTTTTCAATGTCCATAACTTTTTTTGCGGGATATGAACCAAACCCAACAATATAACCGCCTGCTATCGCTATGTTGCCGGAAACAATTTCACCGGAAAAAACATCAATAATCCTGGCGTTGGTTAAAAGAATATCCGCCTCTTTCTCTCCCATCGCCGATTTTATAATTTCATCAAGAGTCATTTTGTTTTGCTCCCTGCTTTTTGCTTACAGGGGTATTGGTTATTTCATCAATACTGTTTAGGAACATTGGATAGCCCATTTGCGTTGAAATCTGCGATATTATATCTTTTCCTTGTTTATTTTTGCTCCGCATAGTATTTGGAATAAATAAAGAGCTTACCATTCCTTCGATATTGGTAATGGTTCCCTCTGATTCATTAAGTGGAAGTGGGGGAAGGATTACTTCTGCGGCTGACAATAACCGTGAACGATAAGGTGATTGAGCCACTAAGAATTCAGCCTGAGAAAGAGCGCTTTTTACTGTGTCATCATATTCAATAGCTTCAGGAATGTCCCCCATCAAATAAATTACACGAATATCCTTTGTAAGAGTTTTTTTCAGTATTTTGCCTATTGATAATCCTGGCTGTCCAGGCAGATTTGTTTTCCAGGCATTTTCAAATTTTTTGCGTTCTTCAATATCACTTATCCACTTTTGTCCGGGGAAGAGGTTTGGGGAAACGCCCATATTAAGCAATCCATAACCATTGGATTTAAAAAGAAGTGGAAAAAGATGCAAAAATCCCTGCCTGGACATTGAACCAATTTGCTCAAGCTGCTTTGCATCCCACTTAAAAATTTCCTTTGAATAAAGAAAAACAGCCGGCAGTTCATCTGAAATATCAGGTAATGTGTCATCCACAAAGACAACTGCCGCTTTGTTCTTTCTTTGAGCGCGTCTGACAAGCGCATCGATTATTGGATATCGAACAGATGGATTGTCAGAGGTGATAAAAATCTGTTTCGCGGTTTCAATAGTTCTATATTCAGCAGTAGTCGAAAACAGCGAAATAAATTCAGGGAGAATATCTATTTCAGACAGGCTATCGAAAAAGTCGATATTCGGAGTTTTAATTACAGCTCTTAAAAATTTCTGAAATAGATATGCTTCTTCATTTGTGCATGCTGATGTGGCAATCCCTGCAAAAGATTCAGGGACATATGCCTTTTGAAGAGTTTTTAGCCGCTGGGCAACATAGGAAATCGCCTCATCCCATTCTACAGGGACAAATTGCCCCTTTTGCTTGATCCCATTTTGCTTGATCAGGGGCTTATCCAGCCTTTTTCTTCCATCTGCATCTTTATATCTGAACTTTCCATCGATACATAAATGGCCGTAATTAGGTTTCTTATGCAGATTCGATGTTATCTTGACAAGGTCTTTTCCTATGTAGTTTAATGTTATTGCGCAGCCACAACCGCACAACGAGCATGTGGTTGGCATGGTCTCAAGATGGAAGGGGCCTGGTCGTTTTTTCGTTTTTTCAACAAGGGCACCTGTGGGACAGTTGCTAACACATAAACCGCATGAAACACAATTATCGTTAATTACAGGTCCGTAAAAGGAGACCTTGCCTTTTTCATCAAATTCCAGAGCTTCTAATGTGATCCCATCAGAACACTGGTATTCCGAGCAATTGCGCACACATCGCCTGCAGTTGATGCACTTGTTTGGATCAACTATGATGTAAGGGTGGGTTTCGTCTATTTCAAACTTTTTCTCCTGCCAGATTTCAATGTTTGATATATTTACTCCGTATTCTGTTGCATATTTTCTTAATTTGCATTCAAATGCATTAATACACCCACAGGAAAGACACCTTTTTGCTTCTTGAACAGCAGTTTCTTCTGAAAAGCCCAGCTCTACTTCTTCAAAATTATTGCGCCGGACGCCTGCAGGAAGTACCGGCATTTTTGCCTTCGGTTTTTTATCAATTCCTGCAAAATTTTGCATGTCAACTTTATCAAGAGGCCCTTTGCTTATGTTAAATGGCATTTCAAGGGGTTTTACAGGTTTTTTGCGAAGAAAAAGATCAATGGAGTTAGCAGCGCGTCTGCCTGCTCCAAAAGCAGAAATCACTGTTTTGGGACCCGTAAAAATGTCTCCTCCGGTAAAGATCTCTACTGCGTTAGTTTGTAACGTGCCTGAATGAGCTACAATTGTACACCAGCGTGTAGTCTCAATTTCCTGACCAAGCTCATCATGCTGTAACCCGGAAAGATCCGGTATCTGGCCAATTGCTGCTATTACTGTGTCCACGTCAGTAACTTGCTCAGAGCCTGATACAGGCACAGGACACCTTCTTCCACTGGAATCCTTTTCTCTCAGTTCCATACCGATATATTCCATCTGCCGCAACTTGCCATTTTCTCCTATTAATCTGGATGGAGCAACAAGGATATTGATTCCAATTCCTTCTTCTTCCGCTACATCAACTTCTGCAGCAAGGGCCGGCATTTCAACGCGGGACCGTCGGTAGTATATGTCGACCCTTTTGGCCCCAAGTCTAAGGGCGCTGCGAGCAGCATCTATGGCTGTATTCCCGCCGCCGATAACTATTACCTTATTTCCAATCTCTACGTCTTTTCCAAGTGAGACGTCTGTTAGAAAAGTTGTGCCTTCTATAACGCCACTTAATTCTTCTCCCGGGATACGCAAGTTGCGTGCACCCCAGCACCCTATACCTAAAAAAACTGCGCTATACCCATCTGCCAGAAGGCTTTCACAGGTAAAGTCTTTTCCAAATAAAATGTTTGTTTTTGCTTCAATTCCAACCTGAAGTATAGATTCTATCTCAAGATCGAGTATATGCCTGGGAAGACGATAACTGGGGATTCCATACCTCAATTGTCCACCTAATTCCGGCATAGCCTCCAATATGGTTACCTCGTGTCCTTTTTGCCTGAGATAATATGCAGCGGAAAGTCCTGCCGATCCTCCACCAACCACGGCAACCCTGTAACCAGAAGGTTCGGGGAGACATATAATTAATTTTTTATAATTATCTCTCTCGTAACCGCCGAGAAAACGCTTTGCAAAATTAATACAAACAGACTCGTCAACTCTTTGGCGACGGCATTCAGCTTCACAGGGGCGTGGGCATATCCTTCCGATTACCAGAGGCATTGGGCAGCACTCCTTTACCAGTCTTAATGCTTCCAAATATTGGCCATTGGCAAGTAGTGCGAGATATCCCTGAATATCCACGTTTGCCGGGCAGGCGAGGTGGCATGGGGCTACGCAGTCTCCATAGTGTTTGGACAGTATTAATTCTATTTTATTGCGACGTGCCTGGCGGACCCTCTCTGAATCGGTATCTACAACCATTCCTTCTTTGACCTTTGTGATACAAGATGTTACCAGACGATCCTGACCTTCAATTTCTACTATGCATAAACGGCATCGTCCTATAGGCTTGAGGTATTCTTGACAGCAAAGGGTAGGAATGCTGATCCCTAATTCTTCTGCTGCTTTAAAGATCGTGATTTCAGGGTTTGCTGTGGTTTCTCTTCCGTTGATCGTGAGCTGAATTTTTCTTGACAAGCCTTATCTCCTATTAAAGAAAAGATAACTCCAACTGTAACAATGTGTGCCTATTCATATTTCCCGCATACCCTTCCATCCGGGCTTGTCAGGTAGGCGCTAATGCCGGGAAGATTGTCGCCTTAGCCAGAGCAATTAGAAAAGACACTCCATATATTTCAAATATATCCGCTATCTGTATAAGATGCAACTTGTTAAATTGGGAGTATCCAATCAGTCCCCATGGAAACCCATGAAATTATCTAACACGGAGATGATAAAAACGGGGAAATGCCCATATATAATCCGAACAGGATCATAAAAATTCCGCAGCATACAAGAATTCCATAATATATCTTTTTGTTTAAATATCGCAGGCCGAAAAATGACAAGATCGAAACAAACAAGTACCAGGCCAGATCTCCGGCTTCATGCCCGATAAAAAATGCCAGCAGCTTTGGCCACTGCCTGAAAGAAATATCAAACTGAATCATAAAGGCAAATCCTATGGTGGCCCACCAGACCCACCAGTAGGGATTGGACATGGAAACTATTATCCCGCCGATTATGGGATTATCCAGGCCTTTGTTCGTTTTTGGAGGGGAATGAGCTCCCTTTTGCGGTTCATGATCCGGTCTGTTAAATGAGTTTAAAAAATATGTCGGTATATTGCCTTTATGTACATTGCGGATTATGGATAAGCCGAAATAGATAAGCAAAGCTCCGCCTGCAACCCCTATGGTTCTCACAACGACAATATTTTGCAGGACAAAGGAAAAGCCGAAAAGCAAAAATATAATAATTACCATTTCAAGTATGGCATGACCCGTTATAATCCATAAACCCATCAGGTAGCCGCGCCTGCCGGATTGTACCGACTTAATAATCGTATATGTAAGCAGGGGGCCCGGGGCCATAGCGCCGGTCAATGCCACAAGAAAGGAAAAGGAAAAAACCACCCATAATGAAGAAATAATGTTTGTAACTTCATTTAACATATTATATTATTTATATAAAGCGGTCACTTTTGATGAATTCGTAAAAAGTCGTCACTCCGGTGAAAACCGTGCCTGTGGCAGATAAGCCGGAGTCCAGATAATCTACAACTGCCTGTAATTACTGGATAGCGCTAATGCTTCACTACGTGTCCGGCTTTCGCCGGAATGACAAAAGTGTGTGTTCTCGACTTTTTACGAGTTCGTCATTATTGTTTTTACAATATCGACAGTTTTTGTAATATGGTAATGTAATTTACTCTGAGATCTTTGCATAACCCCAGTATTGTCATTGCGAGCGAAGTGAAGCAATCTCATAACACATTGATAAGCCACGAGATTGCCGCGTCGCTTTGCTCCTCGCAATGACTAAAACAGCGGTTATGCAAAGGTCTCTTGTTGAGAAGTTATTCATATAGTTTACACATACAGGAAATTATACAATGGAAAAAACAGAAAATATTTCTATTAAAATGTCGGAGGATCTTAAACAATGCATCGCATTTCACGGTCACCTGTGTCCCGGCCTTGTTTACGGTTATCTGATCGCCAAACAGGCTATAAACATTCTTGAACTCAAGCGGTCAAGAGATGAAGAGGTGGTAGCTGTCTGCGAAAATGATTCGTGTGCTGTTGATGCGCTCCAGGTGCTTCTCGGCACAACAGCAGGCAAAGGCAACCTTATTATAAAGGATTTCGGCAAAAACGCATATACAATTCTGAGCAGGGCAAGCAAGATAGCTTATCGTTTTTCCCGAAAACAACATTACATATACAAGGGTAAAGATAAAGAGGAGTTTACCAGGCTGGATGCCGCCATTTCCGCGGGCTCTGAAACAACCAAAGAAAAATGGCGTCATAAACATTTAAAGTCGGAAGATCTCCTTTCAAAATCATTTGACGAAGTCTTCTCAACAAGCGAAGTGGATTTTTCAATGCCGCCCTACGCTCCCCTGGCGCGTTCCGAAGCCTGCGGCAAATGCGGAGAAATGACCATGTCAACAAAAATGGTTTCCACAGATGACGGGAAACACATATGCATCCCGTGTTCACAAAAAGATCAATAATCCTGTCAAAATAGTAACTATTCAGCCACAGATTTACACAGATAAACGCAGATAGGTTTAAATATAAAGAAAAAATGTAGCCGTTCACGGCTTGAAACTTGAAATTGGAAACTTGAAATTGGGGAAAGATGAAACGAGTTTACGAGCTAGATGTTTACAAACTGGCAGAAGCGTTAGAAGAAAGGTAATAAAAAACTTGGCCCCAAATTGAATGCGTTTATCAACAACACAAAAGCATGAAGGCCAAATTTCTATTTTCTAATTTCAGCGTTCTGTGAACGATTACGAAAAAATATCAGTGATGATCAGCGTAAATCGGCGGCTGAATAGTTACTCAAAATATATTATAATGCGTAAATTCGTTCATCTCTCTGCGTTTCGGCGCTGCAGGCGTTTTGGCAGGATATCCCATCGGTATAAGCACAACCAGTTCATAGCCTGTTGGCACATTTAATATCTCTTTGGCCCTGTCATGATCAAACAGGCCAACTATCACTGTGCCAAGGCCAAAGTCGCAGGCTGTGAGACAGATTGTCTGTGTGGCAAGCCCAAGGTCAAACATATACCAGTCTCCAAATTTTGTCGAAACTTTGTCTTTATAATATCCTGATTTCTCAAGCTTTCCGCAAACCGCAAGAATCACCGGAGCCTCCACAATAGATTTTGCGGCGGGATTCCCCTTGGAAATCGTCGCCTGAAGCTTTTTCTTTAATGATTGATCAGTTACCATGATTATTTCCCAGCACTGGGTGTTGATCCAGGAAGGGGTCCATCTCACAGCTTCAAGCACCTTATCGACTATCTCCCCGGGAATATCCTTTGCCTGGTACTTGCGGATGCTTCTTCTTTCCTTAATGACCCCCATTAGATCTGCCATAAAAACACCTCCTCAATTAAACCTTGCCCATCTATTCAGATATCGTCAACGAGGTCTGCTGTTATTCCAAATGCTGTATTACTTTGCTTCCACCGGGTTTATAATAATAATATTCCATCACTTTGCGGTTTTCATTCACCTTTGCGGTCAATGAAAAGGGTGGTGCATTATTTTTTAATACTTTCCGGACAAAGTCTATAGTGCTGTAAAACCTTAAATCACCAAATGTAATTAATTGGCATTTACCCGACTTTTCGGTTTTCTTTACAGGATAGCTTGCAAACCAGGCGTACGTATTAAAAATAGATGCGCATGCCCCAAACTTTTTAAACATGTATGGTTCGGCTTTATCAAATTTAATAAAACTTTTTGTGCCGCAGGTATTGAAAATGTTAAAGCCTGCTATCTTATAGGTCTCCCTGTCTTCAACAATAACCTTCCAGAATAAAGGTGTAAAGAGCTCCGGTAAAATATGCACCTTCTCAAATGAAATCCTGTTTCTCCGAAGTTCGCTTTCAACATGATATAAAGTCGCATATTTTATGCCGAGGCATATAACAGGATATAGAAATAGCCAGGCAAGTCCCAGCATTACAAACCTTTGTTTGTGTTTTTTGCTCAAAAAAGAAAGAAGGCAGATAATTGCTATTGAAAAGGTATAAAAAGGATCAACAATGAAAACAGATGCAATTGAGTATCTGGTATTATTAAACGGATATAATATCTGTGTTCCAAAGGTAGTTACAAGATCAAGATATATATGAACCAGTATTATTAAAAAGGCTATAACCAACCCTTTTATTATTGGAAAGGATTTAATAAACAGCCTGAAGACGGCAACCAGCAGCATCGAAAGAATAAGGCCGCCTGCAAAGGAATGGGTTATCCCACGATGATGGATCAGGTATAATTCCGGCCCGAGAAATGTGACCAGATTGTCTATATCAGGCAGCCATGCCGCAATAATGCAAAATAATATTATAAAGCGCCGGTTAAAGTGTTTACATACAACCTGGGCGCCCAAAATCCCTGATGTTATGTGTGTTACAGGGTCCATAACCCCAAATTTTTATCATAATCCGTTTTCAATGGACGAGACCTTTGAAAAATGTTCAATTTTGTTCGAGTACAAGGAAGGCGAAAATTTCAACCGGAGGAATATTTTGAATATTTCGAGGATTAAAATTTGAGCCTGACGCAGTAATCGGGCAAAAGGGGACGTTTTGCAAAGGTCTCTAGACAATAAAAAAGGGCGCCACCGTATGGGTGATGCCCTTTTTTTAAAATGTATGTTTTATCATGAGCAGCAGGAACCAGTAGTGGTGCAACTCGAACAGCCGCCCCCCAAATCCATTCCCGATGTTACTTTAAAACCAAAATGATTAAAATCTATTTTTATAGCCTGTGTTTTTTCTATAAAATCTTTATCCACGATGTACTTAAACCCGTCAATATCATAAGCAACATCTGTATCTTTTAGCTCATCCAGAGCCATTGCAAGCGAAGGCCCGCCTCATCCCCCACTGTTTAAAAAAATCCGAACCGGCGATATCTCTCTGCCTTTAAAATATTCAGCAATCTGCGTTGTTGCCGCGTTTGTAACCTCAACCATAACTTCCTCCTTAATAACATGATATCAAAATTTATTAATATATTAAAAACTAATTTAGTAACATCAATTATGTTTGTCAATGGGGAACTGGGAAAAACAAAAAAAAGTGGTTCTACAATGAACCTGAAAATAGCTTGTAATAAAATATAAAATGTGATATGTATTTTTTTATATTTTCAAGTTTCACATTTTTTCGCACTCAGGTATTGACGCCTTAACCTAAAACCTGATGAATTCAAGTCGTTATTGGTTTATCAGGTGTTAGATGACGTTTTAAAAGGAGGAAGATAAATGGCGCAAAACAACAATCGCTCAATAATATCTATGGTGGTAACAATTGTAATAATAGGATTCATATTGCAAGTGGCTTTTGTTTATGCCGACAGAATAGATTCACCGCACAAAGCTGTTGTTGAATTCTCCAAGGCATATTTCTGGCTGGACAAATCGATGGCTAAGCGGCTCTGCAACGCCCAGAGAACTGTAGACGGAGTTGATGTTGTTGATAAATATATCCAGAGCGTTGCCAGCAATGCAAAAGAAAGTGGCTGGGGCATAAATTACATGAAAAGCACAATTTACCACATAAAAACCCAGACTTTAAGCAGGGATGACTCCAATGCCGTAGTCAAATTGACCTGTTACAAAAAGAAAACAATCAACCCATTATATATGCCATTCGCTAAAATATTTCGTCTTAACAAAACCTATCATGTTGATGAAACAATCAATGTTATTAAAGAAGATGAAACATGGAAGGTGTGTGGCAAGGTTTTTGATTTGCCGGCCAACCCCGATCTTTCCTAATTTTACAGATAGCGACAACACAACATCTTGAGGCCTTTGAAAAGCTACATTCTTCAAAGGCCTTAATTTTTTCGCAAAAAAGCAACTTTTTCTGCTTCTATCGCTGAATAATGAATATCAAATTAAGAAGGATTATGTTTTGCAGTTTACTTCAGCGTTCATAATTCCTTGTTCGATATTCTGCGGTTCAAAACACATTAGCAGAGTTGATTTTTTCAAACACCATTGCGCCCCAACCTTTTTCCACCTCACTTCTTTCCAGCTTAAAAAGCCTCTGCGTATAGAGTTTTTGAACATCCGGCATTTCAGATGCCTTAAGGCCTGAAATTACGACTACTGCTTTATGTTCTGTAATATGGTCTAAGCGGGAATATAGCTTGTTCAGGGTAGGATAGCGCAGGTTTGCGGTTATAAGTGAAAACTGCTTGTCGATACTTTCTATGGGCTGGTTATAAATACGGATTTGATTTTCGAGCCCGTTGATTCTGACATTGTCTTTTGCCTCTTTTCGCGCGATCGAATCAAAATCTGTTCCGATCGCCTCATCAACTCCCAGCATAACAGCCAAAATCGCAAGAATACCGGATCCTGTCCCAATATCAAGAGCACAATTATATTTATTTTTCTCAAGAAAGCGCTCTGAGCGCAATGTAGATTCAATACCCCTGACAGCCAGTCTGGTTGTCGGGTGCGCACCGGAACCAAAAGATGCGCCTTGAATTATTTCAACAACAATGTCGCCAGGATTTGTCCGAAATAACAAACCCGGCGGTTTTAGCACAACATACTTTGATATTCGCACCGGCTTGTTAAAGGATTTTTCCAGAAAACTATGGCCATATTTATACGTATATGCAAGGGTCTGTTCCGCAACCAGAGCCTTGATTGCCTGTTTTATCTGTTTTTTGGGATAAAAACACCTGTTTGCTAATTCCTTTTCTATATCCAGTTGAGTCAGGTGTTTGGCTGATTCAAATACAGTTTCGGTTACTTTCTGTTTAATTAAATTTAAATCGCACCGGTCATTCAAGCTTCCCTTCCCTTTTTAACAGCTCTCCATACCAGCATGCAAACTCAAACATGCCTTTATGTTTTTCATCCTTATTAATTATTCCAAGGCAAAGCTCAAAAGCGCCCCTGCCGTATTCGTTGGTATATGATTCTGCGCTCCGTGTATGCAGAAATTCGCTCACCAGCGTCTGTGTTGTACGCTTTGAGGCATCTGTCCTCATATCTATCGGATCTTTTGGTTTGATAAAAGGATCCCATTCTTTATACCCTTTTTTCAGGATATGCTTTTGACGCCGCGGGGCCATGCTGTCAAAAATATACTTTTTTCTGATCTCCTCCTCTTCAGGGGAAATGTTTGTCATTTACTCCTCCTTTTGACCTTCTGCTTTTTTTGGCTGTCCTTCTCGACGGTTTTTAATCCAAAAAATTCTTCATTATAATTGGTAAGAAGAGCCATAGATAAGGGCACAAGCATGTCCGCCATTTTCACATGCCTGGATTTAATTTCTTTTACAAGTTCAGCGGATATTTTGTAAAGATTGTTCTGGAGTATATCCAGGTTTACCGTATGATACTGCTTTCCCTCAACAAAACCGGATTTGCCGCATGTATGACCTTTTCCACCAATAGTGGTTGGAATCCCGTATAGCCTGCATGTTATGGGCCGGTATTCATACATATCGCAAAGGTTCTGCTCGTTTAGCAGCGGGCATCTAATCCGTTGCTCTGCAATATCCATCAGTATGTCCTCCTCTTTTTTTCCGGCCTCCAGATCTTTGTAGGCTTTTTTCTTTATCCTGTGCACATCCCGGTCGGCTCTGTTTAACTTATCAATAAGCCTGTGCCTTTCTTTTCCTTTAAATTTTTTGTTGAAATGATAATTTATATATAATCCTTCAATCAAACCAAGATCGAAAAGAGCATAACAACAATCGGAGCACTCCAGTTTGCATTTTACACATTCAGGGTATTCTTTTTTTACGCGCTCAAAAACGGTATCCGCCATTGCAACAATCTCTTCATATTTCCTGAAAAAAGGTGAAAAATCTATATCCATAATTATACTCCCAACCCGGACAAACCGGAACCAAATAGGACTGTTTTTAACAGTTCAGCCACCAAGACACAAAGACACTAAGATTCTAAAATAATTCTTTATTTCTTATGCACAGTAAAAAGCAATATCTGTAATTTTTTGACCTGTTCGGTTAGATAATTTTCAATTCCCCTCTAATAAGAAGGGAATTAGGGGTGTGTTCATATGATATACTGCTACATCTGCGCTTCGGATAATGTGCTGCTGTTTCGGAACGTTTTATCAAGTTCTTTGAGTTCCGAATTGTAATATACTCTTATTTTTTTCTCGGTCTTTTTTACACACCCCGTCCGCTTCGCGTCCACCCCTCTTGTTAGAGGGGATTTGAGAGGATTAACCGCACAGGTCGATTTTTTTTTGGGAATGAATTCTTCCTTTCATATACGGTTTTGAAAAATATGTCTTTCCTTTGTGCCTTGGTGTCTTGGTGGCTAAAGTGTCACGAGTTTTTTAATTTTTAGCCATGTTTCACGTGAAACATTATTTGCCTATACAAAATCTGCTGAAAATCTTGTCAAGCATGTCTTCATTGGCAATAACACCTGTAATTTCTCCCAGCGAATCCATAGCCTCCTTAATATCGATGGCAATCAACTCAAAGTGTGTTCGCATTCGCATTCCTTCAACAGCCGATGATGCAGCCCGAAGACTTCTCTCGAGAGCTATCTTATGCCTTAAATTTGGAATAATTGCATGTTCAATGTCAAAACCCTGTTCACTAAGGGATGTTTCTGCTATCAAATCTTTAAGCCTGTCAAGCCCCTGGTTATAAAGGGCCGATATTTTAACCCGCGGAATATTAATCCAGGAATCCGGCATATCAAGTCTGTGTTTATCATCTACGAGATCCGACTTGTTTATAACGATTATCAGCTTCCTGTCGCTAATCCTTTCATATATCTTATAATCCTCCTCTGTTATCCGGCAGCTTGCATCAAGCATAAACAAAACCAGATCAGACAGGTCGGTATGCTCATAAGTCTTTTTTATGCCAATAACCTCAACAGGATCATCTGTTTCATGCAGACCCGCGGTGTCTGTAATAATCACGGGAATACCTCTGATGCCTAACGGCTCTTCTATAAAGTCTCTTGTAGTGCCTGGCGTTGAAGTAACAATAGCGCGCTCCTTTTGGAGCAGACGATTCATAAGGCTTGACTTCCCGACATTTGGGCGGCCCACAACAACCAGTTTGAGACCGTCTCTCAAAATATGGGCGTTTTCATATCGCTCAATCAGCTCTTTTAACCTTGCAACGACCTTATTCTGCAGTGTTTTGATTGCTGCATCAATACCAAGGTTTTCAGTAACATCATCCGGAAAATCTATGGCTGCATTTATTTCAGCAAAAATATCAGACAGCAAATCCCTTATTGTTTCAACACTCATTCGCATATCACCCTTTAGCTGAGTGAAGGCGATTTCGAGCGCTTTATTTGTCCTGGCATTGATAATGTCAACTACCGCTTCAGCCTGTGTAAGATCAATGCGGCCATTTATATATGCTCTCTTTGTAAACTCGCCGGGCTCGGCAAGCCTGGCGCCGTTTTTTAACACCAGCTCCAGAATGGAGCTTAATACAACATGCCCTGAATGAGCCTGTATCTCTACGACATCCTCGCCGGTATATGAACGGGGCGCCTTCATAATTGCCAAAAGCACCTCGTCGAGCCGCCGCCCATTTGCCGGATCAACAACATATCCATGGTATAGCCGATAGGATTTAAATCTTGCAAAAGAAAGGTCGCATGTATCTGCATTGTGATCAGAGACCAAACGAGATCTTTTAAAAATAGTTGCGGCTATCCTTAGAGCCTTTTCACCAGAAATTCTGATAATACCGATACCACCGCGACCTATTGGTGTCGCAACAGCGGCAATGGTAGGATTGTCCATATGAAACCTTTGGAAATATGGTAACCGTTCACGGAACGTTGAAAATAGAAATTGGAACTGGAAATTAGGCATTCATGCTTTTGTACTGTTCTTCCAAATTTCTACTTTCCAATTTCTATTTTAATCTCTCCCAAATTTCTACTTTCCAATTTCAAGTTTCAAGCCCCGCCACGGCGGGGCTACCGATTCTGAAAGCGGTTCAATCAGAGGCTTTCTCCCTGATAGAATTTTTTCTGGGAAATATCATCAGCTTCTTGATATAACCGTTGCCGATACTCTTGGTTCTAACTCCGCTATCATCCTTTAAAGCAAGATGCACAACTCTCCTGTCATAAGCATTCATTTGGCCTATTGTCACAGGTTTCCCGGTTTGCTTCGCCTTTTTAGCAAGCCGTTCAACCAGTTTTTGCAGACTTGCCTGTCTGTTTTCCAGATAACCCTCCACATCTACCTGTATGCGTATTCTTTGCTCGCTATTCTTGTTGATGATTTTTTCAACCAGATACTGTATGGCCTCAAGTGTCTGCCCGTGTTTACCGATCAGAAGCGCAGGGTTGTCCCCCTTCACCCTTAACAATGTTTTGTCTTCATCCCGTTCAATCGATATTGTTGCATCAGTACTAATGCAATCAATTATATGCTGCAAAACATCCCTTCCAAAACCGACAGCATCCTCAGTATCCTCAAGACATGTGTCTGGTTTAAAATCATCCAACGCTCTTGCCGTACGCTCAGGTAATTCTGTTAATAACTTATCGCCTTCATCGATATTGTTCGGCCGTTTTTTGCCGACCGTTTCCGGCTTAATCTCGGGCAAAGACCCAGGAGCCTTATTGGGAGCCTCAACCCGTATTTTGGCTTTCTTGGCTCCGACCAACCCGAAAATACCGGTAGATCCATAAGAAATAACATCATGTTTTAGTTTTTCCTTTGGTATATTAAGTGCATCACAGGCATTCTTGACCGCCTGGTCAATATCTTTACCTTCAAATTCCAAAGAGGGCGACATACATAACCTCCGTTGTTAAGCTCATTTTTTTGTAATATAATACTGTTGCGCAATAGACAGGATATTGTTTATCAACCAGTACAAAACAAGTCCGGAAGAAAAATTTATGAATATTGCCGTAAAAATAATCGGCATAAACTTCATCATCTTGGCCTGGGTGGGATCACCCACGGACGGCGCCATTTGCTGCTGCAGAAACATGGTGGCGCCCATAATAATAGTTAACACAGGAATGCCGTAAGGCGGCTGCATCAGCGGGATGGATATATTAAAATCAAAAAGGCGATCCGGAGCGGACAGATCTGTGATCCAGCCCAAAAAAGGAGCATGCCTGAGTTCTATGGCTTCATACAACATTCGATAAAGGGCAAAAAATACAGGGATCTGCACAATCATTGGAAGACATCCGCCCACGGGATTTACCTTGTATGTTTTATATAACGCCATAACTTCTTCATTCATCTTCTTTTTATCATGCTTGTATTTCTCTCTTATCCCCATCATCAGCGGTTGAATCTTCTTCATTTCAGCCATGGATTTATAGCTCTTTGTTCCAAGAGGCCAGAGGATAATCTTTGTCACCATGGTTAAAAGAATAATGGCCACGCCATAGTTGGGAATAATGCTGTATAGAAAATTCATAAACCAGAGGCACGGTTTGGCGATAAAATCAAACATCCCGAAATCAATCGCCTTGCTAAGGTTATAACCGCATTGTTTGAGAATTTTCGTACTCTTAGGCCCAAAAAAGAGCTTGTACTCATAACCATGCTGCATCCCGGGTTGAATAACTGTTTCCGGCTGCATGTACTGGGCTTCCAACAACACGTCGTCCTGCGACAGGAAAAGTCGCATGCTCGCTTCAACAGGCTTGGTCGAAATAATGCTGGACATAAAGTAACGATCTTGAACCGCGACCCATTCCAGCGTTCCTGTATATATGTTTTTGTCTTTTATTTTCTTGGCCTTAATCTGCTCCAGTGAATTATTAATCAAAGCGCTCGGGCCTTCAAATCCATACATGGTCGTTGTTGTAGAATAGGTTTTCATTAACGACAGTATTAGATTGTCCTGTATTGTTTGATAAGAACCGTTTTTAATTGTTACATTCAATCCAATCAGGTATGTGTCCGGAGAAAAGATAAACCTTTTCTCCACAACTACGCCATTTTCAGATACCCAGGAAAATGTAATTTCTTCCGACTGATTACTAATATTAACAGATTCGGCATTGCGATCTACATTAAAAACAGCATATTTCAGGCCCGGAAGGCTGTTGCCGGCAAGCCCTAACAGAACAGTTCCCTTGTCATGAACTTCCGGAGATATCATTTGATATAAAGGTGAATCATCACCACCGTTTTCCTTGTAATCTTTCAGAATAAAGTCATTAAACACCGCCCCCTTTTCTGAAATTCTAACCGAATATAAAGGCGTATTTACAGTAATTGTTCTGGCTGCTTTTACCGGTTTCAACAGGTCGTCCTTGCCAGACATCAGATCAGGCATCAAACCAGGCATTACCTTCTTATCGATAGTATCCTTTTCAAGATATTTATTAAACGGTTCCTCTTTTGCCATCTGTTCAGCCTGTTGGCTTTCGCTGGGGGGCTGAACAGCTTCCCTGTCAATAAAGAATATTTCCCACAAAACAAAAATAAGAAAACAAAGAGCTATAGCTATAGCTAAACGAGGAAAATCCATAATATACTCCTAATTTTTGTACTTGGTAAAAAGCTACATTCTGCCGCTTTACGGCACTGCGGACCAAAATAACTGAAGCGATAACCGGCAAAAACCGTGCTTTTTGTTCGAGCATAAGTTAAGTTATTTGAAAGTATTACCCGTTCAAGTGCATTGGAACCGGCTGAAACAGGTTGGTTGCATTGGCAGAATCTTTGAGTGGCCTATTAGGGGATATAATGATCTCTAATATTAAATGAGTCTAACAGCACAGGCCTACCGGGCTCTATTCACGGCTATCCGGTTAAGGGACATAATCGACTCCGCCCGGATTAAATGGGTGGCATCGCAAAATTCTTTTTAAAGCAAGAAATGATCCCTTTAGCGGTCCATAACGTAAAACAGCCTGATAGGCATACTCAGAACAGGTTGGATAAAAACGACATGACGGGGACAAAACAGGAGACAAAATATATTGATATGCCCTTATAGTAAACAGGGCAAGCATCTGAAACATTTTATTAATGATAAAGATTCCTTGTAATTTTGTCAAAAATGTTTTGCAGGGACAAAAAAGCCTGGGCTGATGACAGGTTGACAGCCTCCTTTTTTGCTATGATATTTATATCCCAATTCCCTGTATTTTTGTGCCTGTTGAGTCGAAAATATTCACGGGTAAAGCGTTTAATCCTGTTGCGAACTAATGCGTTTCCAACCTTTCTCGAAACGGTAATACCAAGGCGCGTTCTTTCAGTTTTACCTGGAGCAAAAACAGCAATAAAATTTTTATTTTGGCATCGCCTGCCTTTTGCCGTCAACCCTAAAAAATCGGGGCGTTTTAACAGTCTGTCCGCCTTGGTAAAAAAAAAGCTCACGAGATATCTACCTTTTGCAACCAACCGATTTTTATTGTATATTATATTTAAACGCTCAGACGATTTCTGCCTTTAGCTCTACGCCTGTTAATAATTCTTCTACCCTGTTTTGTTGACATCCTTTTCAAAAAACCGTGCGTTCTGGCACGCTTTATCCTGCTTGGCTGATAGGTTCTTTTCATATTACATATCCCCTAAATTATATGTTTATAGCCCTGAGGCCATTGATATTTCAATAAAATATTGACGGTTTCTCAAAAAGTGGTTTTTTCACTTTTTATGAAACTAACAATTTTAAACTAATAAAGCAATCACAAGTTAATTATAAAGTCAAGCTCCAATTGACCTCGTCGAGTGGTTGAGTTGTTGACAACTCGACCATTTCTGTAAGCAGGGTTTTTGTTGTTCACTGCTTTATTATTGTGGCCTGTTTTATTATCTCTTCGGAAAGGTTAAAAATTCCCTTTATAATCTCAAACGGCCTTGCCGTTCTACCAGGCTCCGACCTGAGCCTTATCATCATTCTGCAAGGTCCGGTTAAATTAATCTTTAAAACCAGGTCCTTAAAATCTATCTTTTTTATCTTACCTTTTCGATTAACACGGGTTTGTACAAAATCGGAACTTTTTATAAAATCGTTTAATTTTTGCTTGTCAAAACAACCCTCTTTTAGTTCCACGAGATATGTAGCCGATTTTTGCTGTTTAATGGCCGGCTTTGAAGAAGATATTTGACAGTCTTTTACTGAAAGACCTTCCGGAAGATGGTTGTTTAAATCTGTTATCACGGCATCTGGTTTAACACTGCCGCATACTATTAAATATAATGATTCATTCAGGCTTTCCATACCTATGGGAAGAGCATCATCAAAAGATACCTTGGGCATAGGATGAAAACCTTCCGTAAACTTTACCGATATGCCTGCCCGCCTCAAGGCGCGTAAAAAGATATTTACAAGCTCCAGGTGCCCAAAATATCTTGCCTGGCCCTGTTTCGAATAACACATCCTAACCCTTGTATAAAACGCGGCTTTTTTATCTGCCACGCCTCCTTTGTTATATAAAAACTCATTAACAGTATCCTGGCATGGTTCTTCCTTGCCGACTTCAAACACCTTTGGCTCAACAGTTTCAAAGTCGCATACTCCGCAGGTGTTACAATCACCCGTGCGACAGTCCGGCGTATGTTCGCCGCGCTCTGCCTTTTCCCATTCAAGCTTCAAAAACTCTTTTGTTACCCCGGTGTCGATGTGATCCCATGGCAACCGATCTGTAACATCCCTTACGCGGGTTGTATAACGATCTACATCAATCCCTTGATCAAAAAAGGCCTTTTTCCATAATCCATACTGAAACCTGTCGCCCCAGCCGTCGAACTTACACCCTTTTTTGTATGCATCCACCAACAAACCGCTAAGCCGCCTGTCTCCCCGTGCAAAAAGACCTTCGAGCATACTTACTTCAGGATTTTGCCACTTAAAACGGATTCCGGGCATCTTTAATTTGTCCCGCAACCACTCTATCTTTTCCCTTGATTCAGTTAGAGATATCTGAGGAGCCCATTGAAAAGGGGTATGCGCTTTGGGAATAAATGTCGCCACGCTGACATTTATTTGGCCCTTGCGCCCTGACCGGGCTTTAATCTTGCGAAGCCTCTTAACAAGCTCAACAATTGCCAGAAGATCCTCTTCGGTTTCTGATGGAAGGCCTATCATAAAATACAATTTTATCACCAGCCAACCCAAACTAAATACATCCTGTACCGTATCAACAATTTCCTCTTCTGTAATATTCTTGTTGATAACATCCCTGAGCCTCTGACTGCCGGCTTCAGGAGCAATAGTAAATCCTGTTTTTCTGACCCTTTTTATGATATTAATTAGTTCGGGAGTTAATGTGCCGGCACGTAGCGAAGGTAAAGAAACAGCAATATGTCTTGGTTCACATCGAGACATGAGCTGCTTCATCAAGGAGATAATAGAACTATAATCTGCGGTACTAAGCGACAATAACGAGAGATCTTCGTAACCTGTAGCGGCACATGAAGTATCAAACAGATTAAGCAATTTCTTTACAGACCGTTCGCGCACCGGTCGATATATCATCCCTGCCTGGCAGAATCGGCATCCCCTGGTGCACCCCCTTGCAATCTCAACGCGAAGACGATCATGTACAGGCTTGCCGAACGGGATTATCGGAGAATCAGGGAAAGGAGCTGTGTCAAGATCGGCTATTATTTCTCTTGTAATAACCTTATAATCTGAAAATCCGGGTTGCGGGATCTGAGGCACATAAACCCCTTTAATTAACGACAACTGTTTTAAAAGAACCTCCTTGTCTTCACTTCCATCTTCTTTCCATGCAAGCCAGGCCATGGATATACCGACTATCACGTTTTCGCCGTCTCCAACCACCATGGCGTCAAAAAAATCGGCGACAGGCTCAGGATTGCACGTACAGGGACCACCTGCTATGATAAGCGGAAATGAACCATCCCTTTCTGAAGAAAAAAACGGGATGCCTGAGAGATCGAGCATTGTAAGAACATTAGTATAATTCAGCTCGTAAAGCAGGCTGAAACCAACAATATCAAAACTTTTAAGCGGTTTATGTGATTCCATGGACACAAGAGGTATATGTGACGATCTCAAGTACGACTCCATATCAACGTCTGGAGCATAAACCCTTTCGGCAGCTATCTCTTTATGTTTATTGAGGATATGATAAAGTATCTGAAGCCCGAAATGTGATGTGCCTATTTCGTATAGATCCGGAAACGCAAGGGCAACCTTTAGCCTGACCTTATCCGGATCTTTTTTTATGGAGTTTATCTCCGTGCCCAGATATCGGCTCGGCCGTTCTACCAAAGGCAAGATGTCTTGAAAGGTTTTAATTCTCATGATATTATATTAATTTTTTCATCTTTTTTTATAGAAAATCTCTGCGTGCTCTGTGGTAAGAGTTTTTTTGGCTTTTTACAAAGCCGTAAAATTTAAATAATAATCACTTTGCAAACAGATACAAACTTTTTTTAAAAATATCATGATGCAGACATATAAAA
Source organism: Desulfobacterales bacterium (assembly GCA_030610995.1). Taxonomy (GTDB): domain Bacteria; phylum Desulfobacterota; class Desulfobacteria; order Desulfobacterales; family ETH-SRB1; genus Desulfaltia. Next base: position 23,183 of record JAUWQO010000004.1, read on the forward strand.
TTAAATCTTTGATTATAGCCTTTTTTGCGACACTTATTCTTCCCCTTCCCGGCCCTGCCGCTGAATATGAACGGGAAAACCCTGTTGTCAGGGCTGTGCGCAAGGTCAGCCCCGCGGTTGTAAACATAAATTCTGAATACGAGATTCGCAGGCGCGCCAATCCTTTCTCCGGATTCAGGATGGATCCCTTGTTTGATTCCTTTTTCAGGGATTTTTTTGACCCCGGTTTTGAGGAGCGCTACAAAAGAACCAGCCTTGGATCGGGAGTTATTATTGATGGAAAACGGGGTCTTATTCTCACAAATGCGCACGTGCTTGCAAAAAGCACTACAATAACGGTTATTCTAAATGATGAACGTAAATTTGATGCCCGGATTATAGGCGCCGATCCTGATTCCGATCTGGCGGTGCTGCGAATATCGTCAAAAAATTCTCTTCCGGCTATAGAGATGGGCGACTCCGACGATCTTATGATAGGGGAAACAATTATAGCCATAGGCAACCCGTTCGGTTTTTCCAATACGGTAACAACAGGGGTTATAAGCGCAGTAAATCGAAGCATCAGGACAGATGATGCTGTTTATCATGATTTTATACAGCTTGATGCCTCCATTAATCCCGGCAACAGCGGAGGAGCTCTGCTGAATATAAACGGCGAACTTATCGGCATTAATACCGCAATTTATGCAAAAGCCCAGGGAATAGGCTTTGCCATACCCATCAACAAGGCAAAAAGGATTGTGTCAGACCTTATTCAATACGGAGAGGTTGTTCAAATATGGCTTGGCATAACCGTGCAGAATCTTGATAAAAGGCTTGCCCAATACCTGAAAGCTCCTGAACACAAGGGTGTGGTTGTCAAAGAGATCTCAAAGGGAGGACCCGGCCATAAATCAGGCATCCAAGACGGTGATATTATTCTGTCTGTCGGCTCCAGGAGCATCCCTTCGGTTGAACATTATCATACAGCCATGAAAAATTATGCCAAAGGGGATTTAATCAAAATAAAGCTCTGGCGAAACAATAAAGAAATTATTGTTTCAACAAGGGCGGCTGTGTTCCCTGAAAGGCGGGCCATGGAACTTGCCTTCAAGCTTCTTGGTGTAAGGGTTGAAAACCTGTCTTTAACAAAACGTTTTCAATATAAAACCTCCGCAAAAACAGGTGTGGTGATTTCAGAGGTCAATCGTCAATCCTATCTGGCGCGTATCGGGGTAAAACCGGGTGATATAATACAGCAAATTGATGAAATGGCTATAAGCAGTATAAAGGATTTTGAAAAAGCGATTGTAAAATATCGCCATAAAAGATCTGTGGTTATCCTGTTGCAACGTAGCGATCAGAGCTATTATATAACCGTAAAATTATAATAATAAGTATTCACCACGAAGCACACGAAGAATATAAAAAACAATCGTAACTATTCAGCCACAGATTCACAGATATTATTCTTAGAAGCCATTTGTCGGGCCATTCTGGGAACAGCCCCTACAAGTAATTGTCAAAGAAATTTTCTCTGTGTTCTCTGTGGTAAAAATATTATTAATATGGAGATTATCCGACAAGATGAAGCAAACCAGAATATTACATCTTTTACAGTCAAACAGACCCGTAGATAATGTAATTATAAAAGGGTGGGTCAGAACCAGGCGTGACGCAAAGGGTTTTTCCTTTATAGAGGTAAATGACGGGTCATGCCTTAAAAACATGCAGGTAATCGCAGACAGTTCCCTTGTCAATTATAAGGAAATAACAAAGCTTTCAACAGGCTCGGCCGTGGCTGTTACAGGCTCGCTAATGGAATCGCCTGGAAAAGGACAGAAATGGGAGCTAAAAGCAGATGGTCTGGAAATACTGAGCCTTACCCCTGATACATTTCCGCTGCAAAAAAAACGGCACAGCGACGAGTTTTTAAGAACCATCGCTCATTTAAGGCCCAGAACCAATAAATACAGCGCTGTCTTTCGTATAAGATCAGAGCTGTCCTTTGCAATACATAAGTTTTTTAAAGACAGGGGCTTTAAATATATTCACACTCCGGTTTTAACCGCTTCTGACTGCGAAGGCGCTGGGGAACTGTTTAAGGTAACAACACTGGATTTAGACAGCGTTCCAAAAAAGGATGGAAAGACCGACTTTTCGCTCGATTTTTTCGGCGCTGCAACAAGTCTGACCGTATCCGGACAGCTTTCGGCTGAAATGTTTGCCCTGGCCTTAGGCGATGTTTATACGTTCGGCCCTACTTTCAGGGCTGAAAACTCAAATACAAGCAGGCATGTGGCTGAATTCTGGATGGTTGAACCTGAAATGGCCTTTAGCGATCTAAACGACGCCATGGATTTGAGCGAAGAATTTTTGAAATATCTGACAGGCTATGTAATGGATGAGTGCGTAGACGATCTGGAACTTTTTGCAAAGTATGTGGACAAAAACCTTATGAAAACCCTGGAAGGTTTAATCACATCCGACTTTACCAGACTTTCATACAAAGAGGCTATGGAGATTTTAAGTAAATCCGGACAAACTTTTGAGTTTGAGGTAGGATTTGGCAAGGATCTGCAGTCCGAGCACGAAAGATATCTTACCGAACACTATTTTAAAAAACCTGTAATTATCTATGATTATCCAAAAAACATAAGGCCGTTTTATATGAGAATAAATGACGACAATAAAACAGTTGCCGCCATGGATGTTCTTGTGCCGAACATAGGGGAAATAATAGGCGGAAGCCAGCGCGAAGAGCGGATAAATGTTCTTGAGGCAAGACTGGATAAACTTGGATTGTCAAAAAAGGATTACTGGTGGTATGTTGAATCCAGAAGATACGGCTCTGCTTATCACAGTGGATTCGGCCTGGGTTTTGAACGTTTGCTGATGTTTTTAACAGGCGTAACCAATATTAGGGACGTTATACCCTTTCCAAGAACTCCGAGCTCTATTTCTTTTTAAAACAGCATGTTGTGGTGAAAACAAGATTTATTCGTATTTATTCAGCCACAGATTTACGCTGATCATCACTGATGTTTTTTCTTTTATTATCATATATAAATCTTTCAACCTGTGCGGTTAGGATTTACCGTGTGTTGTCAATGAGTTGATGGTTATGAAGGAGACGTTGTAGGGGCGGCTTTATGCCGCCCGCCAAATCGATTCGGGCGGGGTAAACCCGCCCCTACGGTAACCCGCCGATGAGGATTAGATCATTCGGAAGGGCTCAGGAATTACCTAACCGCACAGGTTGAAATCTTTTGAATTCTGGTCTTTTACAAAAATTTAATAATAGGCCAACTTCAATATTTGTTGCTTTCAAGTAATTGATTAATTGAGCTTCATGTGTAGGATTAATGATACGAACTGCTTTTAGTTCAACAATTACTTTTTCGTTTACAATCAAGTCTGCCTTAAATTTTCCGATTACTTTACATCGAAAAAATACAGAAATATCTTTCTGCCTTTCTACACATAGTCCATATCCAATTATGACAATATATAAGGCATTTTCATAGACAGATTCCAGAAACCCTTCACCAAGCTCATTATAGACTTCATAAAAACTTCTAAGAATAACATCTGTGATTTCTTTATATTTAAAACTATCTGCGTTCATCTGTGTAAATCTGTGGCCGAATAGTTACCTTTTATTCTTTCATACATCTTAACTTTGCAAGATCTTCGGCATAGCCATAAAGATGAAGCCCCTTGCTTTCAACTATCATTTCTCCGTCTTCAACACCGATTTCCCCTGCCATATACTCTTTCAGATTCTGTATGCCGGCCAAATTTGCGGGCAGACCGCCCCAAAGATCCCACGAACGAAAATATATCATAAAATTCAGGACTCCATCCTGTATCCGTGTATCAATGGAGCGTAAACAGGGGGGGTCAAGAAGAATCAGGTCTGAGGGGTGCGCAATCTGGAGAACCATCTGGTTGTTACGGTATCCGTGTTTTTTATATGTCTGAATTATCCACTCAATCTGATTAATATAAAGAGACCCTTTCTTCTCAAAAACAGCATTTCCGTCAACATCTCTAACGTCTATGATTTCTTTATCGCTTTTTTTCCACCAGGCAAGCTTATTCCCGGCAATTGGAGCTCCGGTTAGCCTCTCGCCATAAGTGTATGATTCACCGACCTCTTTGTCCGGGGTCATAAGGTATTCAAGATATGATCTGCTATATCCTTCTCCTCCGTAAATATATGCTTCTTCAACAGGATTTGGTATCCCACACGCCGGAGGAATGTCCGGCAACAGGGGTTGTGTGCCGGGATGTTTCACATGACCAATAAAAAAATCGTATTCTAAGCGCGTTTGTCCCGCATACGAACCACGATCAATTTTAAACCTTCTTCCATGATCAAAGATATCGTGTATGGCCTGAAACCACAGATCAGGCAGATCTCTTGCTTCTATTTGATGAATATACATATTAGTAACCGTTTACGGAATGTTGAAATTAGAAAATAGAAATTGGAAATTTGGCCTTCATGCTTTTGTACTGTTCTTCCAAATTTCTAATTTCCAATTTCTATTTTAATCTCTCCCAAATTTCTAATTTCCAATTTCAAGTTTCAAGCCGTGAACGGCTACCTATTCTCATATATCGAGCACGCTGACATTAAGAGCATTTTTTTGAATAAACTCTCTTCGAGGCTCAACCTCTTCTCCCATCAGAATTGTAAAAATTTCATCTGTTTCGACCACATCCTCGATCTTTATCTGGAGTAATGTCCTCTTATTAGGATCCATAGTAGTCTCCCATAACTGGTCAGGATTCATTTCACCAAGACCTTTATATCTCTGAACATTCAAGCCTTTCTTGCCCTCTTCTATTAGAAAAGACAGAAGCTCTTTTTTATCCGCCTTAATAACAAAATCACCTGCTTTGTCGTTGTTAAAGACCGAAAATGGATGGTAATCAAATTTTAATATATTTTTACCTGTAACAAGACATCTCTGATACTCCGACGAACACACAAACCCTCTACCTATTTTAATCGGCTTCATTTCCTGACCCTGACTCAACATAGTTGTTGTCAAAACATCCTGATGCATACTGTTTTTATGTGTAACCATAATCTCATATATATCTCTTTCCTGATTCCAGATCGGCCCATCAATACCATAACCATCTTTTAACAACATATCTTTGAGATATATCATTTGTTGTTTGTCTTTTAAAAATTTTACATCTTCAACACCTTGCCCTATCAACAACTCAACAAAATCCTGTTTTATGCCGCGAGATTCAAGTTTTGACATGTTTTCAAAATATTCTGCAAGATCGCATAAAAAAAGATAAAGGTTATGTTCGGACAGTATTTTTTCATCCTTTGTAATTTTTACACTTTTATTATTACACACCCGTTTTAAAATATAATCATTAAATCCGGTCTCATCCTTAATATAAACAGCTTTTTTGCCTTTGCCTAACTTAAACAAAGGGGGTTGAGCAATACACAAATACCCCTTCTCAATTATATCGGGCATCTGCCGATAAAAGAATGTCAACAAAAGCGTTCTTATGTGAGAACCGTCAACATCAGCATCAGTCATAATAATTATCTTATGATATCTAATGTTTTCAATGTTATATTCCTCTTTGCCTACTCCTGTGCCAAGCACGGTGATTATATTTTTAATTTCCTCGCTGCGCAAAATTTTATCAAAACGTGCTTTTTCAACATTCAATATTTTCCCTTTTAACGGCAAAATAGCCTGAAACTTTCTATCTCTACCCTGTTTTGCGCTGCCACCGGCAGAATCACCCTCCACAATAAAAAGCTCTCTTTCCGAAGGCTCTAAAAATTGGCACTCAGCAAGCTTGCCGGGAAGTGTGGAATCAAGCAATGATCCCTGTTTTCTTGCCAGATCCCTTGCCCGTTTTGCGGCATCTCTAGCTCTTGCGGCATCAACCGCTTTTTCTACAATCTTTTTAGCAACAGATGGATTCTCTTCTAAAAACATACTTAATTTTTCATTAACAAGAGATTCAACAAGCCCTTTTACTTCACTGTTGCCTAATTTGGTTTTTGTCTGTCCTTCAAATTGAGGGTTCTTTATTCTAATGCTGATTATTGCGGTCAATCCTTCCCGAACATCATCACCGCTAATTTTTTCCTGAAGGTTTTTAGGCAGGTTTGCTGTGGATGTATACTGATTCATTGTGCGCGTAAGGGCGGCTTTAAATCCGATTAGATGAAAACCACCTTCTATTGTATTAATATTGTTCGCAAAGGAAAAAATTTTTTCTTTAAAAGTATCATTATACTGTATGACTACTTCAATTTGAACGTTACTTTTTTCTCCTTCAATAAATATAGGCTTGTGAAGAGGTGTATGCCTCCTGTTAAGATATTCAACAAACGATATTAGTCCTCCTTTGTAAAAAAAACTTTCTTTTGTGTCAGAACGTTCATCTTCAATAGTTATATTTAAGCCTTTATTTAAGAAGGCAAGCTCCCTGAGTTTTCTGCTAAGTATTGCATAACTGAAATCATTTGTATGAAAAATATCCAGATCAGGAGAAAAATGAATTTTAGTGCCCTTTTTATCTGTCTTTCCTGTTATACTTAACTCACTATTCTTTATACCTTTTTTATAGGTTTGATAATAAATTTTCTTGTCTTTATATATTTCTACTTCAAAATCTGCTGAAAGGGCATTTACAACCGATACTCCAACACCATGCAGCCCGCCGGACACCTTATAAGAATCGTTATCGAATTTTCCTCCAGCATGAAGCTTTGTTAATACAACCTCAACAGCCGGCACTTTTTCTGTTTTGTGAATGCCGACCGGAATACCCCTGCCATTATCTTCAACGCTGATACTGTTATCGGTGTGGATAGTAACCTTAATTAAATCACAATATCCTGCCATTGCTTCATCAATACTGTTATCAACAACCTCATAAACAAGATGATGGAGCCCTTCAACATCCACATTCCCAATATACATAGAAGGCCTCAATCTCACAGGTTCGAGGCCTTCAAGTACATCTATACTGCTTGCATCATAAATATTTTCCATTAAATTCTCATCGGCATAATAACACTTAAAAATTGTTTATCCTCTTTTCCTTCAATAAAACATGGCTTTTGTTCATCAATTATATTCAAAACAATATTATCTTCGTCAATTATATTTAATGTGTCTATAAAGAATTTTGGATTAAATGCCGTCTCAATTTTATCTCCTTTATAATCTATATCCATATCCTCTTTTGATTCACCTAAATCAGGATTTGTGGCGGTAATTATTAGTTTGTCTTTCTGAAAATTAAACGCCGCCCCTTTGTAATTATCAGAATATAATATCGACATTCTTTTTAACATGTTTAAAAACATTTTTCTGTCAACAGTAATTATGTTTGCATCTCCTTTATCAATAATTTCACTGTATTTTGGAAATTCACCTTCAAGAAGTCTTATTATAATGGTTTCTGTATCTTTTTTAACAATAAAATGGTTATCTTTATTTCCTATCTGTACGGTGCCTTCCGAATCAAGAAACCTGTTTACTTCGGCTAAACCCTTTTTGGGAATAATAATGCCTGATTCTGATCCGCCTGCGGCGGACTCAGAAATATAATCAACCAGCGAAAGCCTGCTGCCGTCCGTGGAAACCATCCTGATTGTATTTTGATTATTATTTTTTAGTTTTTCAAAATATATTCCGTTAATATGGACTCTTCTGTCATCTGTAGCAACACTTATAATAAGGGTTTTATCTATCATTTTTTTAAGAGCCGCTGATTCGATTTTTAAAAAAGAAACATCCTCTATTAACGGAATTTCAGGAAAATCGTCGGGATTCATTCCAACTATATGATAATTAATCCCTTTGGCGGGATTGTTGATTTCCACCCAATGATTTTCTATTTCATTAATATTTATTTCATTGGATGGAAATTCTTTTACTATTTCATATATTTTTCTTGCATTAATAGCTATTATTCCCTGTGAATCAACTTTTGCAGGGTATGATCCCATAAAACCTGTTTCAAGATCAGTAGCCGCAATTTTTATACCCGAATCTGTTGTTTGTATTAAAACCGTTTCAGTAATAGCCAGGCTGCTTTTACGTCCGGTTAAACCTTGGATATTAGATAACACATCTAATATATCAGTCTTATTAATAGTAAATTTCATATATATTCCTATATTAAGTTATAAAAAATTATTATTAATATATGTTTATAACTATAACAACCTTTTAACACACCTGTTTTATTAAATAAATAAACAAAATAGTATAATAAAAAAACATCGATTATTATGTTTAAAAAATTAATATTATAAACAAATAAAAAATATATGTTTATAACTAATTAATTATTGATAAAATATCAATACAAAAAAGATAATAATATTTGTAACAATTTAGGTCTTTCAAAGAGAATTTTTTGACAGGATTAACAGGATATTCAGGATTAAAACATCAAAATCCCTTACCTTATATTTAATTCCAACTTTCCGTTCACCAAAATTAATAATTAAAAACACAACCCATTTAGTTGTAAGCTCTGTATGCACAACCAATAATTTTCTCAGTCAATTCTTTATATTTCATTTCTCAGGATATAATTTTTTATGATTTACTGGATAGTTAGAGTGAGACTTAACCTTGTTTGTTCACTTAAAACAAAATCTTGTTTATCCTGTTAATCCTGTCAGAATTTTTTTCAAAGGGATAAATAAAGGAAGGTGGTAGCGGGGATAGGATTTGAACCTATGACCTTCGGGTTATGAGCCCGACGAGCTACCAGACTGCTCCACCCCGCATCATGTAAACAATATAAATAAATAAAACAAAAAATTAAGTCAAGATTTTTTATATTATAATAAAAATTTAATTAAACCTGTTAAATATTCAAACTCGGCTTCCGAACATTTATTATTCTTATATTTAACAAGAAGATGTTTTGTACGACTTGTATGACCTGATATTATTTCAATTTTTGACTGAGGAATCTTTAGAATATTTGCCAGATATTTTATACACATTCTATTTGCAGCTCCATTTACAGGTGGGGCTGTGAGTTTGATTTTAATCGCATCGCCATAAATACCCGCTATCATGTTTTTTGAAGATCTTGGTTGAACAAAAACTTTAAATATGATGCCCTTAGTATTTTTATTGATAAATAACATTCAAACTTAAGCCTTTTTTTGAATGTCAGAATTTCTAATATTATTTATGATGCTGCTTGACGAGACATTTTTTTTAATAGGAATAAGCACTACCCTTCCGCCACATCTCTCAACAATCTCCCTTCCTGTAACATCTTCAAATATATAGTTTCTGCCCTTTGTAAGTATGTCTGGACGAATAATTTCAATCATTTTACTAAGTTGTTTTGAAGAAAAAACCACAACATAATCAACGGAACCTAAAGCGCCCAAGATGCTTAAACGGTCCTTTTCGCTGATTATAGGTCTTCCGGGCCCCTTAATGCCGCTTACAGACTCATCGTCATCAATAGCAACAACAAGCACATCTCCCAGCTTTTTTGAGGCGGAAAGAAGCATAATATGACCTTCGTGCAAAAGATCAAAACAACCGTTTGTCAGCACAATTTTTTTATTATCGGCTTTAAGTTTCTGCACAACGGCCGGAAGTTCTGAAAAAGATATATGTTTAGTTGAGGCGTAATCATACCCAGGCGTCAAAGCCGATAAAAGTTCATTTTTTGACACGGTTGACGTTCCAACCTTGCTCACCACAATACCTGCTGCTGTATTAGCAATGGACGCAGCTTTTACAAAAGAGGCTCCCGAAGCAATTACAAGCCCCAAGACAGCGATTACCGTATCTCCAGCTCCAGACACATCAAAAACCTGCCTTGCCTGAGCGGTGATATAATAAGGTTTTTTATTGTCCTCAAATAAAACCATCCCGTCTTTGCCGCATGTAATAAGAAGATTTTCTATCTTTACAGTTTCAACAATCTTGTTTCCGGCTTTAATTAAGGTTGATTCGTCGACAATATCTATTCCAGAGGCAAGGGCTGCCTCCTTTTTGTTCGGGGTAAGCAAAGAAACACCTGAATATTTTGAAAAATCACGCCCTTTTGGATCGACTATAGAAAAACTTTTGTATTTTTTTACAATAGATGTCAACGAGTTAAGCAAATCTGCCGTAATTAACCCCTTACCGTAATCTGAAATTAATACCAGATCCACATCAGGCATTACACGCTCAATATAATTTAATATAACATCAAAGGTTTGTTGAGATATATCTTTTTTTGTTTCCCTGTCGATTCTAAGCACCTGTTGGTTGCCGGAAATAATTCTCGTTTTTCTGGTCGTGGGCCTTTCCGGGTCTTCGATAACCCCCTCGGTATTAATGCCGAGTTCGTTTAATTTTGCTAACAAAAGATGTCCATATCTATCCGAACCGATTACTCCGGCCAGCGAAACATTTGCTCCAAGCGCTATAAGGTTGTTTGCGACGTTTCCGGATCCACCAAGGGTATAATTTTCCTCTTTAACCGAAACAACCTGGACCGGCGCTTCAGGAGATATCCGGTCAACATTACCCCACAGGTATTCATCGACCATTAAATCTCCGACAACAAGGAGATTGCATCTTTCAAATTTTGAAATATCAAAACCCATATTTAATTTTTTAGCCACAGACACACACAGACTTTTATTGGCAACTTCAAGTTTGATGACGTCGTAAAAAGTCTCAAAATCGTCATGCCGGACTTGATCCGGCATCCAGAACGCATTGAATTTACTGGATAGCGCTAACGCTTCACTACGTGCCCCGCCTTCGCGGGAATGACAAGGGCGGTTGTTTTTTGACTTTTTACGAGATCGTCAAGTTTAGGGAACGGGCGCTACATAATTTTTCAAAAGATCTGTCAGAAAATCGGGTGGACGCACCACACGGCCATCGCTATTAACGAAGGCGTGTTTTGTATGTCCTGTTGCAAGAATCTTTTTACCGTTTTCATTAAATATACGATAATCAAACTTCATACCGCCCTTAATGTTTGTATCAACAGAGGTTTCAATGATTATAACATCATCATATTGAGCTGGAGATAAAAACTTACAATAAATTTCGGATACAGGTAGAAAGACACCCTTTGTTTCAATGGCTTTATAGGTTAAACTCAACGACCGAAACAATTCCGATCGGCCTATTTCAAACCAGCGCAAGTAGTTTGCATGATAAGCTATACCCATTTTATCCGTGTCGCCGTAAATAACCCTGTATGTTGTTTTGTGTGTAATCATAAAGATAAAGAGCCGGTTGTTTGCACCACAGAGCGTTTTCCGACTTATGTCGTTTTCACTATTTTGTAAGCGTTCACGGAACGTTGAAATTAGAAATTAGAAATTTGGCCTTCATACTTTTGTACTGTTGATGAACGCATTCAATTTTGGGCCAAGTTTATCAACTATTGCTTTATATTCTGTTGCGTTTGACTCAGATAAAACTTTTCTGCCAGTTTGTAGACATCCAAATTCGTAAACTCGCTTCATCTCTCCCCAATTTCTACTTTCCAATTTCAAGTTTCAAGCCATGAACGGCTACAGTGTTTTTTGGATAATTTTTCTAAGTTCATTATAGCTATATGAAACCAAAAGCTCCGGGAATTCGTTTTTTACATTATCGGGAGGCCGGAACAGGATGCCTGTGTCGGCCTCTTTTAGCATAGTTATATCATTATAGGAGTCGCCAAATGCTATTATCTCATAATTGAGGCTTTTTAAGGAAAGCACAGCCTTGCGCTTGCCGTCATTTTGTCGGAGATTATATCCAACAATATATCCGTCAGGGTCTATTGACAGAGAGTTGCAAAAAAGGGTTGGCCAGCCCAGCTTTTTCATTAAAGGTCCCGCAAACTCAACAAATGTATCTGAAACAATTATTACCTGGGTTTGTGATCTGAGCCATTCCAGAAAATCCACTGCCCCGTCAAGAGGATTTATCGAATCGATAACATTTGTAATATCTTTAAGCTTGAGCCGGTTCTCGTGAAGGATGTCAAGCCGTTTTTTCATCAAAACATCATAATCGGATATATCACGAGTAGTCAGTCTTAGCTCTTTGATACCGGTCTTTTCGGCTACCTGTATCCATATTTCAGGAACAAAAACACCTTCTAAATCTGAACAGACAATATACATGCAGACCTCGTAACCGTTCACGGTTAACCGTTGATCAAAACATAAAAGCAAGAGGTTCAAAGAATTGATGATTGTAAAAAAAATAATCGACAATCGACAAAGGTGTTTTCTGAAAAAAATTTAAGAATTAAGATCAAACATCATGCTTCAATCATTACAAAATTCATTAAAAAAACCGTGAACCGTGAACTGCGGACGGTTACCCCACCTCTTATATCAAATATGGCTGTTGGTTTCTTCGATCCTTATGAGAACCGGTCTGTCGCTGACAATATCAAGAGTTTCGATCTCGGCTAAAGCCATTCTAACATCTTGTTCCTTTGCAAGGTGCGTGAGAATGACAATAGGAACAGAGCCGATCGACTTGCGTCCTTTTTGGTGTACGGATTTGATGCTGATGCCACGATCACCCAGTATGCCCGATATTTTAGATAAAACTCCCGGACGATCTGCGGCCGAGAACCTGAAGTAGTAATTGGTAAAGATGTCGTCAACCGGCATTATCGGGATTTTTCTTATATTTTCCATCTGGTAGGATAACAATGGAATTCTTCCCCTTGAGCCGGATAAAACGTTGCGGGCCAGATCTGATATATCTCCCACAACCGCGCTGGCCGTGGGCATCATACCCGCGCCGAGGCCGTAAAGCATCATGTTGCCGACAGCATCACCCGAAATTGTAATCGCATTCAAAGAGCCGTTTACGTTTGACAACTGATTGCCAAAAGGTATCATTGCAGGATGCACCCTTGCTTCAACCTCTTTTCCCCTGTTTTTGCTTATAGCCAAAAGCTTTATCCTGTAGCCGAATTGATTGGCAAAATCGATATCCATGGGGGTGATTTTTGATATTCCTTCAATATAAATATCATTAAAATTAATCTCCATACCATATGCAATAGATATTAATATGGTTAGCTTGTGTGCCGTATCTATGCCCTCCACATCCAGCGAGGGGTCTGCCTCTGCAAAGCCTTTGGCCTGCGCCTCAGACAGGGCTGCTTCAAAATCAATCCCATCATATGTGCTTTTTGACAGAATATAGTTGCAAGTACCGTTTAATATGCCGGTCATCGATTTTATGCGCTCACCAACCAAAGACTCCCTGATCGATTTTATAACCGGCATACATCCGCCCACACTCGCCTCAAAAGCAAGATCAACCCCCTTTGCGCAAGCAGCTTTGAAAAGGATGTTGCCTTGAGCGGCAAGAAGAGCCTTGTTTGCGGTTACGACCTGTTTGCCGTTATCAATTGCTCTTAAGATAAGCTCCTTTGCAATTCCCACCCCGCCGATCATCTCGACAATTATATCTATTTGCGGATCGTCAACCACCTTGCGGGCATCGGTTACCAGGACTCCCTCATCAAACTTGATTTTCCTGTCCCTTTTTATATCAATATCCGCGACATGTTTTAATGACAGCAACGCTCCGACCCTGGCGGCAATAAGCTCTTTGTTTTCAATCAGAATTTTTGCAACACCGGTGCCTACGGTGCCGCATCCAAGCAAACCGATATTAATTTGTTTCATATTACCTGTGCCTATAATATTTTTTTGAGACCCCTTACAGCCTGGTTTATGCGCATCTTGTTTTCAATAAGCGCAAAACGGACGTATTCATCTCCATATTCGCCGAAACCCAGCCCGGGAGAAACAGCTACCTGAGCCTCTTTAATCAGAAATTTGGAGAATTCCACCGAGCCCATTTTTAGATATTGTTCAGGAATTTTCCCCCATACAAACATGGTTCCTTTTGGGCTTTTTATATCCCAACCAACGCGCTTCAGGCCGGATATCAGGGCGTCTCTTCGCTCTTGATAGGTGTTGCATATCTCTTTAACACAATCCTGAGGACCGTTTAATGCTATGATGGATGCTATCTGAATCGGCTGAAAAATTCCGTAGTCAAGATAGCTTTTTATTCTGCGCAGGGCGCCGACTATTTCTCTGTTTCCAACACAAAAACCTACCCTCCAGCCCGGCATACTGTAACTTTTGGAAAGGGAAAAGAACTCCACTCCCACATCCTTGGCCCCTTTTACCTGCAAAAAGCTGGGGGCTTTATAGCCGTCAAAAATAAGGTCGGCATAAGCAAAATCGTGTATTACCATAATATTGTATTCCTTTGCATAATCCACGATTTTTTCAAAAAATTCCAGGTTGACAACCTCGGTTGTTGGGTTGTGAGGGTAGCTTATAATCAACAATTTTGGCTTGGGCCATGTCTGTCTTGTGGCTTCCATCAGGTTTTCAAAGAAGTCAGAATCCGGCCCGACAGGTATTCCGCGCACATCTCCTCCGGCAATAATTGCGGAGTACGGATGAATCGGATAGGTTGGATTCTGAGCAAACACAACATCTCCCGGTCTGATTGTGACAAGGACAAGATGCGATATGCCGTCCTTGGCGCCGATTGTGACTATCGCCTCCTCCTCAGGGTCTATATCCACGTCAAATCTTCGTTTGTACCAGCTTGAAATAGCCATCCTAAGCTTTGTAATACCCTTTGATGCAGAATATCTGTGGTTGTGTGGTTTTTGAGCCGCCTCCAACAGCTTGTCGACTATATGCTTTGGGGTGGGAAGATCAGGGTTGCCCATTCCAAGATCTACAATATCCTCGCCGGCATGTCTTGCGTCCATCTTTATTTTGTTGACAGTTGTAAACACATAAGGTGGCAGACGATCTATCCTTGCAAATTTTTCCATAAAAATAACCTCGTAAAAAGCTAGATTATGCCGCTTTGCGGCGCTGTAACCGAAAATAACTTGTCAATCATATCAAAAGGTTATGATTTGGTTATTTGAAAGTTACTGGATTCCCGCCTTCGCGGGAATGACGGTTAAGGGGTATGTTGGACTTTTTATAAGTTCATCAAGATTAAAAAAAATAAATACTTAAATTTTTGCTAAATTACAACACAAAGAACTTTATGTCAAAAAAATTGTTTTGACTTTCAGTCTAAATCGGTTTAATTTTTAAATAGTTGTATATTAATGTTAGAATGATTTTGTCGGGAGATAAATATGAACAAGCCCTTAACTTATGCCGATGCAGGTGTGGATATTGACAAGGCCAACAACCTTGTTGCGACCATAAAAAAGATTGTAAAACAGACACCCAGAACCGGTGTTATAGGTGACATAGGAGGGTTCGGAGGGCTTTATTCCCTTAACCTTGCAAATGTGGACAGTCCGGTTCTTGTAAGTTCAACAGATGGAGTCGGCACAAAGCTTAAGATAGCATTTATGATGGACAAACATGACACGATCGGAATCGACCTTGTAGCCATGTGTATAAATGATATTGTTGTGCAAGGCGCCAAGCCGCTATTTTTTCTCGATTATCTGTCAATGGGGAAGCTGAGTACAAAAATTGCCACAGAAATTATCGAGGGAATCGCAGAGGGCTGCATACAGGCAGGGTGCGCTTTAATAGGTGGCGAAACAGCGGAAATGCCGGGTTTTTATAAAGAAAACGAATATGACCTGGCAGGTTTTGCTGTGGGCATAGTTGATAACAGCAAGATTGTTGACGGGTCTGGAATTCATGTCGGCAATAAGGTTGTCGGAATAGCGTCCAGCGGCCTTCACAGCAACGGATATTCTTTGGCGCGAAAGATCTGTTTTGATATTTTGAAACTAAAAACCGACGACTATGTCCCAGAGCTTGGCCGAACGGTGGGTGAAGAGCTTCTTACGCCGACAAAAATATATTCGGCAGCTATTTATCGTATACGCAAGGAGCTGCCGATACGCGGGCTAGCCCATATTACAGGCGGGGGTATTGAAGACAACATTCTTCGTGTTATACCAAAAGGATGCAATATTGTGATGCACAAGGAAAGCTGGGATGTGCCCTCTGTATTTCCTTTTTTGAAAAAGGCCGGCAATATATCAGACAAGGAAATGATACGCACTTTTAATAATGGAATCGGGATGATAGCAATTGTTCCGGAAAATTCGGCACAGGAGATGCTGGATCAGCTTAGAGCTATGAAAGAGAAAGGCTTTATAATAGGAGAAATTATTGAAAGAAAAAAATCTGCCCGGCGCGTCAAGTGGGTTTAGCCAAGATTGTCATTACCGCATAGGCGGGAATTCAGACAATTCGTTTGCCAAAGCATTCACCAGAACTTATTGAGAAGTTGCCAAACGTAAGGATAATAGTTTGATATTACATAAAATCAGAAAATATTTTTTAGCCTTTATGGACTGGATAGCAAAAAGTTACAAAGATAAACCCTTTTGCTCCACCTGAAAAGTGAAACCAAGCAGCGCCAGGAGGCGCAGCGGCCTCAAATAATACGGCTACATTCCGTGTTTCCGCACAATCCTTCCGCGGTCACAAAAAAATAGAAAAAAATCGAACTCAATGCTTCACAACAGAACACAAGGCAAAGATTATAGCTGTGTTTATAGCCATGCTTATAGATTGATTGGAACATATAGACTGTTTTCAAGATCTTTTCATTATATAATCCCCTGCCTGTCTCTTGTCTTCGTCATTATAATTGCAACCGCGATGGTTTCTTTTGCACAGAACCACGAGCGACTGTTTGATGATGATCCTGCCGAGCCGTGGCATATTACTGCCGATGAAATAAGCTTTGATAAAAAAACCGATCAACATATAGCAAAAGGAAATGTTGTCGTAACCAAGCAGGACAAAAAGCTTACAGCCGATTTTGTTCGTTTTGATGATAAAACCATGGAGGTGCTGGCTATCGGCCATGTGATAATGACGACAGGAGAGGATGTACTTGTCGGCGATAAGATGGAGATGGATCTGGAGGCTGAAATTGGAACAGTATATAATGGAACAGTCTTTATTAAGGAAAACCATTTTTATATAAAAGGGGATAAGATACAAAAGACAGGAAAAGACTCTTATGCCGTCGGCAAAGGCAGCTTTACAACATGTGATGGCGATAATCCGGCATGGAAAATAACAGGAAGAAACCTGAAAGTTACAATAGAAGGATATGGTTTTGTTAATCACGCGGCTCTTTGGGCAAAAAGGGTTCCTGTGTTGTATACACCTTTTCTGGTGTTTCCTGTGAAGATAAAGAGACAGTCCGGCTTATTGCCGCCACAAATAGTATATTCGGAACGGAAATGGGAGGAATACATACAGCCTTTTTACTGGGCTATTAACGAAAGTTCGGATGCAACTTTATATTATCACCATATTGGACGCCGGGGAGACAAATTAGGTTTTGAATACCGCTATGTTTTAGATGAAGAGTCAAAAGGAACCCTGATGTATGACTTTTTGCAAGACAGGAAGGTAGATAACGGCACACTGGAATCGAGCGAAGAATGGGGATATACGGATGATAGTGAGCTGCGGCCTAATTCCGACCGATACTGGTTCAGGATGAAACATGATCAGGCGCTGCCTGGTGGTTTTACCGCAAAACTGGACATAGATATTGTCAGCGATCAGGATTACCTGCACGAATTTAAGGACGGATATACGGGGTTTGATACAACCGATAGATATTTTAACAAAAACTTTGGCAGAGACCTTGACGAGTATGATGATTCAACAAGGGTGAACAGTCTGAGCATAAACAAGAGCTGGTCACAATTCAGCCTTAATGCCGAAACCCGCTGGTATGATAATGTCATAAACCGTCGCCGGAATGAAACAGATACGACCATACAGATGTTGCCGGTTATTGATTTTAGTGCATCCAAGCAGCAGATATTCGGCACCCCCTTTTATTTTGACCTTGATTCCGAATACACATATTTTTACAGAGAGGATGCTTTAAGAGCCCACCGGATGGATGCACACCCAAGAGTGTATTTGCCTTTAAGATTCAAACACTACCTGTCTTTTGAACCGTCTGTCGGGTTTCGGGAAACAGCCTGGCATTTTGATAATGAGGAATATAGCTCATCGGATAAAACAACACTTTACAGAGAAATTTATGATATCAAAACAGAGCTTTCTTCAAACATTTATAAAATATATAACGTGCAAAAAAGCCGGATTGACAAGATAAAGCATGCAATAACACCGCAAATAGTATATGAATATATACCGGGAAAGGATCAGAGTAAATATCCCCAGTTTGATTCTATTGACAATATCCTTAGAAAAAACCTTGTAACATATTCTCTGACGAATATTTTTACATCAAAATCGCAGACGTACAGCACAAAGAATGACAATCAGGATAAAAACGATAACGATGACGGTACAGACTATACCTATAACCAGTTTTGCCGCTTAAAGCTGGAGCAGAGTTATAACATTAACGAGGCAAAAGAGGACACCCCTTCCAATTGGGTAAATCAAAAGGAAAAGCGGCCTTTTTCTACAATCTATGGCGAGATAGAGATAGCTCCTGTCCAATATGTTTCTGCGCAGGCTGATGCCACATGGTGTCAATATGATAGTCTGGTTAAAACACGCAACATTGCGCTAACATTATCTGATAAACGCGGAGACAGGCTCTTTGTTGAACACAGATATACCTATAACTTGAGTGAGTCTATTTATACGGATATAAGCCTGGTAGTATCGGAGCAGCTAAAGGTATATGCTGATTATGAGCGCAATCTTTACGGCGCCCAGGATATCAAGAAAAGCATTGGATGTTTGTACAAGGCCCAGTGCTGGTCCATAGATTTTAGCTATACACATGAGGATAATGACAGGAAATATGCACTTATAATTAATCTTTACGGGATTGGAGAGTTCGGCAGAGATATAGTTGGGCGCATGATGGAAGAGCCGCTGTAACGGAGTTTGAGCTAAATGGAGATAAAACGGATTAATCGCCTGTGGTATGTTCTGCATACGAAAAGCAGGTTCGAGACTGTAGTTAATGATGCTCTGGTCAAAAAATCGTTTGAGGTTTTCCTGCCAAAAATTCTGGTAAAAAGCAGGCGTCGTGACAGACGGTTAATGATAAGGACACCTCTTTTCCCTGGGTACCTGTTTTTAAAAACCAGCGTGCAATCCTCCGAACATGTTGAAATTTTAAAGACAGGCGGGGCTGTCCGTTTAATCGGCAACAAAGAAGGGCCCATCCCTGTTGCCGCCGAGACCATTGAATCGCTTAAAATTATGGTGGCGGGAGACAATGAAGTTTTAACCGGCGCCCGTTTCAAAAAAGGGGACCCTGTTACGGTAGTTTATGGCCCGTTTGCGGGGTTGACCGGAACCTTTGTCCAATACAGGGGCAAAGCAAGAGTTGTCGTTACTATCGAAGCACTTAAACAGTTTGCCGCAGTGGATGTGAAAGAAGAAGATGTTGAAAGGCTTCCAAAAATATTGTCATAACCGCTTGACTTTTTAACGAGTTCTGTTTAATAGTTCTGCGGTGAAGATATTAAACTGCAAGTATTGCAAAAAGGAGGGTATATGAATAAGCTGGAGATTATTTCCGCCTTAAAAGCCGAGGCTAATATCTCAAAATCGGATGCCACAAGGGTGGTTCAAATATTTTTTGATTCTATGGAGAATGCCCTGGTGCAGGGAGAAAGGGTTGAAATTCGCGGGTTGAGCAGCTTTTTTATAAAAGAGTACAAGGCATATACCGGCAGAAATCCAAAGACAGGTGAAAGGGTTTTGATAAAGCCCAAAAAACTCCCGTTTTTTAAGGCCGGAAAAGAATTGAAAGACAGAGTAGATAATTAATACATCTCGGAATTTCTACCACGCCTTGGCGTGGGAATTCCTGCGACTTTAGTCGAGTAGTTAAATGGTCGAGTCGTCGAGTTGTAAGGGTCATTGAACTACTGGACAAATCAACCACTCGACCACTCGACCAATTGTGAGCGAAGCGAACCAAGTTCTTTTATGTCCAGATTTGCGGTAATAATAGACCAAAAAAAGCCGATACAACTTTTAACTGCCTTTCTACAACACGGCACCATTCCTAATGCCTTTCTTTTTACAGGCATGGAAGGGGTTGGCAAACACACTACAGCTATGATGTTTGCCATGGCGTGTAATTGTCTAAGTAAAGAGCCGGGGAGCTTTTTCCAGGCCGGGAATCAAGTAACAAAAGGCCGAATCTGTTATTGCAAATCATGCGTGAAAATCCGATCAGGAAATCATCCTGATATCATACATATTAAGCCGTTAGGCGCCTATATCAAGATTGCTCAAATACGTTCTTTGCGTGATATTCTTGCCATGAAACCTTACGAGGCAAGGATGCGTGTCGTAATAATATCAGATGCCCGGGCAATGAACCCTTCTGCCGGCAATGCGCTGCTCAAGGTTCTTGAGGAACCACCTGACCGGACCGTTTTGATACTTACCGCCATACAGTCGTCCGATCTCCTTCCCACAATTGTTTCACGCTGTCAGCATATCAGATTTAACCCTATTTCCTGCAAGAGCCTGGAAGATATTCTGGTTGACAAAGAGGGGCTTGATTATGATGATGCAAAAATAATTGCGACTCTGGCAAGCGGAAGTTTGTCTAAAGCCCTTTCGATGGTTGAGCCTAAGAACCGTGCAAACTGGATAAACCGGCGCAGTTGGCTTATAAAGACCTTAAGCCTTGATATGCCCGGCCAAATGTCTACACAACCGGTTGTTTCACTTTTGGCTTTTGCAGCAGAGTTATCAAAAAACAAGGAAATCCTGCAAGATTCTCTGGAGGTAATTAAATCCTGGTTAAGAGACGTTATTATATATAAATACTGTCCCGAGAAAATTATAAACAAGGATTTTATTGACAACATTCAACATGCTTCACAAAAACTTACGGCAAGGAAGCTGATAGCAAAATTTGAAGTTATCAGGACAGCACAGAAACGGATTAAGGCCGGCGCTAATTTAAGGTTGACTTTAGAAGCGATGGTAATGCAGCTTGCGCATGAACCGCAAACCTAAGGCAAATATTTGGTAATAGTTCAGCCACAAAGTCACAAAGACACTAAAATTCATAATTTAGGAATTTAGGGATTCCGAATTGAAGGATGTTGTCATTTTTAATTCCTCAATTCCTCAATTCCTCAATTCGCAATTCCTCAATTTATCAATCATGTCTTTCCTTTGTGACTTTGTGTCTTGGTGGCTGAACCGTTATAATATTTAAAGAATAATTATGGCAAAGATTGTAGGAGTAAGATTTAAGTCTTTTGGCAAGGTTTACGATTTTGACAGCGGCGCATTTGTGCTTAGCTGCGGAGATAGTGTGATTGTAGAAACAGAGCGGGGTCTTTCTTTTGGAATGGTTGCGGCGCCTCCCGCGCCACGTGATGAACAGTTGTCGGGCCGGCCGCTTAAAAAGGTGTTTCGTCTCGCTAATGAAAAAGATTTCAAGCAGCGAGAGAAAAACCTTGAAAAAGAAAAAGCGGCCCAAGCATTCTGCATTAAATGCATCAATGAGCTAAAACTGAAAATGAACCTGTTTGTTGTTGAAAGCTCCTTTGATAGTAGCAAGCTGACCTTTTTTTTCACGGCCGAGGGTCGTGTCGACTTTCGTCAACTTGTTAAAAAGCTGATCAACCAGTTCGGGGTCAGGATTGAGATGAGACAGGTTGGAATACGGAATCAGGCCAAGATGAGCGGCGGTGTCGGAAGATGCGGACGACAAATCTGTTGCTCTCTATTCATGAATACGTTTGAACCGGTTTCTATACGTATGGCAAAGGACCAGAATCTGTCGTTAAATCCAACAAAGATTTCCGGTTTGTGCGGCAGGCTGATGTGTTGCCTTACATATGAATATGAAACATACAAAAAGCTTAAGAAAAAGTTTCCAAAGATCGGAAAAATAGTGAATACTGCGATGGGACGGGGCAAGGTGATACGACATAACGTAATACAAAATCGCCTGACAATACATATGGATGAGGGTCAGGATGTAGAATTGCTGTTAGATGATATTATAAAGGAACAGGAGAGAAAATGACCAGGCCGTTTTATATAACAACTCCTATCTATTATGTAAACGCAATGCCCCATCTTGGGCATGCATATACTACTATTGTAGCCGATGTTGTTTGCCGGTTTAATTTTATGCAACAGAACGAAACCTTGTTTTTGACCGGCACAGATGAACATGGGGACAAAATAGTACGCGCCGCTAAAAAAGAGAATATAAGCCCCAGGGCCTATGTGGACAAAATAAGCGAAGTTTTCAGAGACCTATGGCCCCAGCTTAACATTAAATATGATTATTTTATCCGTACTTCCGATCCAGCCCATATTGCTGTTGTGAAGCAGATACTGCAGAAAGTTTATGATGCGGGCGATATCTATTTTAGCGAGTATGAAGGGCTCTATTGTTTTGGGTGCGAACGCTTCTTTACCGAGCGCGAGCTGGTTGATGGAAAGTGTCCCGACCATCTCATTGAACCGGAACCTATCAAGGAGTCCAACTATTTTTTCAAGATGAGCCGGTATCAGGACTGGCTTATCGATCATATTGAGAAGCATCCCGATTTTATTCGACCTGAACGATACAGAAATGAAGTTCTGGCATTTTTAAGCGAACCCCTTGAAGATCTTTGCATATCACGCCCAAAGACGCGACTTAAATGGGGAATCACCCTGCCGTTTGATAAAAACTATGTTACATATGTGTGGTTTGATGCTCTTTTAAACTATATCTCAGCTCTTGGATATCCTGATGGAGAGCTGTTTAAAAAATTTTGGCCGTATGCCCAGCATCTGGTTGCTAAGGATATTCTCAAGCCTCACGGTATATACTGGCCTATCATGCTTAAAGCTGCCGGTATTCCAATGTATAATCATCTTAACGTTCATGGATACTGGAATGTTGACCAGGGCAAGATGTCCAAAAGTATTGGGAATGTTGTAGAGCCGCTCCAGTTGAAAAATATTTACGGGCTTGATGCATTCAGATTTTTTTTGATGCGGGATATGGTATTCGGGCTTGATTCCAACTTTAGCGAACAGGCGCTGGTTCAGCGAATCAATGCGGATCTGGCAAACGATCTCGGCAACCTGTTTTCCAGAGTTGTTGCAATGGTCCACAAATATTTCAAAGGCATAGTCCCTGAGGTTGATCCGGGAGTTGAAGATGAGTTTCAGCTTGGTCTTAAATCGGATATGCTGGCTGCAATCCCCGAATATGAGCAGGCTATGGAGAATTTTGCTTTTCACAAAGCCCTTGTGACAACCTGGGAGTTAATCGCCAAGATGAACAGATATGTCGATGTTACGTCGCCGTGGGTGCTTGCAAAGAAAAAATCCAGCCAAAAACAGTTGCAGGTTGTAATCTCAAATCTTCTTAACGGGCTCGGAGTGATAGCAGGTCTTATTTATCCGATCATGCCGGACACATCCGCAGCCATGCAAAAGCATCTTGGCATAAATCCGGATCTGATTACAAAAGGGAGCTTTAACAACCTCGATATGCTTAAAACATGGAAAATAATCAAGCCGGGCACACAGCTTCCAAAAGGGATCACCCTTTTTCCCAGAATTGACATGAAAAACAATAAGGCTATGTCGCAGAAGGAGTCGGCTGCCGGAGATCTCTTATCTGTCTTAAAAACCGAGATACCTGTAGAAGCATTCGGCGCAATTGATCTCAGGGTGGCTACAGTGCTTAGCGCAGAATCGATTCCAAGGGCAAAAAAGCTGCTTAAGCTTGAGGTCGATCTGGGAGAAAAGCGGACCCTTGTAGCAGGTGTTGCCGCAAGCTATAAACCTGAAGATCTGGTCGGGAAACAGGTAATAGTGGTTGCTAATTTAAAGCCGGCTAAAATAATGGGAATAGTTTCAAACGGAATGGCGCTGGCTGCTGTTGATGATAATGGCTGTTCTTTAGTAACCGTAGATAGAAAGGTTAAGCCGGGAACGCCTGTGAGCTGAAAGCGACCATAATCCTTAGATGGCATCCACCGCACAGCCCTTCTCCTTATATCCGAAATTCTTGGAAATACCACCACCACCATGCCCATAAGCGCTTAAATAAGCATTTTTTTAACCCCAGAAGTAGTTGTAGCAAAATTCATAATTCACAATTAGCGATTGATTATTGACAATTTGTAGTGATAAGTTAAGTAGTTATCGACATCGACCCATTTTGTATAATAATCAATAATCAATTGTAAATTACTAATTGTTAAAAACTTTTCCACAAGGCTTTTAACCCCTAACGGCTGTCTGTGGGACCTGGTACGGGAAAAAAATCAAACAGCCATCAAAGTATTTGCTTTTGAAGCGAATAACGATTATAATCGCTTTAAATTATGAAGCGAAAGGAAGGCTGAAATGCGTTATGTATGGCAAAATACAAACTGGACAGAATTTAGCTGGGAAAGTGATGCACTGATTCAACCGCTTGGTCGGGCTCGACTGCGCCAGGGCAGGTTGCTGAGCAAGGTGAATGCTCTGGGTTTGAAATTCAGCAAAGAAGCCAGGGTTGAAATATTGATTGAAGAAGCCGTTAAAACCGCTGCGATCGAAGGGCAGGCCCTGCACAGGGATTCGGTCAGGTCTTCAGTGGCACGGCGACTTGGGCTGCCGACAGCCGGTTTGCCCGCCACGGAACGGGTTGTCGATGGCCTGGTGGATGTTCTGTTGGATGCCACTGCAAATTACAGCGAGCCGCTGTCGCCCGAAAGACTGATTGGCTGGCAGGCTGCCCTCTTTCCGACAGGGTATTCAGGCTTGCGGAAAACTCGTACCGGTCAATGGCGAGGCCCGGAACTTATGCAGGTGGTATCAGGCCCTGTTGGCAAAGAAAAAGTCCACTTTGAGGCGCCGCCATCAGACCAGGTGGATATGGAAATCAGAGATTTCATTCAATGGTGGACAAAGGGATCGAAAAAAATCGAGGGACTGCTGCGGGCCGCTATAGCCCATTTTCGGTTTGTCACTATTCATCCGTTTGAAGATGGTAATGGACGGATCGCCAGAGCCCTTACTGATATGGCGTTGGCACAGGATGAGAACCTGCCGTCCAGGTTTTACAGCCTTTCGACACGTATCATGGCTGAAAGGGATAGATACTACCGTGTGCTGGAGCAATGTCAGAAAGGAGACGGTAATATAACTGATTGGCTGCTATGGTTTCTGGAATGTTTCGAACGGGCGCTTGAGCATTCAGAGACATTGATTTCAAATGTTCTGGCAAAGGCACGGTTTTGGCAGCAGCATGGGCAGACGACATTGAATAAACGCCAGCAAAAGGTTATCAATCGGTTGCTGGATGCCGGTCCAGGCGGTTTCGAAGGCGGTCTGACCACCCGTAAATATGTGGGCATGGTAAAGGTTAGCCGGGCAACCGCTTATCGCGAGATATCGGACCTGGTTGCAAAGCAGATATTTAGGCAGAACCCGGGCAGGGGTCGCAGTGTCAGCTATGACATAATATGGGCAGATACGGAGTAAAATGTTATCACTAAAACCAATCTCCGGTGCCTGTCTAAACTCAACATCTGCCCAATCATAAACTGGAAACACAGCGGCTTGAACTTCTAATTCATTGACCCATTTTCTTCTTCTGCACACTCTCTGACACGCTCCCAGAACCATTTCGTGCTATATATCTGTCAATATAAAAATTATATTGACAAAAACAAGACCAAAAAGTAACATTAAAAATATGAAAATCAATCTTGGTTTCATCGGAAAAAATATCCGTAAACTTAGACGGCAACGTAGTTGGACGATGGCTAAACTCGCTGCAAAAGTCGGAATGAGCGAAGTGCCTTTAGGAAGAATTGAGCGCGGTGTAAACGCTCCTTCCGCTTCTGTAATTTACAGACTGTCAAAAGAGTTGGGCGTTTCTGTGGATATGCTTTTTGCCGAGGATAATCAAAACCTCAGATCTCTTCAGTATGAAAAAGCACGAAATCCTTTTCTTGTTGCAATCGACAAAGAGCATGAAGCTCTGCCCGCTAAAACCAGGATTATGGCCCAGGATATTATTGATGCGTTTTGTGCCCTTGAAGATATTTGCAAAGCGCAGAAAAGGGCAAATATTCCGCTTGTTATTCCTTTCGATCTCACAATTAGGGGAATGGAAGCACTTTCGGAAAAGGTGCGCTATTTTGCCGGAATTGAGCACGGCGTGGTCTTTGACTATTTTGAACTCTTTGAAACCCTTGGTTTTCGTGTAATCGTAGCTCCTATGCCTAAAGGAATTGAGAGTTTTTCATATTATGACCCTTTAAATCAGAATGCTTTCTTTTTTTTGACGGCAAGGCAGAATCCTGAACGTCAGCTTTTTTGCCTGGCCTATGAATTGGGAAAGGTCTTAATCCTGACTCACTCTATACAGCAGGGCGTGGAATTGTTTCAAACCGATGCCGCATCTGATTCTTCAGGCGAAAAACCGTTTACAGCTCATCGTGCTGCCAGGCGTTTTGCCGCTACCTTTCTGATGCCTGCAAAAGCTGTGAGCGATACTGTTAGACAATTAGGAATTCAAAAAAAGTACTGGTCTTACGAACTCTTGCTTAGAATCAAACATCGCTTTGGTGTTTCAGCAGAAGCTTTTTTATATCGTTTAAATGAACTCGATTTAATCGATCCCTCTCTGGTTCAATCGCTTAAAGCTAAAATTCATAAATATTACGGCAAAACAAATTTTGGCGAACCAGATCTTTCCAGAAGGCTTTTAACCCCCAACGGCCGCCTGTGGGATCTGGTATTAACCGGGAAAGAATCAAAAGAAGGACGTGAGGAAGTGTTTAAAATTGAGAAAGTATTGAAAAAGTGGAAGGTAGTAAGAAAATGAATCGGTACATAGCGCTGGATGTGGGAACAACCGACCTCTGTGTACATTAAAAAATAAGCGGAAAACTATATCCAAATACCAGGGCAAGCTGAAGAAAGAAAAGAACCTGGGAACGCAGGTTCAACTGAACACTCGAATCAAACAGATCAAGTGTCGCATCGAGGAAATTAAGGCAGCATTATGAATGGCGAAAGAGATAAAAAGCACGAAACAGAACAGCGAAAGGTTCGTAATGTGAAACAAAAAGACGGGATTGTTATGCCTGTTCCGGTTTCACAAACTGATCTTCCTGATGGCTACGCAAATTTGCTGGCCTCCCTCAAGAAACGTATTCAACAGGAGCGCATAAAAACGGTTCTATCTGCCAATTGCGCAATGGTGATGCTCTATTGGGATATTGGGGCATCCATACTCGAAAGACAGCAAACCGAGGGCTGGGGGGCAAAAGTCATAGACAGGCTTTCATTTGATCTAAAAGAAGCATTCCCGGATATGAAGGGGTTTTCCTCGCGAAATCTGAAATATATGCGCAAATTTGCTGAATCATGGAGAGATCGTCAATTAGTGCAACGCACCGTTGCACTAATTCCATGGCGCAGCAACCTGGCTCTATTGGACAAATTAAAAGACCTCAAACAACGGCTTTGGTATGCTCAAAAGACAATAGAAAACGGCTGGAGTCGTGATGTTTTATCCTTTCAGATTGAAACGCAGCTTCACAAACGATTAGGTAAGGCTACTAACAACTTTGAAATAGCGCTTCCTCCTGCCGATTCTGATATGGCATCTCAAATCTTCAAAGACCCTTATATCTTTGATTTTCTGGGAACGGCTGAACCTCGTAGAGAAACAGAATTAGAGCAGAAGCTTATTGAGCATCTGGAAAAATTTCTATTGGAACTGGGACAGGGTTTTGCTTTTGTAGGCAGACAGGTTCATATGGAAGTTGGGGATGATGATTTTTATATTGACCTGCTTTTTTATCACCTCAAATTGCGCTGCTATGTGGTGGTTGAGTTAAAGGCTGGAAAATTTCAGGCCGGTCATGTCAGCCAATTGAATATGTATATGAATATAGTTGATGATCTGATGCGTCATCCGGATGACAAGCCGACAATCGGACTATTGCTGGTAAAAGAAAAAAACAAAACTCTGGCTAAATATGCCCTTGCCGGATACACCAAGCCGATGGGTGTTGCCGAGTGGGAAAGACATATAACAGAGTCTATTCCTGAAAATCTTAAATCAAGTCTACCTACCATTGAAGAGATTGAAGCTGAATTTTCAGCGGAGGAAAATGACGGATGAGCAATAATAGCAGACAATTTCTGGTTAGAGCTGGAGACGACAATGGATAAATTGACAGAACAGGACGGGAAAAGAATCGGAAAAAGGACGTGAGGAAGTGCTTGAAATTGAGAGAGTATTGAAAAAGTGGAAAGTGGTAAAAAAATGAATCGGTATATAGCGCTGGATGTGGAAACAACGGGTCTTTCGCCCCAAAACGGGGACAGGGTAATAGAAATCGGCGCAGTTGCTATCGAGAATCAGGGCATTATTGCTGAATTCAGCAGCCTTATCGATGTTGACAAAAGGATCCCCTGGCAAGTTCAGCAGGTGCACAGCATAACCAATGAAATGCTAAGCGGCGAACCCAAACCGGATGAGATATGGTCGGAGTTTTACGAATTCATTGCCGGAAGTATCCTGGTAGCCCACAATGCAAGCTTTGACATCGGATTTTTAAGACATGAATTTGATTTATTAGGCATGACTCTGAATAATCGGTCTTTGTGTACACTAAAAATGAGCAGAAAGCTATATCCGCATTTGCCCGATCATAAACTGGAAACAGTAAGCCGATACCTGCTTGGAGAATCAGCGAATCAGATGCAAAGACATCGGGCGCTTGATGACGCGAAGCTTGCGGCCATGATATGGCTTGAAATGGGGAAAATGTGAGCAGGCTGAACAAATGAAAGAGCTGTTAAAATAACAGATTAAACAAGAGGATATCGTAACTATGTCAAAAGAACTTACAAACTCAACCATAGAACGCCAGAATGTTCTGAACAACCCCTATGCAGTTACCGAAATTCAGAAAGCTGTAGACCTCCGATGCATCTTTTTTGAAGACCGCAATTGGTTAAATAAGGAGCAGATCGCTTCTTTTTTTGAAGTCACGCCGCGTACCATCGATAATTATCTCAACAAATATGAAAGCGAATTGCGTCATAACGGTTACGAAGTGCTGCAAGGTATCCGATTGAAAAAGTTGAAGAAAGCTATAATTGAGCAGTTTGGTGACGAAATGGATTTCATTACCAAAACAACGACTCTCGGCATATTTGATTTTAGGGCGTTTCTTAATATCGCAATGTTGCTGACCGAAAGCGAACGGGCCCGCGTGTTGCGGCAAACCATTCTGGATATCGTTATCGACACGATAAATCAGCGTACCGGAGGCAGTACCAAATATATCAATCAGCGTGACGAAGACTTTATTCTTGCCTACTTTCAGGAGGAGAATTACCGCAAGGAATTTACCAATGCGTTGCGGGATTATGTGGACATGGGTAATTTCAAATACCCGATGTACACCAATAAAATTTATGTCAGCATCTTTCGTGAAAATGCACAAGAATATCGCAAGATACTGAAGCTGCACGAAAAAGATAAAGTTCGCGATACCTTTTATTCCGAGATTCTCGATCTGGTGGCTTCCTACGAATACGGATTTGCCAAACTGCTGGAAGCCACCCATGCAAAATGGCAGCAAAAGCTGACTTCATGGGATGTAGATCTGCTCTTTAAGGAATTTGAGAAACAGCCGCACTGGAAACCCCTGGTTGAAAGGGCCAGAAACAAGATGGCAAGCCGTGACCTGGTGTTCAGAGATGCACTTCATTTGCAGCTAAAAGAATATATTATGCCTGTTCAAGCTGATGAATTTGAACGTTTTCTTGGGGAGAAAAGCAAGGAGTTGGCAGAACGCCTGGAAGAAGCCAAAGATGTTTTTAAACGGTTAAAGGAACGCTAATAATGGGATTTGTTTACCCTACACTTGAACAGGCCGTGAATGTACATCAGAAAACCGTTGAGATCAGCGGTGGCGGAACGATGGGAAAATTGGATATGGGAAGGCTCGAAAGTGTTCTTTGCCATATCCAAAACGATGACTACTATCCGGTTTTCGAAGACAAACTGACCCATCTCTTTTTCGGAGCCTGTAAATTCCATTGTTTTGAAGACGGAAACAAACGGATCGCCATTTCATTGGGTGCCCAGTTCTTATTGCTGAACGGTTATGTTTTCGTTACCAAGCGGTTTATCCATGAGATGGAAAATATCAGCTATCATGTCGCAACGGGAGAAATTGATAAAGACCTGCTTAAAGAGATTATCTCCGCTGTCATTGAAGATGATATGGAACGTGAAGGTTTGAAACTGAAGATATTAATGGCGATTTCAGATTAACATTATGAACCACGGATGGACAAAGGTTCCAGCCGGAATTTTACAAATTCATTACCGGAAGTATTCTGGTAGCCCACAATGCAAGCTTTGATATCGGATTTCTAAGACACGAATTTGCTTTATTAGGAATAGGCCTGAACAACCGGTCTTTATGCACACTAAAAATGAGCAGAAAGCTATATCCGCATTTGCCCGATCATAAACTGGAAACAGTTAGTCAATACCTGCTTGGAGAATCAGTAAATCACATGCAAAGACACCGAGCGCTCGATGATGCGAAGCTTGCTGGTATGATATGGCTTGAAATGGGGAAGATATGAGTGGTTCAGTCCATAAGACTGTGTCAGCCGCGAATGGATTGGAGGGTGTCAATGACGGCGAAGCCGATCAAAAGGAAGAGTGACAAGCTTGTGAGCATACAGGGGTATGATGGCCTTCTTTCCGGCATGGTCTCTCTCATTGAGGAGGCGCGACGGGTATCAGCACGAACCGTCAACGCCATCATGACGGCAACCTACTGGGAGATAGGTCGCCGCATTGTAGAAAACGAGCAGGGCGGGAAACGGCGGGCTGGGTATGGAGAGGCTCTGCTCAAGCAACTTTCGGCAGATCTTGCGAGCCGGTTTGGTCGAGGCTTCGCAAAAAGCAATCTCTACCAGATGCGGACCTTCTATCTGACGTATCAGGATATTTTCCAGACGGCGTTTGGAAAATCAAAGTCCCGAAAATTCCAGACACCGTCTGGAAAATCTCAGCCTCACAATTCGCAGACTCCGTCCGCGGAATTGACTGTTCAGGCCATCTCAGAACGGTTTCCGCTCCCTTGGTCTGCCTATAATCCCGACGGACCTTGGACATATCAACATCAAACGTCTATTCACGGTAAACGTGATGGGTTTACAATAGCAGATTTGCTTGCCGTTGGTAAAGAGATGAATATCAAGTCCGGCCTCCCGATTATCAAAGCGGTAATAGAATCAGTTTCACAATGGCCGCGTTTTGCCAGTGAGGCCGGGGTCGAGAACAGGCAGATTGAAGCCATCGGGAAGGTGCATCGGTTGAGTCTATAATTTTGATGGCGTCGTAAAAAGTCCCATCTACTGTGTTGTAGTATTTTTTCAGACCCTCGACATACTATATATATGCCTTCGGTCCTGAAAAACTACTACGCCTTGTATATGAACCTTTTTACTTAGCCATCTGCAGTTAAATTCGTGACTTTTTACGAGTTCATCAATTTTATATGCTGTAACAACTGCTAACTGCGAGTTAGGGCAAAAGCTGAAGATTTCGCAACCTGCAGTAAGTTTAGCGGTTAAACGCTTAAGAGCAATTCGTTATACGCCACAATTACTCATTAAAACCTTAACAGTAATTTATAAACCAATGTACGAAAGTCGGAAATAGAAAATGAACACGAAAAAACTTTTATTTCTTTCCCCTTTTGTGCTAACCACAAAAAGATTAACCGTAATACATAAATAAAATAAAAAATATAGCTCACTATGGAATTAAAATCAAAAGTTTCGATTTTTCCATCGCCCCGCCCGATTCTGAAATGGGCAGGGGGAAAACAGCAATTATTACCCATCCTTTTATCCAAAACCCCAAAAAATTTTAACAGGTACATAGAACCATTCTTTGGTGGCGGAGCATTATTTTTTGCATTACAGCCTGACAAGGCCATCATTTCAGAATCCAATCCGGAACTTATAAACTTCTATCGTATAATCTCGAAAAATGTTGATAGTCTCATACAAAAACTTTATGAATTCAGGTTAGATAAAGAAGAATATTATAATATCCGGGTATTGGATTTTCAAAAACTTCCTCCGGTTGAAGCCGCCGCAAGAACCATCTATCTAAATCGGCTCTGTTTTAACGGTCTTTACCGTGTAAATCGAAAAGGTATGTTTAATGTGCCTTACGGATATTATAAAAATCCCCGCACATGTAACCCGGAAGGCTTAAAAATCGCATCTGAAGCCTTAAAAAACGCGACCATCATCCAGGGGGATTATAAAGATGTTCTACGCGACTATGCTAAACCGGGAGATTATATATATCTCGACCCTCCTTACCTGCCTATTTCGGAATACTCTGATTTTAAACGTTATACCAAAGAGCAATTCTATGAAGAAGATCACGTTGAACTTGCAGAGGAAGTAAAACGACTGCATGAACTTGGATGTTACGTTTTATTGACAAATTCCAACCATCCAATGGTTTATGAGATGTACAACGGTTTTGAAATCGAAGTTATTCAAACTCGCAGGAATATCAATAAAAAAGGCAATAAGCGTAAAGGGGAGGATGTTGTAATCTATATTCCTCCACGCCGGTATTTTCTCATAAGCCCTGTTCCACCGGAATTACCAAAGCAGGCAAAAGCATATCCGTCCAC
The DNA here is from genome assembly GCA_030610995.1 of Desulfobacterales bacterium. Classification (GTDB taxonomy): domain Bacteria; phylum Desulfobacterota; class Desulfobacteria; order Desulfobacterales; family ETH-SRB1; genus Desulfaltia. Next base: position 55,916 of record JAUWQO010000004.1, read on the forward strand.
ACGTTTTATGGGGAGCAAGCAATCTCTTTTAAAGCATATATGGAACGTAGCATCACAATTTGAATTTGAAACCGTACTTGATATATTTAGTGGAAGCGGTGTCGTTGGTTATATGTTCAAATCGTTCAACAAACAGGTTATAAGCAACGATTACATGGCTATGTGTGCCACATTTGCCGAAGCCATGATAGCCAATAACACCGAAACACTTGACAAAAGCGAAGTTGAATTTCTGTTATCTCCATCTGCAAAAACAGATGATTTTGTAAGTCAAACTTTTCAAGGACTCTATTTTATTGATGAAGAAAACGCATTTATTGACCAAATCCGGGGAAATATAAAAAGGCTTAAAAATAAAACCAAAAGGTCAATAGCCACATCCGCACTTATACGTGCCTGCCTGAAAAAACGCCCCAGGGGAATCTTTACCTATACCGGACATAGGTATGATGACGGACGGAAAGATCTCCGGTTATCTCTGAAAGAACACTTTTTAAAAGCCGTTAAATGTACAAATCAGGCTGTTTTCGATAACAGCAAAGGAAATAAAGCCAGGTGCGGAGATGCCATGACCATCCGGTTAAAACCGGATTTGGTCTATATTGACCCTCCTTATTATAGCCCATATTCCGACAATGAATATGTCAGGCGGTATCATTTTGTTGAAGGATTGGCGTGTAACTGGAAAGGTGTGGAAATGCAATGGCATACGAAAACCCGAAAATTTAAAAGCTATCCCACCCCCTTCAATTCAAGGATAGGAGCACATGACGCATTTAACAAACTGTTTCGGAAATTTAAGGATAGTGTTCTAATCGTTTCCTATTCATCAAATTCCTTTCCAAATCAGGAAGAACTAACAAACCTCATGGCAAAATATAAAAGCCAGGTCGAGGTTGTTTCGATAGACTATCGATACAGCGCAGGAAACCAGGGACACAAAATCAACGACAATAATAACAAGGTGCGGGAATACCTGTTTGTAGGTTTTTGATTATGGCAAATCCATGGCACATAGGAAACACAACAGTCAGAACCCCTTACCGTTTAAGAGATGCTTTAATTGCTTTAGCGCATTCAGAATATCATGGCAATCTGGTAGGAAAAGTCAGAGAAAGTGGATTCGCAAGATTACTTCATGAAAAAGAAATCTTAAAAGCTGAACGAATTGACCAGGACGATTCACAGGACTTTAGCGATTTAGGAAGAAAGTGGAGAAGTGCCCTTGCCCAATTAGGTTTTGTGATTCAACATCTTACCAGAGAACACCAAAAAGGAATAGACCCGAAATATAAAGATTTTATCAAAGAACACCCCGATTTTTCGGGGATACCATATGAAGTGACTCCAAACGGAATCAATCTTATCAATGCCGATACAATACCCGCACAGCAAGAATGTTTTTTAAGAGCATTGGCGGCATACAGAATACCATCTGTATTTGAACCTCGATACAAAGTTAAACAATTTTCACCCTTACACCATGTACTTAAAATCCTAAAAAATCTCGAAAACAAAAAAGTCGAGCCTGTAATAAAATTTTGGGAAATGGCGGTTTTGCAATTAACAACTCCCGAAAACGGTTACGAAAACATCACAAACAACATCCTCAAATACAGAGAAGAAAGAAAAAAGAGTGCCAACAAAAAAAGATTCGATCAGGAAATGAGGCTAAAAGCAACAAGCGGCAACATAACAAGGGCAAGAACTCTTAAAGATTACGCCGACTTAAATATTCGATATCTTAAAGCCACAGGTCTGTTTCAATCTTCCGGCAGAGGAATAACATTTTTACCGGAAAAACGCATCCTGGTTGAAAAACTCCTTGAAGATGAATTTACAATCTATGATGACAATACATACATAAAAGAAATATGGACAGGAGCTACATTGCCAACTGATAACAGAGAAACAGCGCAAACTGTTATCAAATCATTAGTCGGTAATATCAAAGAATTCGGTGAAAAAATCGCCCTCCCGAGACTTGAAGATAAAACCTCTCAAGAACTCTCAAACATTCGTCATAATATAGAAGGGCAATTGAGCCGGATAAAAGAAAACGAATTTGCAAATAAGCAAATTATAAATTGGGAAGAAATCTTATGCTATATGCTTGCTCTTGAAAAACCGGGCAAGAAAATTTCTTTCCAGGATGAAGTGATAAGCATACCACGCGGAGAAGCGCCGGCTTACTTTGAGTGGATTCTTTGGAGAGCTTTTTTAGCCATTAACTCACTGACAAACAAACCCTGGGAAGCCAGACGATTTAAAATAGACCAGGATTTTTTGCCAATAGCACCAGCGCCAGGCAGAGGTCCCGATCTCATTTTTGAATTCAAAGATTATGTTCTGGTTGTAGAAGTAACATTAACCTCATCCTCCCGACAGGAAGCCGTTGAAGGTGAGCCGGTACGTCGCCACGTTGCCGAAATAGCCGAGCAACACGAAAATACAGGTAAACGAGTATATGGACTATTTATAGCTTTAAACATAGACAGCAACACCGCTGAAACATTTAAAAGTGGTAACTGGTACAAGCCGGATGATAGTAAACTCCCGCTTCAGATTATTCCAGTCAGGCTTGATGATTTTTCCAAACTGTTTGAAGCCGGCTTTAAAGCTGGGGGACTAACTCCCAATAAGATCAGAGAACTGATTACAGAATGCCGTGCTTTGAGTAATTATGACGCTCCGGAATGGAAAAGCCAGATAAACAAACAAGTAAAAGAGTTCATAGGGCAAATCATCAAAGACAAATGATTTAATAAGACCTTTGCATAACCCCTACTTTTGTTCAATTTTGGTCATTGCGAGGAGCAAAGCGACGTGGCAATCTTGTGGATTATCAACATGTTTTGAGATTGCTTCGCTTTGCTCGCAATGACAATACTGGCGTTTTTCAAAGGTCTCTTAATCTTATGAAGTACTATATTAACGATAACTTAAACATATTTGATTTTGATGTACAGCTCAAAGTTGCTGAAAGCAATATTTCACCATTTTATTATGATGTTGAGAATAAAATTAAATTATATAACTTAGATACATTTTCATTTTTGCCAAACATACCAGAGAATTGTGTTGATCTTGTCTTTGCAGATCCGCCCTATTTTTTGTCATCTGGTGGCATAACATGTAGCAGTGGAAAAAGAGTATGTGTAGATAAAGGGGAGTGGGATAAATCGCGTAATATTGAATCTATTCATAATTTCAATAAGAAATGGCTGTCAGAAAGTAAGCGGATTTTGAAAGTAAATGGTACGATTTGGGTTTGTGGAACATTTCATAATATATTCTCGGTTGGATTTGCTTTACAGGAGTTGGGCTTTAAAATACTAAACAATATTGTATGGGAAAAGAAAGATCCTCCTCCGAATTTAACGCGTAGATATTTTACCCATGCCTCTGAACATCTTATTTGGGCTGCAAAAACCAAACAATCAAGACATACTTTTAATTATGAAAGACTAAAAACTATTTCAAGTGGGGAAGCGATAAAATCTGTATGGAGAGATATTTGGAAAATGCCATCAGTTGATCATTCTGAAAAAGTTTTTGGCAAACACCCAACACAAAAGCCTGAAGGAGTTATTAAAAGAGCTATATTAGCATCCAGTAACACAGGAGACCTGGTTTTCGACCCATTTTGCGGGAGTGGCACAACAGGAGTTGTATGTAAAAAACAAAATCGAAAATTTGTCGGTATTGATAATAATATAGAATACTTAAATATAGCCAAAAAAAGATTAGCTTCAGCAAGCAATAGAAATAATTAAATGAATTCGGTTTGGGAGCATATTTTTTTGTATAGAATCATGACGAGGATTGCGGATTCAATCGTACTGAAGACATATTGATGCTCCTATCGTTCATCCATATTTTCCAATCACATTTCAGCCTCAACATGCAAATTGCCGGTTATTATTTGTTCTTGACCCAACAACTTGTTTTATATTATCAATAATAAATTTAATAGGATGAGAATTTCCTTTATTTGATAGGATATAAGAAAAATAAAGAAATCATGTAACTCCTTTTAATTATGTCAAAAAAGTCGCCAGAATAGCGATAGGTTATATAAACATAATTGAATTTTTGGTGATATAAGATGGACCAGTTTCGGCGTCACTATTACGAAGTTGTGTTTGAGCGAGACTTCAACAAGAAGAAGGGTGCCGCATTCCAGGATTTTTTCTCAGAGATTATGGGAAAGGGCTACCCAGGAGATTTTATCCGTACCCGACCGTGGGGAAGCTCCGGTGACAGAAAGAACGATGGCTATTTGAAATCGCAAAGGATTCTGTTCCAGGTATATGCACCGAATGAAATGACAGAAAGAAAGGCCATTACAAAGGTAGAAGAAGACTTCCACGGAGCTTTGCCTTACTGGGAGGCGTTTTTCGACACATGGACCTTCGTTCATAATTCAAGAGAAGGCCTTGGGCCGGGACTCGTCAAAAAGCTGCTCGATCTTGATAGCGGCTATCCCGAGATCAAGATACAGACTTGGGACTACGACGTATTGAGAAAAGAGTGTTTTCGGCTCAGCGAAAAGGACATCGCCGCACTGTTCGGACCCGCACCCTCACAAAGGGACTTCCTCAATCTCGGTTTTGAAGACCTCAAAATAGTACTGAAGACCATCGCGCGCCAGCCGGCTCCAAAAGAGCCAGACCTGAGCCAGGTCCCTCAAGACAAGATAGATATCAACAGACTTTCGGAAAACACTGCAAGTCTCATCCAGGCTGGTAGAACTAAGAGTACGCTCGTGGGAGATTTCTTCGATGGCTGGCCTGACCCTCAATTCGGTGACGAGGTCGTCCAGGCGTTCAAAGCAAAATATGAAGAACTGCGGGGTGCTGAAACCCAGCCCGATAGGATTTTTCAGGAGCTCCAGATGTTTGCAGGGGGAGAGATCAGGCAAGACACCGGTCACGAGGCAGCGGTTCTCGCTGTGTTGGCGTATCTTTTTGATCATTGCGACATATTCGAGGACTCAGTCGAGGGGGATCAACAATGATACTTCCCACAAAAAGAATCTCTGAGGGAAGATCCTTGATCGGAATCGGCAGTGACGTTCTTAGCCTCCTTGAAGATCCGAAAACCGTCTCACGACTTTGGGATGAGTTCCAACAAATGAGTAAGATGAAAACCGCTTCGTTAAAGGTGACATACGATTGGTTCGTGCTTGCACTGGACCTTCTTTACATGCTCAATGCTGTCAGTTTCCATATGGGCCTTGTGAAAAGGATAGAGACATGATTCACCGCATCTACAGCAGTCTGCCGAGCTTTAAGAATCTTGAGTTTCACAGCGGTCTCAATCTTGTGCTCGCAGAAAAGACACCGGGTGCAACCGAACGACAGACGCGAAATCGTGCGGGGAAGTCCAGCATTACGGAGATCATCCATTTTCTCATGGCTGGAACCCTCGAAAAAAACTCCATCTTTCGGGACGTGTACCTCAAGAATCACTCATTCGGCCTGGAGTTCGACCTTGGCGGACACATGGTCGCGATGGAGCGCGAAGCGGAGAATCGTTCAGTCCTGACAGTCGCTGGCGGAGAGTATAATCACTGGCCTGTTCAGCCATCAGTCGATACGCTTACCGGTAAAAACATGATCAAAAACAGCCTGTGGAAGATCGTGCTTGGGAAAATCCTCTTTGAGCTGCCTGAATCAGAGGAAAAATATAGTCCCACGTTTCGATCATTGTTTTCCTACTTTGTCCGGCGACAATCCGTACTGGGATTCACGGACCCCTTTCGACAAAACGAAAAACAACAGATCTACGATCAGCAGGTTGCTATCAGCTATCTTATCGGCCTTGACTGGACGATTCCTCAGAAATGGCAATCGATTCGGGAACAAGAGAAATCCCTCAAGGCTCTCAAGAAGGCTGCCATGGAGGGTGCGCTTGGCGATATCATCAGCACGACATCTGATTTACGCACCAAGCTTACGGTGGCCGAAGCCCGGGCCGTGCAGCTAAGACGGAGCACCACGGAGTTCAAGGTTCTACCGGAGTATCGCGAACTCGAGCAGGAAGCATCCGACCTCACAAGGCAGATCAACAAACTCGTTGATGAAAACACGATGGATCGTCAGCTCATCGACGATATCGAGGAATCCTTACAAGAGGAAGCCCCACCGCCAGATACCAAACTCGAGGAGGTGTATCGAGAGGCGGGAGTCGTTCTTCCTGCTTTGGCTTTGAAGCGATTCGAGGATGTAAGAGCCTTTCATCAATCGGTTCTTGCCAACAGGAATTCGTATCTTCGGGGTGAGATCAGTGCCTCACGTCGACAAATCGAACATAGGGTAGACACGATCAAAAAACACGAGGTACGGCGTTCGCAAATTATGGGCATCCTCCAGTCGCATGGGGCACTCGATCATTTCACCAGGCTTCAGCAGGAACTTGCTCGACTCGAAACCGACGTGGAAAACCTCAGACAGCGCCATACAATAGCCGAAAAGCTGGAAAGCGGCAAAACGGATCTCGATCTTGAGCGACAACAGCTATTACGCCGTTTGCGCCAGGATCACAATGAGCAAAGCGATATTCTGCGAATGGCGATTCTTGCTTTTGAGGAGATTTCCAATGCCCTCTATGAAGATGCCGGCAGCCTCGTGATCAGTGAAAGTCTTAATGGGCCGCAATTCGAGGTTAAGATTCATGGCAAAAGGAGCAGCGGGGTTTCAAACATGCAGGTCTTTTGCTTCGACATGATGCTAATGAGGTTCTGTGCAGAACGCGGCATCGGGCCGGGTTTTCTCTTCCATGACAGCCATCTTTTCGATGGTGTCGATGAACGACAGGTTGCGAAAGCATTGCAGCTTGGAGCAAAAATGGCAGACCAGCTCGGATTTCAGTACATTGTTACCATGAATGAAGATGCACTGCCAGTCGAGTTGCCAAAGGACTTTGATCTGGAGCAATACATCATGCCGACACGCTTGACGGATGCCACTGAGGACGGCGGTTTGTTCGGTATTCGATTCGGCTAAGGGTAAGGTTAAGCAGGAAAGATTATATTGCAACTAAGATGTTTTTTGAAGTATACAGGGGACTAACGTCTGAACAGTTAGAGGATTTTCGGCGTGCAAAAGAGAGTTGGGAAGATGTTGATCTGCCATCAGTTCCAGCAAATGCAAGGATCAATTTTACTCCGGGGTGGCAGGTTCTTCAAACATCAACAGTGCAACTTCGTACATGAGAAAAAAGTCCGAGAGGCGGGGCGGATCTTTTTAAGGTGCCTTATGACATGGACGAGCCAAACCTCACGATTCTGGTTGCCGGAAAAGAGCAGTTCCCCCATCCGGAAGGATTAGATAGTTAGTCATATGCGCTTGTTGTGACATTTTCGTTTGATGGTGAAGAAATCGCCTGTATAATCTTGTACGTCAGAGGGTGAGGATTAGAGAAAGGGTTAGAGTTCAGAATTAAGTTGTCAGCGAAAATTTTGGGATGCTCTTTAGTTTTACAGCTTTGGATAGGTTGTCGCTTTTATTACATAGCTAACTTTAATTTCATACAGGGGGCTTGTTTTAAAACTGCAAATGTGAAGGGCGTACCCCAAGTCCATACAAATGTGAAGGGCGTCCCTTATGTTGTGAGTTCTCTCTAACCCATTGAAAAAACAAATAAATACTCACCAAAAGCTTATGCATCGATATTTGCTATAATAACAAAGAGTTATGGAAAGCCCACAACATAACTTAAAATGACTCGCAACA
>JAUWQO010000041.1 GCA_030610995.1 Desulfobacterales bacterium
CAATTCGGAACTCAAAGAACTTGATAAAATGTTCCAAAACAGCAGCACATTATCCGAAGTGCAGATGTATATCATATTCACACACCCCTAAATCCCCTCTTATTAGAGGGGACTTGAAAATTACCTAACTGCACAGGTTGAAAAATTTTGAACGTTATTTGTGTAAATTCGTGTTCATTCGTGGCTGAACTATTACAAATTGATAAAAGCACAAAAAGACAATAATGCCGAAACGAACAGACATACATAAAATTCTTATAATTGGAGCCGGTCCGATAATTATTAGTCAGGCTTGCGAGTTTGATTACTCAGGCACCCAGGCATGCAAAGCTTTAAAAGAGGAAGGTTATGAGGTTGTGCTTGTCAACAGCAATCCCGCGACGATCATGACCGATCCTGAAACGGCCGATCGGACATATATTGAGCCTGTTACTCCTGAGACTGTTGCAAAGGTAATCGAAAGGGAGCGGCGATGCATTGCTTCCGACTCTGGGCGGCCAGACAGGGCTTAATACAGCCGTTGAAGTTGCAAAGATGGGCGTTCTCGATAAGTTCGGTGTTGAAATGATCGGAGCGTCCATTGAATCCATAAAAAAGGCTGAAGACAGGGACCTTTTCCGAAATGCAATGGAGAGGATAGGGCTTTGCATACCCAAAAGCGGGATAGCAACAGATATGGTGCAGGTCGCAGCCATAGCAGATGAGATTGGATTTCCGATCATTGTCCGGCCGAGCTTTACCCTTGGAGGGACTGGCGGCGGTGTTGCCTATAATCCCGAAGACCTGGAAAAAATGTCCGTGGCAGGATTAGACGCAAGTTTAATCGGGCAGATAATGCTTGAGGAATCTGTGTTGGGCTGGAAGGAATATGAACTTGAGGTAATGCGAGATAATAATGATAATGTTGTTATTGTATGCTCCATAGAGAATATGGATCCCATGGGCATACACACGGGCGACAGCATTACGGTTGCTCCTGTCCAGACATTAAGCGATAAAGAATACCAGGTTATGAGGGATGCATCTATTGCAATCATGCGTGAAATAGGGGTTGATACCGGAGGCTCAAATGTACAGTTTGCCGTCAATCCTGAAAACGGAGAAATGATTGTTGTTGAAATGAATCCAAGGGTTTCGCGCAGCAGCGCCCTTGCTTCAAAGGCCACAGGTTTTCCTATCGCAAGGATAGCCGCCAAACTGGCGGTAGGATATACCCTTGATGAAATTCCCAACGACATTACAGGTGAGACCCTTGCATCCTTTGAACCGGCCCTTGATTACTGCGTGGTCAAGATACCCCGCTGGACCTTTGAAAAATTTCCTGAAACAGACGATTATCTTACAACCTCCATGAAGTCTGTGGGCGAGACAATGGCTATCGGCAGGACTTTTAAAGAAGCCCTGCAGAAAGCTTTAAGATCGCTTGAAATAGGATGTTACGGTTTGGGCGGTGATGGCAAGGATTCTGACATTTATAAAAAAGGTCAAACAATATCTGAAATCAAGCAGAAGCTGGCCACCCCTAATTCCCAGAGAATATTTTACCTGCGGTATGCCCTTCTAAAGGGGGTGTCGGTTCAATCAATCCATGAATTAACCGGCATTGATCCTTGGTTTTTATATCAGATTAAACAGATAGTTGATCTTGAACAGGAAATTGCTTCAACCCTTAAGCCTCAAAATTCAAAGATGTTCGGTATACAGCGTTCACTTTTACAAAAAGCAAAATCATACGGTTTTTCGGATATACAGATAGCCTGTCTCACAGGTTCCAGTGAAGAAATTGTAGAAAAAAACCGCAAGGCCTCAGGCATCCGGCCGGTTTACAAGCTTGTTGATACGTGCGCCGCTGAATTCAAGGCTTCAACACCATATTATTATTCCACTTATGAAACTGAAAGCGAAGCAAGGGTTTCCGACAAAAAAAAGGTGATAATTTTAGGAGGAGGCCCAAACAGGATAGGGCAGGGGATTGAATTTGATTATTGCTGTGTTCATGCTTCATTTGCGCTTCGAGAAGAGGGCGTCGAGAGCATAATGGTAAACAGCAATCCAGAAACTGTCAGCACAGATTATGACACATCAGACAAGCTTTATTTTGAACCACTTACAAAAGAGGATGTGCTCCACATTGTTGAGACAGAAAAGCCGATGGGAGTAATTGTTCAGTTTGGCGGTCAGACCCCTCTTAATCTTTCTACTTCTCTGTTTGAGGCTGGCGTCCCCATACTTGGCACGCAGCCGGAAAGCATTGATCGTGCTGAAGATCGTGAGCTTTTTCAGGCTATGTTAAATAAACTGGGCCTTGTTCAGCCTGCAAACGGCACTGCTGTGGATATTGAAGGAGCGGTGGCTGTTGCCGAAAAGATCGGATATCCTGTAATTGTCAGGCCATCTTATGTGCTTGGCGGAAGAGCAATGAAGATAGTATATAACCAGAATGATCTGGAAAATTTTACAAGGCTTGCCATCATAGCCTCTCCGGAGCATCCGGTGCTGATAGACAAGTTTTTGGAAGATGCAGTTGAACTGGATGTGGATGCGATTTCAGATGGAAAGACAACTATTATCGGCGGTATTATGGAGCATATTGAAGAGGCAGGAATACATTCAGGGGATTCGGCATGTGTTCTTCCTCCTTACAGTGTAAGCGCCGATGCTCTGGAAAAAATAGCAAACGCTACAAAAGCCATGGCCCTGGAATTAAATGTCATAGGTCTGATGAACGTGCAGTATGCTATTAAAGATGATCGCATATATGTGCTTGAAGTAAATCCAAGGGCCTCCAGAACAATTCCCTTTGTAAGCAAGGCAACAGGTGTGCCTCTTGCAAAGTTAGCCACAAAGGTTATGCTTGGTCGCAGCTTGCACGAACTCGGTCTTACCTGTGAAAAAATTCCCGATTACGTCTCAGTAAAGGAGGCTGTGCTTCCATTTGACAGGTTTCCAGATGTTGACACGCTTCTTGGGCCTGAGATGAAATCAACCGGAGAGGTCATGGGAATTGATTCAAAATTCGGATCTGCTTATGCAAAGGCACAACTTGGGGCAGGGCAGAATCTTCCTGTTTCAGGCACTGTTTTCATAAGCGTAAAGAATCGTGACAAAGAGGCTGTGCTTGATGTTGCGTCTCATTATCGCGACATGGATTTTAAGATCATGGCAACCAGCGGGACTTCTGAATTTTTAAACAAACACGGCATATCAAATAAAATGATAAACAAGGTTTCACTTGGCCGTCCCCATGTTGTTGATTCAATTAAAAACAATGAAGTCCAGCTTGTAATAAATACGGGTTCGGGTGGAGAAACCAGGCGTGACGGGTATGACATAAGACGTGCGGCAATAAAATATGGCCTGCCTTATGCAACAACAATCGCAGGGGCTATGGCCATGTGCAGAGGTGTTTCAGCGATTAAGAAGAGGAAGCTATCGGTTAAAACTGTTCAGGAGTATAATGTCAGAGGTCGGAAGTCAGAGGTCAGGGATCAGCAAACTTGAAATGCAATGTCATTAACTTAGGCAATTTTATTATTAATCACCACGAAGAACACGAAGGATTTTTTTTATCTTCACGTCCTTCGTGTTCTTCGTGGTAAAAAATATTACTGTGAGCACCTTCGAGTTTTCTTAAGTTAACGTTTTGTGAACGCTTATCTGTGATTTAAGGCGATAGTATAATGGAAAGATACACGGAAAAACCCCGGGAAGCGTGCGGCCTGTTTGGAATTCATGGATATCCTGAAGCGGCGAAGATCACATATTTTGGTTTGTATGCTCTCCAGCACAGGGGGCAGGAAAGCGCCGGCATAGCGACAGTCAGTGACAAAAACATCACTGCGTATAAGGGAATGGGGCTTGTGCCTGATGTTTTTAAAACAGCCCATCTGGAACAATTAAAGGGTGAGAGCGCCATAGGACATGTCCGTTATTCCACAACAGGGAGTTCGACACTCTCCAATGCACAACCTTTTATTGTACATCATAGAAAAAAATCTTATGCTGTTGCCCACAACGGCAATCTGGTAAATGCGTATAGCCTGAAAAATGAGCTTGAAGAAAGAGGATCGATTTTTCAGACCACTACGGACAGCGAGATTTTTCTCCATCTTTTTGTGAAAAATCTGAAATTAGGCTTTGAAGGGGCTCTTGTTGAAACTGTGTCCAGGCTAAAAGGCGCCTTTTCTTTTATTGTGCTTACAAGCAATGGAGAGATCATTGGGATAAAGGATCCAAACGGTTTCAGACCCCTGTGTCTCGGAAAACTTAATGGGCACTATGTGCTTGCGTCGGAAACATGCGCTCTTGATCTTGTTGAGGCGAAGTTTATAAGGGAGCTCGATCCCGGCGAAATAGTCATTATAGGGGAAAACGGGATAAAAAGCATAAAATCGCCCATTGCTGCAAAACGAAGATTTTGCATATTTGAATTTATCTATTTTGCAAGACCGGACAGCACGATATTCGGGCATAATGTTTATCAAATGAGAAAGGCACATGGCAGACGTCTTGCCGAAGAAGCTCCTGTTGATGCGGATCTTGTTATGCCTTTTCCTGATTCGGGAACTTATGCGGCCCTGGGTTATTCGGAAGCTTCCGGCATCCCCTTTGAGATGGCCATGATCAGAAATCACTATGTTGGTAGAACATTTATTCAACCCACACAGAGCATGCGTGATTTTAGCGTAAGGATAAAACTGAATCCCGTAAAGGAGCTTCTGAAAAACAAAGATATTATCATAATTGAGGATTCAATAATAAGAGGAACCACGGTTAAGACAAGGGTAAAAGCTCTGCGTGAGTTCGGCGTAAAGCGGGTGCATATGCGCGTTAGTTCCCCTCCACATCGCTTTCCATGTCATTATGGTATAGATTTTTCAACGAGCGGTGAATTGATAGCGGCAAATAAATCTGTTGAAGAGCTTCGTGACTTGCTGGGACTGGATTCCCTTCATTATATCAGTCTTGATGGTCTTCTTGAATCAACCGGCATGAATAACCCTGAGAACAACTTCTGCAAAGCATGTTTTGATGGATGCTACCCTGTAGAGTTTGATGAAAGCTTGTCAAAGGACTGTCTGGAGTAGTCGAGTAGGGAATTAGTCGAGTGGTCGAGTAGTCGAGTAGTCGAGTGGTTGAGGGGTCGAGTGGGAGCGGCTTTCAGCCGCGAAAATCGAGGTCAGAGCATGTAGTGAACGGCGTCCCTGCCGTTCAGTCTGGCGGAGTCAGAGGGAGTAGTCTATCGGTATAGTGGTGCCAAATGACTGTCCGGAAAGGATATAAACCCTGGCCTTGAAGTATCTGGAACCCTAATAATAACGTCTCGGAATTTCTACAACCTGTTGAAATTCCTACGACTTTAGTCGAGCAGTTAAATAGTCGAGTCGTCGAGTTGTAAGGGTCTTTGAACTACTCGACAAATCAACCACTCGACCAATTTGTGAGCGAAGCGAGCTAAGTTCAATGATTGCAATTGTTGATTATAAGGCTGGCAACCTGAGCAGTGTGGAACGTGCCCTGAAAAAATTGGGTTTTGGGTGCCGGATTACTCAACGCAGGGAAGAAATTTTGAGCTGCGAAAGGATCATCATTCCGGGTGTAGGGGCAGCCGGCAAGGCCATGTCCGATCTGAAGCGCCTGGGGTTGGATGAAGTGTTGAGGTATGAGTTTAATGCCGGCAAGCCGATACTTGGGATCTGTCTTGGCGCCCAGATTATTCTGGAAAGGAGCCGTGAGAATGAAGCCGAGTGTTTAGGGCTCATTGAGGGAAATGTTGAATTGTTTCCTCACCCGCTTTTTTCTGAAGAAAAGGATCGGCTAAAAATACCCCACATGGGATGGAACAGCGTAAATCTGCGGAAAGAGCATCCGGTGCTGGAAGGTATCGCCCCGGCAGATGAGTTCTATTTTGTTCATGCGTATTATCCTCTGCCTGCATCGGATGAATATGTATTCGGGACAACTTGCTACGGTATAGAGTTTGCCTCCGTAATCGGTTATAACAACCTGATTGCAGTGCAGTTCCATCCGGAAAAGAGCGGCAAAGCAGGGCTGAGGCTATTGGAGAAATTTTGCGCCTGGGATGGTTGCTATGCTAAGTAAAAGGATTATACCCTGTCTTGATGTGAGAGACGGCAAAACCACCAAGGGTGTAAAGTTTCAAGGCAATATCGATATTGGCGACCCTGTGGAGATGGCCCGTTTCTACTATAAGGAAGGGGCTGACGAGATCGTCTTTTACGACATAACTGCTTCAAGCGACCGCCGGAACATTATGATAGATGTGGTTCGCCGTGTGGCTGAAGAGATCTTCATACCATTTTCCGTGGGTGGCGGAATTAGGACTATTGAAGATATGCGCCGTGTGCTTCTCGCTGGTGCGGAAAAAGTGAGCGTAAACACCGCAGCCGTACGAAATCCTGAAATCATTACAGATGGCGCACGGGCCTTTGGAAGCCAGTGCATTGTGCTTGGGATGGATGTCAAAAAGGTGGATACCTCTCGCAAGATCCCGTCAGGATATGAGATCGTCATTCACGGAGGCAGGACTTATATGGGCATCGATGCCCTTGAGTGGGCAAAGGAGGCGGAAAACATGGGGGCAGGAGAGATTTGCCTTAATTCTATTGATGCAGACGGCACCCAGCAGGGTTATGAAATGGCCTTGACTTCACTCATATCTGAGAATGTGAATATTCCGGTCATCGCTTCCGGCGGCGCCGGAAACATAGACCATATCTACGATGTTCTGACAAAAGGCAAGGCCGATGCCGCGCTTGTTGCCTCAATAGTTCACCATGGCACGCATACGATAAAGCAAATCAAAGAAGCTTTGCACGCTCAGGGCGTAAAGGTTCGTATGCGGTGGTAATCTGAAAGGAAGTAAACATGATATTGATTATTGACTTTGGTTCCCAGTACAACCAGCTCATTGCCAGACGGGTACGTGAGCATCGTGTTTACTGCCGGATTGAACCCCCTCGGATCAGTCCTGCCGAGATCAAAGCGCTGGCGCCTGAGGGGATCATCCTGTCCGGAGGCCCTGCAAGCATCTATGAAGAAAACAGTCCGCGGGTGGACCTTGAAATCTTTGAATTAGGTATTCCAATTCTCGGTATCTGTTATGGGATGCAGTACATGGCGGATGCCCTGGGGGGAGAAGTAAAGAGGGCGGAAAAGAGAGAATACGGCCTTGCCGAACTTCGAATAAAAGATGCTACAGGCATTTTTTATGGAATCGAGGAAAAGACAAATTGCTGGATGAGCCATGGAGACACAGTCGGCAACCTGCCGAGAGGTTTTAGGGTGACGGCATCAACTGCCAGTACCAGTGTGGCGGCCACGGAAAATCCCGCAAAAAGGTTCTATGGATTACAATTCCACCCTGAAGTTGCCCATACGCCCAAGGGAAAAACGATGTTGAAGAACTTTCTGTTCGCCACCTGCGGGTGCAGGAAGACCTGGACGATGAAATCTTTCATCAAAGAATCGGTCCGGGAAGCAAGGTTCCTAATTGGAGATAAGAGAGTGATCCTGGGCTTGAGCGGAGGTGTTGATTCCTCGGTGACAGCGCTTCTTCTCCATCAGGCTATCGGCAAGCAATTGACTTGCATCTTTGTCGATAACGGCCTTTTGAGGCAAGGTGAGGCGGAAAAGGTCAAGTGGCTCTTTAAGAAGCACTTCAAGATGAATCTAAGATTTGTCAGCGCAAAGAGGGCGTTTCTGAATCGATTAAAGGGAGTTGTTGACCCTGAAAAGAAGCGGAAGATTATCGGGCGCGCGTTTATAGAAGTCTTTGAAAAAGAGGCGTCCAAGCTCAAGGGCGTGGAATTTCTTGCCCAGGGAACTCTTTATCCGGATATCATCGAGTCAAGGTCGGCCTTTGGAGGCCCGAGCGCAGTGATCAAATCTCACCATAATGTGGGTGGGCTCCCAAAGAATATGAAGCTCAAACTTATTGAACCGCTCAAACACCTTTTCAAAGATGAAGTGCGTGTTTTAGGAAAAGAACTTGGACTCCCGGAAGATCTTATCTGTAGACAACCCTTCCCTGGTCCGGGTCTGGCTGTTCGAATTATCGGTGATGTCACCCAGGCAAGGCTTTCCATCTTGAGGAATGTGGATGTCATTCTCCTTGAAGAAATCAAGGAGAATGGCTTATACAAGAAGCTCTGGCAGTCCTTTGCCGTGCTCCTTCCACTGAAAAGCGTTGGGATTATGGGAGACCGGAGGACTTACGAACACATTGCAGCCATTCGGGCGGTGACCAGCGCCGATGCCATGACCGCAGACTGGGCCAAGCTCCCCCACTCTCTGCTCGGCAGGATCTCTAACCGCATTATTAATGAAGTAAGAGGTGTTAATCGCGTAGTCTATGACATCAGTTCCAAGCCGCCCAGCACCATTGAGTGGGAATAGTGTTATAGTTGAGTCCTCTCAACAACTCAACCACTCGACTACTCGACTACTCGACAGGGTCTGTATCATATCGCATCTTTCCCTTTTTCTCCTGTGCGTACCCTGATGACTTCTTCCGTGGGGAGCACAAAAATTTTTCCATCACCGAGTTTGCCTGTATATGCGGCTTTCTTTATTGTTTCTACCACATTATCCGCCAAGTCAGCTTCCGCAACTATTTCGATCTTGATTTTAGGGATAAAGTCAACCACGTATTCGGCCCCGCGATAAACCTCCTTATGCCCTCTCTGCCGTCCATATCCCTTTACCTCTGAAATAGTCATTCCCTGGATGCCGATTTCATTCAATGCTTCTTTAACATCATCCAGTTTAAAAGGCTTGATGATCGCCTCGATTTTCTTCATCATTATATCTCCTTTTTCGAATAAAAGACCAATTTAATTATCTTATCAATTATTTGTGCTAAAAATCAATTTGTTATTGGCTTAAAAAGGTAACCATAAAATTCATTTATATTGATGAACTCGTAAAAAGTCAAAAAGTATCATTTCCCGTCATTCCGGCGAAAGCCGGACACGTAGTGACACGAAGTGAAGCATCAGCGCTAACCATTAGCGCTATCCAGTCTATTCAACTACTTACGAGGGCTCTGGACTCCGGTTTTCACCGGAATGACGACTTTTTGCGAGTTCATCTATATTGAATTATAAACTTTTTTTCAACATATGATATTAAAAATTCAAATTACTCCGTCATTCCATTATTTTTCTTTTTTTATTTGTTTGGGGTAATGAAGTCACATGCCACGTCAAGCCAGAATAGATGCCCGCCCGCCTCGCCTGAGCTCGCGATGGCGGGCAGGCGGCCGGGTACCTTGCATCATATTATCCCCAGGGATTAATGGCTGAATATATCAGTAACAGCGATTAGCAAATCGGCAGTCCGAGGCGCGAGGCTGACAATGACCCCCCTAATTCCCTGTTATTCCAAATGTTCAATATTATTGACATAGAATGATCAAATAGGGTATTAATTTATAAAATAAGCTCAATTTAAAGGTTATGAGCAATGTTTTGTTTGCAAAAAATAAAACGGGGTATTTGTTTTATGAGGTGTTAAAGGAGTACCAGGCAAATATAATGGTCAAACAGTAACTTGTTGCGACTGCCATGGAAGGATATCTAATATTCCAAAGTTAGATTGTGGATAGAATGTTCCTAATAAACTAATGTAAATCCCGAAAGCGTCCCAAAGCGCCCATAATGAAATATGACTGAGCCGCAAATACATGCAGTTGCAGGTGCATTCGGGTATTCTGGAAAATACGTTGCTCAGCGATTGCTGGAAAAAGGTCATCGAGTAATTACTCTGACTAGCTCCCTTCATAGAGAAAACCCTTTTGGAAAAATGGTGCAAGCGCACCCCTTCAATTTTGATAAGTCTGATAAACTGAGTGAATCATTAAAGGGCGTTTCTGTTCTTTACAATACATACTGGGTCAGATTTAATCATAAACTATTCACTCATGCCGACGCTGTAGAAAACACTATTACAAGGTTTAGGGAGAGTTCAGGGACGTACATTAGTTTATAAGTTGACAGGGTACTTGAACTATGATATTTAGTTTATATGCCACGCCAATCAAGAATAGATGCGCCGGGTGCGCTTCATCATATTAGGGCGGGCTTCAGGGACGGACGAATTGCAGAATTGTTGGACTTAAAACCTGAGCAGGTATTGGCCGTCGGGAAATATAAAAAGACGGTTGCGGCTCGCAGTTTGCTCTGTTTCTGAAGATTTCGCAACCCGCAGTCAGTTTAGCGGTTAAACGCGGAGAGCAATTGGTTATACGCCACAATTACTCGTTAAAAGCTTAACAGCAACTTATAAACTAATGTACGTCCCGAAAGCCCTCCCAGTCAAAATTGTTTTTTAAAAAAACTGAAGGATTTCTGTATGAACAGTAAAAACAGCGATAGTATTGAAATTGAAGTCGAGGACATAGAAGAATCTTTAAACAAGACTGTTTATGTTCCCCTGGAGAATAATTTGGAGTTAAAGGGAATAGTACGCAAGTATTTTCGTTTACCGGTAAGCAACCAGGATGAAGTAAAAGTGCAAATTAATGATCAACAATATGATATTGTTGATATTTTGAGTTGGGGAATCGGAATTCACTTGCCCCGGCCCGAAATTTTTTCTGTTGGTGAAGAATTGGACTCAATAAAGCTGACTGTTCAGAGAAGGATTTTTAGGCTGCATGGGGGGGTAGTACACATTTCTCCCTACGAGTATGGTAACTATCGTTGCGGTATAAAATTTATTGATCAGGATGAGGAAAGTGAACGTATAATCAGTGAATACATTAAAATCAATCGTACAAAATTATTTTCAAGAAAGTAACAGTAAGTTGTCTTAATTTTAATACCAGATCAGTTTATTGATCGATCTGGCGAGGAGATCGGTATAATGGAAAAAAATAAGAAGAAGGATATTTTTGATGATATTCTTGAGGGATCAGAGGAAGACTCCATCCCCGGCATTGAAGATTTGACAGAACTATTATACCGTAGAGGCCAACCATCTACTGAAGCCTCAACAAAAAAAAGTGTCAGGGTACCAAAACAAAAGAGAAAAGAAATAAGGCCGGCCAAAAAAAAAGTTACATATTATATTCCTGAAAATATTTTTGTTGAGCTTGGCGAAGCAAAGGCAAAAATCAAAGTAATGGTCCCTAAAGAATTAAAATCTCGGGTTTCTATGTCAAGGATTGTGGAACTGGCGTTGAGTTCAATATTTAGAGAGCTGGGAATAAAAGGACAAAAGAGTTCTTTGGTGAAAGATATTTTAAGAGAAAGTCAAAAGAAATAATTGTATCCAATAAATTTTTAAAATTCGGAATAAAACTGACGAGTTGTAAATAGAGAGATTCTTTTAACCCAAGAAAATTATATAAACAGGAGTTTTTGTGATTATAATTACTTGTCCTAAATGTAAGAAAAAACATAATATTGATAAAAATCGAATTCCTCCAAATGAAAAAATAATTGCACGCTGCAAAGCATGTTCGCATCGGTTTCCAATACAATTTATTGATAAATCTCATGAAAAAATTGAAAAACTGATGCCTGAAGGGAATCGTGTCGCCAGATCGATCAGTGTGTCGATCAGCAAAGGTGGGGTTGCGAAGACAACGACAGCGGTAAATCTTAGCGCCGGTCTTGCACTTGCCAAATATAAAGTCCTGCTTGTAGATAGCGATACTCAGGGGCAGGACAGCTATATGCTGGGTATTAATACAAAAGCAGGGCTGACTGAGTTATTGACGAATGAATTAAGTCCTGAAGAAGCAATTGTTGAAGCCAGGGAAAACTTGTGGCTTTTGGCAGGTGGAAAATCTCTTGCAGGAATAAAGCGTCTGATAGACCGAAAAGATTTTGGTGGAGAAATGACATTAGCGGAAGCACTTACTCCGCTGGAAAGTCAATATGATTATATCATTATTGACACATCTCCAGGCTGGGACCCATTGACGGTGAATGTTTTATTTTATGTTAAAGAAATTTTAATTCCGGTTTCACTTGAGGTTATGTCACTTCAGGGGCTTGTTGAATTTTTAAAGAGTCTTTCTTCTATACAGAGATATCACAATGAAGTCTCCATAAAATACATTGTGCCAACATTTCATGATAAAAGGGTAAAACATCCGACTAAAATTCTTAATAAGCTTAAACAGCTTTACGGTGAATATATTTGTAATCCTATTCGTTACAACGCAAATTTTCCTCAGGCTCCTGCTTTTGGCCAGACTATTTTTGAATTTTCGCCCGGCTGCAGCGGTTCCCATGACTATCGAGATTTAGTGAGGAAAGTTGCAAACGATAACAGCCTCTTCAGATAGATATATTCTAACTCAAATTTCGCACCCCTAAATGGGGATTAACTGATCGTCGATCAATTCTTGTCCCTGAAAGACTAGAAACGCGTAATTTCAACCCCGTCCCCCTTTTTTACGTGCAGAGAAAATTACGAATCAAGAAAGATTCTGGTGGTTAATGGATAGGTTTAATCCAAAATCGAATATGATAAGGTGTTTGATCGTATTGAGCCTTGCAATCGCTGGAGTCTTTTTCCCCTTTTCTGCCTGGTCCAAGACACAGAAGGCAGAAAATGAGTGTCTGGCATGCCATCTGGATGTTCACCGCAATGAGGGTTCAAGTTCATACAAGCATGCTCCCTTTGAAAAAGGAGAATGTAACACCTGCCACTTGAAACAGGAAGGCGCTGTAAAGGGAAAGCAGGCCCGGAAAAGCCAGATAATTGAGCCAATTATTCTGACCCATCCCGGCTATCTTACAGAACATGACATCTTTCTGAAACATCTCATTACCGGGTCGAGCTATGATATCAATCTTGTGCTTAAAGATGTGCCGGGAAATAAGGTGGAAACTAAGTTGAGAGGAGTCATCCCGGCAAGAGTACAAAATAGAGCACGGAATGATAAGAGACCACCGGTAATATCCGGAATCAGGGTCCTTCCAATAGAAAAAGCGCCGTTTCTTTCAACGACCATCATATGGGATACTAATGAGCCGTCAACCTCTTTTATAGAATACGGTCTTTCTGATCAATATGGCATATACAGCTCGGAGGATGTTGCCATGATAAAGCATCACCGGGTAAACATCTCTAAACTAACACACGGAAAGGATTACCACTTTCGGGTCATATCCAGGGACATCTTCGGCAACCAGGCTGTTTCTGAGGATCGTCTGTTCAATACAGCAAAGATAACAGGATCTGATGTTACGGAAAAAGGAGAACCACCGGAATTGACTGTGAACAATGTGGAAATCTTTATGCGGCGCAAGAGAGCAAGAACGTCAGAGATTTCTTTGTACTTAGAAACCTCGCGGATCGCAAATGTGACCGTTGTTGAGTGCAAGAAAGTAAAGGATGGGTGTACAGACCTGAGCGTTGGCAAGGAACTCACCATCGATGTCTGTCGTCGATGCCATCCCACTGAGGCTATAGGCCTAACCCATCCTGTGGGAGTTGCGGCAAAACCGACAACAATGGTTCCCGATTATTTTCCGACATTGAGAGGCGGCATCATGACCTGCGTTACCTGCCACTTTGCGCACGGCGGAAAAAGGAAATATTTTGCGCGCTCAGATACAATCGGTTGCAAGACATGCCATAGGAAGAAATAGCACCAAATGCGGAGTGCGGAAGGGAGGCAACATGTCAAGTTCTAAGATGGATTATAAGCGAAGCCGGTTTTTTAACTTTTCCATAAAAAGAAGGCTCCAGTTGCGTATGCTAGTCAAGATATGGAGTATTATCCTTGCGTCGCTGCTCGTTACGGGGATAATTTTCTATTTCTACAGCGATATAAATGTTGGCAAGTCCTACCGATTATTTCATGTAAAGGCAGAAAATTTCATGGATTTTCTTTTTCCTGTGCTTGTTTGCGGCTTTCTTGCGAGCCTGATCCTGGGTGTTGTTGCATCCCTTTTGTTTCCACATGCGATTGCCGGGCCTATGTACAGGATAGAAAAGGAGTTGGCTGAGATCGGAAAAGGGAATTTGTGCAAAAATATAAGCCTTCGAAAAGGGGACGAACTCAAAGACCTGGTGGATTCTATTAACGTTATGACCGGGGGATTGAGGGATAAGATCAAAACAATAAGCGATATCTCCGGGCAGATCGGAGAGCTTGCCGAAAGGGCCGCGGACGAAGATCATGATGGAACCATGAAGAAGATTAAGCTTGCAAATGCAAATCTTAAAGAAGCTATCAATAACTTCACGTTAGGTTCGCGAAGTTCGGAACATAAATAAACAACCTGACATGTAGTTATATTATTGATACTAGTCTTGCATGCTTAGATTAGCCCGCCTGGACGCACTATTATCCCATACCCCCGGGATTTTGACGCCGCAGAACTTGCATTTATTACCTGATAGATTATACGTTGGCAAGAAATAGCCCTGACGTTCAATTAACAACTTGCTGCAATTGTAGGATATAGGGGGTGAAATAATGTCCCCTATCTCGCTTGACAAAATCCAATCGATCATGATATTGTAATATTTATTATTATCGATGGAGGTATTGTTATGCAAATAGTCACTGTGTCACCAAAATTTCAAGTCGTTATCCCTAAAAAAGTAAGACAATCTTTACGTCTTCGCCCTGGTCAAAAAATGCAGGTTTTAGAATATGACGGTCGGATCGAGTTTATCCCTGAACGAGATATTACAGAGCTTCGCGGATTCCTCAAAGGCATAAATACGGAATTCAAACGTGAGGAAGATAGAATATGAATATCGTCGATTCTTCCGGTTGGCTTGCGTACTTCGCAGACGAGCTGAATGCAAAGCACTTCCTAACCCCTTTGAAAGATACGCCTTCGCTTGTTGTCCCAACGGTAACGATCTATGAGGTCTTCAAGGTCGTTCTGCGGGAATCAAGTGAGAATGAAGCCCTTCAGGCGGCCGCTGCTATGCAAAAAGGAACGGTTGTGGATCTGACGGTCCATCTGGCGATTGCTGCCTCAAAGCTAAGTTTGGAACTTGCTCTTCCAATGGCAGACAGTATTATTCTCGCAACAGCGAAGGCATTCGAAGCCATACTCTGGACTCAGGATTCAGATTTTAAGAATATCGCCGGGGTGAAGTATTTCCCCAAGAAATAGTGCATGGCCAACCTGTCAGGGCACCAGACAGGAAGGGTCGGTGATAAAAGAACAATTCAGCAGGAGGTAATTATGGAAAAGGATTTTCATTATTATGTAACTTATGCATTGGCCAATAAGGCGGGCTTCAGCAAGGAGGATTCATATATCATTGCCTATGCCTCTCAATACGCAGATGACAATAACGAAAGTCAATATCCCAGGAAAGACGGGCCGCCACAATTTCCATTCGGTATAAAGTCTAATGGCGGATTCTTCCGGCCCATTATGACGCAGTCCATGTCAGTGAAATCTCTTGTGTATGAAATTCAAAAATTTGTTTATGTTCCATTTCATTTCTTGCCTGGCGACAATAATCAGCCAATTAATGGCGGGTATAACAAGTACAGCACGACCCCTGACTCCCAAAACGCCCGAAAACTTCTGAAAACAGCACTGGCCACCGGCGATCTTTACAGAATTGGAATTGCCGTCCACACATTTGCTGATACATGGTCTCATCAAAATTTTTCAGGGTATGAGGAGGATTGGAACTCTGTTTTCCACTGGCGTAATCCATTTCGGGCTTTAGCGCCGAATATAGGTCACGCTGATGTTGGTCATTTGCCGGATGAAATATCCACGACCTGGAATGACTACCGCTTTGACAAGCCATATCGTAAGAGAAACAATCAGAAAATAGCGATTCAGGCTTGCAAACGCATTTTTCAGGAACTAAGAACCGCACGAAAAGGCAATATTTACTGGATGCATGTAGAAAAAGACTTCAGAAAAATAATTAATTCTGAAGATTACGATGACAGAATCAATAAGGTTAAAAAATATGTGGACAAACCGGATCTCGGCTACAAAAAAGATGAATGGGTTGATGATGCCGTTAAAGATCGAAAAGGAGAAGATTTAGAAGCCTCTGCAAACTTTAAAAACACCCACTGGTATAAATTTCAGTTAGCGGCCAAAGCGCACTTAGTAATGGTTATGGATATGTTAAAGGGCTATTAATCAACAAAGATTAACGAGGTCTGAATAAAGGAGAATGTTATGGAGGATTTGAAAAAAAGCATTGTCATACCGCTTGATGGTTCAAAAAATTCGTTGCGATCATTGGATTATCTTAATCTTATGTTTGGCCCGGAGCATAAAATGCATGTCCATCTTCTATATGTCATGCCGTCTTTGCCGCCTCTTTTAACAGACGATAAAACAATGGACAGGAAGATCAGGTCGGCGCTGGCTTCAGTTAAAAGAAAGAATAAAGAAATAGCAGAGCGGGTTTTAGCAGAAGCCAAAAAAGTTCTTATTGACAAAGGTTTTGATGAAGAGAATATCAAACCGCATTACCGGCAATGTGAAAGTACTATTGCCAGAGATATTTATTATTATGGAAAAAGTAAAAGGGCGGATACTATTCTGATGTCTAAGCGTGGGCGAACCGATTTTAAACCGTTTATCATGGGTGAAATTTCCACCAGGCTTGTGGAGTACTGCAAGGATTGCCCCCTGTGGATAGTGGGAGGCGGTGTTCGTTCAAAAAAGGCGCTCATTGCCGTGGATAGCTCCGAAAATGCCCTGAGAGCTGTTGACCATGCCGGTTTCATGCTTTCCGGCACAGATTGCAAGGCAACCATTTTTTATACCATGAGGCATTTGAGACGCTTTGTTCCTCTGGAGGCGCTTGAAGAGGCTTCTGACCTTGAAGAGTTCTGGCTGAACAAGGCAGGTCAGCAGATTGCCCCATATATGAAAAAGGCTAAAAAAATACTTCTTGATGCAGGACTTTCCGGGGATCAGATCGCCACTAAAGTAATAGACGGCAGCCGGTCTGCTGCTGACGATATTCTCAAAGAGGCGCGTGAAAACGGTTTTGGTACAATCGTACTGGGGCGTAGGGGCCTTTCGAAAATAAAAGAGATTTTCATGGGCAGTGTAACCAGCAAAGTTTTGATTAACTCAAGCGGTTTAACTGTCTGGATCGTTCAATAATAGGTAGCCGTTCACGGCTTGAAACTTGAAATTAGAAAGTAGAAATTCGGGAGAGATGAAACGAGTTTGCGAGTTGGATGTATACAAACTGGCAGAAGCCATATCAGAAGAAAAGCTTTATCTGAGTCAAACGCACAGAATACAAAGCAATAGTTGAAAAACTCGGGCCAAAATTAAAATGCGTTCATCAACAGTACAAAAGCATGAAGGCCAAATTTCCAATTTCTATTTTCTAATTTCAACGTTCCGTGAACGCTTACCATTTTTCAAAGGTCTCTAATATGGAAACAATCCATCCTCTTGTTTACATAGGCATGCTTCTTCTCTTGAGCTATGCAGGCGGAAAAACAGCAAACTACTTTAAAGCCCCTCGTGTGACAGGATATCTTGTAATTGGGGTGCTGCTCAGCCCTTCGCTTTTAGGGCTATTCCATGAGAGTCTGGTTAAAAAAGAACTAACTCTAATTACAGATATAGCTTTGTCGATAATTGCCTTTTCAATCGGCGGATCTCTTAGCCTGATAAAGTTGAAAAGGCTTGGAAAGCATATTTTCTGGATTACTTTTACGCAGGCTTTTGGCGCTTTCATCTCGACGACGCTAATGCTTTCCCTGTTTTTTTATTTGACTCACAGCTTAGGAGCGATTCAGTCCTCTTTCCGGACATTATATTTTCCCATGGCGTTTGTGATCGGCGCCATCAGCGCTGCCACAGCTCCTGCCGCAATTATGGCAATCGTTCATGAATACAGGGCAAAGGGGCCGTTTACTACAATACTCCTTGGGGTGATCGCCCTGGATGACGCTCTTACGATTCTTTTTGCCGCTTTTGCTTTTTCCATGGCCCAAATCTTTGTAAACCAGGAGGCCGTACGTTTTACCAGCTTACTTCTTTCCCCCATGTTTTCGATTCTTCTTTCCCTGTTTATTGGAGGCGCGTTGGGAATCTGCCTTCGGAAACTGATCGGTTTTGTATTGCGAAAGGAGGCAATCCTCGGAGTGATAGCAGGAGCCATTTTTTTGGCAGGCGGTCTGGCAATAAGCCTCAAGGCATCTCCTTTGCTTGCCAATATGATGTTAGGGTTTGTGGTGGTCAATTTTGTAAAGCACCATGAGGATCTTTTTGCGGTAGTGGAGAGCATAGAGGAGCCAATATTCGGAATGTTTTTTACACTGGCAGGGGCTCATATGGATTTTAAGGTAATGCAGACCGCCGGATTGATCGCCCTGGTTATTGTATTGGGGCGTTTTAGCGGAAAGCTGCTGGGGAGCCGTTTTGGGGCTCAAATATCCGGTGCGCCTGAGGCTGTCAAAAAATATCTTGGCATGGCTCTTTTGCCAAAAGCAGGAGTTACTGTTGGGCTTGTCCTGGCAGCAGGAGAGGTATTCGGAGATACATATCTGTCGGAAATAATGGTAAACGCGGTATTGGGATCAATAATAATCAATGAACTGATGTCGCCATTTTTTGTCCGGTTTTCACTTAGAAGGGCAGGGGAGGCGTAAAGGATCAGAGGTCGGAGGTCGGAGGTCGGAGATCAGAGGTCGGAGATCAAAGCTTGCCCGCCGTCAGTTTGGCGGGGTCGGAAGTCGGATGTTGAGAGGGTGAGAAGGTTAGAAGAGAAAAAGATGAACATCGAACATCGAACATCGAACGTCCAACATCGAACGTTGAATGAATGGGAAAAGATGAAGAATCAGAGGTCGGAGATCAGAGGTCGGAGATCAGAGGTCGAGTGGGGAATTGGTCAAGTGGTCGAGTAGGAGCGGCTTTCAGCCGCGAAAATCGGTGTCGAGGATCAGAGGACAGAATATGAAGCATGTTGAAAAAGTTACAGAAAATACAAAAGTAACCGAACTGGTTGCTCTTCTTGAAAAGAGAAGGGTTCCGATTGTTCATGAAAATGCCGATATTAAAGAGGTAGTTGACGTCATGATCAGTTTTGAGCAAAGGCGTATTATTTATGTAATGGATGATGAAAAGAAACTTGCCGGTCTCATCTCTTTGGGAATTCTTGCACGACATGTATTTTCTCAAAGCCATGAGCCCCAAATCCACCCGAGGTTTTTAATCAATATGATTACCGCTGAAACAGCAAAGGACATAATGAAAAGAAAAACCGTGGTGGCGACCGAAAATGAATTGGTGGGGATGGTGTTGAAGAGAATGATCAGGACCAATGTGCATGAGATGCCTGTTGTAGATGATGAAAAAAGAGTGGTCGCCGATATTACGCTTATCGATTTGTTGAGATTTTTAGTCAAGTAAAAAAATAGAAAATGATGGCCTTTATTCCTTTGGATGTTTTCCTCCGTTTTCCATAAGCGCTTTGACCGGTTCG
>JAUWQO010000129.1 GCA_030610995.1 Desulfobacterales bacterium
AGGCGGACGTGGCGGGCTTTCCAATGAACGCTATGTCATCACACGTTTGAAGATAAAGGATTTTCGAAAATACCAGGGCTTCACCGATGACGATGAGGAATACATCAGGCTGGTTTTAAGGGGATATGAATACGGCGTGATCCCGAAGAACACCACCAAGGGCATCAAGAAAAAGATCGAAAAAGAGAGTAATCCTCTAAAGGTTCTGGCAATACTGAAGAAAACCATTCCTTATAATATCCTGGATGCGGAAAGACCGGGGCAACAGGTTCTTTCAGCTAAAAGAGAGGTTATTTTATCCGAATTCCTGACAAGTGGAAATAGAAAGTAATCATGGACAAACAGGCAGCAGAAAATCTAATCAGCGATACCTTCAACCGCCCTTTCAATGAAAGCAGTTTCTCGAATTTTATACGAAACCTTCTCAACGATATCGATGAATCAAAGGCCTTTCCGTATTTGAGGGGCAGATACATCAAGGATTCCTTCAAAGGCCACATCAAAAAATATAGACGTCTTGGCACCTATACTGATCCTGATGGAGGTAAACTTGACGTGCTCATCGTGCACCTGGAACATGAAACCGCGCTGGAACGCGCCCGCACAATGCAGCGAAATTTCATTGCATGGTATTTGAAAAATAGAGGTGAAAAAGATGCGGCCATAGTGGCATATCATTCTGACGACATGGACGACTGGCGTTTTTCCTATGTGCGAATGGAATACAAAGAGGAGGTCACTGACTCCAGGAAAGTCAAAGTAAAAGAAGAACTCACCCCGGCAAAGAGATATTCATTCCTTGTCGGCAAGAACGAGCCGAATCACACCGCACAGCAGCAGTTGCTGCCCCTTCTGAAAAATGATTCAAGAAATCCCACCCTCTCAGAACTGGAAGATGCCTTCAGTGTTGAAGCAGTAACCAAACAATTCTATCTGGACTATAAAGGATTATTCGAGAAACTAACCGAAGAGCTTGATCACATTCTAAAAAAAGACAGCAAGATAAAACAGGAATTTGAAACCAAATCCATCGACACCGCCAATTTTGCCAAGAAGCTGCTGGGCCAGATAGTTTTCCTCTATTTCCTGCAAAAGAAAGGGTGGCTGGGCGTACCCAAAGATGAAAGATGGGGACAGGGTGATAAGAGATTTCTCAGAACATTGCTAAAAAGATGTGTCACGGAGAACAAAAACTTCTTCAACGATTATCTGGAATATCTGTTTTACGAGGCATTGGCCACCACCGAAGGACTAGCAACAATTGATCTGAGCTATTACCCGAAATTTGACTGCAAAATCCCCTTCCTGAATGGTGGATTATTCGAAGCGACATACGATTGGAAAAACACAAACATTCTTTTGCCTGATGAATTGTTTTCAAACAAGGAAAAGACAAAAGCCGGAGATACCTGTCTGCCGTTCCGGGACAGGCAGGCAGGCACCGGTATCCTGGATATCTTCGACCGCTATAACTTTACCGTTAAGGAAGACGAACCCCTGGAAAAAGAGGTTGCCGTCGACCCGGAAATGCTGGGAAAAGTATTTGAAAACCTGCTTCCCGAAAACCTGCGCAAGGGTCAGGGCGCCTATTACACGCCTCGTGAAATCGTCCACTATATGTGTCAGGAAAGCCTTATCAATTATCTGGATACCGCAGTCAATACCGGAGAAATTTCACTGTCACAGGAGAAGCTCACACAGCAAAAATTATTTGGAGATCCCGAACCGGAGCAACTGAGTCTGAAAGGCACAGGGTATAAAACTGTTGTTCCCCGTAAAGATATAGAAGACTTTATTCACAAAGGCGAATTTGCCATCGAGCATGATGCGGCTAAGGAAAATGGAACAACGTCATACAAATACCAGGTACCGGAATCCATTCGCAAAAACGCCTGGCTTCTGGACGAAAAACTGAAAACCATCAAAATATGCGACCCCGCAATCGGCTCCGGTGCCTTTCCTGTCGGGATGATGCACGAAATTGTAAAGGCCCGGAATGTGCTTGCAACCTATTTGTCATTGCGAGAAGCGGAAGCAACGACACAATCTCATTCCACCTCTGTCATTCTGAGCGATAGCGAAGAATCTCAATCCCGAAGCGCCTATAACTTCAAACGTCACTGCATCCAGGAATCTCTTTATGGTGTGGATATCGACCCCGGAGCTATTGAAATTGCCAAACTCCGCCTCTGGCTTTCACTTGTGGTCGATGAGGAAAATTACCTCAATATCAAACCCCTGCCGAATCTGGATTACAAAATCATGCAGGGTAACAGCCTGATTGAGGACTTTCACGGAATTTCATTAAATTTAGAGAAGAACGACGAATTGCTCTTTAGTGAAAACGAAGAGTTAGATCTGCTAATTGAGGGTCTGTACAGAAAACAAAGTGAATTTTTTAATGCGATACGTCACAGTGATAAAAACCGCCTGAGAGAGGAAGTAGAAGATGCCATCATTAAAGTTTTTCATTACGAACTCAAAAGGCGACAAGAACAGTACTTCAAGGAATTAGATAGAATTAATAAAATGGCGAATAGTTTTCCCAGAGAGGAAGACAGCAAGAAATGTTATGATGCCGAGAAAGCCAAACTGGACAAAAAATACAAGTTTGACTTTGAGGCCGTGGAGAATGAATTGCGTGAAATGACTCACGGCAATAAGATACGCAATTTCTTCCCCTGGAAACTCTATTTTGCCGATCTATTCAGGAAGAACAACGGATTTGATGTGGTGATTGCGAATCCGCCGTATGTCAGAATACAAAAAATTGAAAAGTCGTTAAAGCAAGCATTTTCCCAAGACTATCAATCAGCCACAAAAAACTATGATATTTATGTGCTCTTTGATGAGAAAGGGGTGGACTTATTACGCCCTGGAGGATTTTTTGCGTATATCCAACCGAATAAATTCTTTAATTCGGATTATGGTGTTGGGTTAAGGAACTTCCTTACTTCCAATAACTACCTGTACAAATTAGTCAATTTCGGAAATTCCCAGGTCTTTGACACGGCGACAACATATACAACTCTTTTATTTTGCAAGAAATCACCCAATATGTCTTTTGACTACGTTGCTTTTTCACAGCAAAACGCTTCGGAAGAATTCTTGAACTATGTGTCTCAAGTGCCCTCAATAAATACCATCCAAAAACAATTTTCAAAAAAACATATTACTTCGGATAACTGGGTTTTTGGAGATGATGATACGTTATCCATTTTCAAAAAAATAGAATCAGCAGGTGACCCCTTATCCGCATTTACCCAAAAGACTTTCCAGGGGATTGTAACAGGTGCTGATCCGGTTTATTGTCTTGAAGAAATTGATGGCAGACTCTGGTCTCTACATTTAGAGGATTTTGTCGATATACCCTTCGCTGATGCAAAACCGTTGTTAAAGGGTAAAGAAATCCGCCGTTATTGTACCGAACCCAACAAATACTGGTTGATTTTCCCTTATTCTCTTGATGGGCACCGTCCCAAACTCTTTTCAGATAAAGAGTACAAATCGAAGCATCCTGAAATCTGGGATTATCTGAAAAGGTGTGAAAATAAGCTTCGATCAAGAGAAAGTAGCAAGATGGATCATGGTCAGTGGTATGCCTTTGGGAGAAATCAAAATTTAGATCAATTTGAGCAGCCAAAACTGATACTGCAGGTTCTGGCCAAAAAAGCCTCAATCACCCTTGACGAGAGCAATAACTATTATTTTGTAGGTGGTGGGAATGCCGGTGGGTATGGCATTACTTTAAAAGACGGATCCTATCTCAGTTATAAATATCTGCTCGGGTTACTGAATAGCACCTTATTGGATTTCTATCTTCAAAAACACAGCAGCATGTTTCAAAATGGATACTATTCTTACGCAAAACGCTTTATTGAAAAAGTTCCAATTGTTGAAGTTTCTAAAGCCGAACAAGAACCAATAATCTCTCTTGTCGATCAAATCCTCTCCCTGAAAAAATCCGACCCACAAGCCGCCACCAGCACATTAGAAACCGAAATTGACCGGATGGTATATGAACTTTACGACCTGACAGCCGAAGAAATTGACATTGTGGAGAGAAGCGCACGAAGGAGATAATCGGGGGACAGGTTGCGTTTATGATCGACTGGAATGAATTATTGGAATATATAGAATACGTAATGTTGCTTAATATATGTTGTGCATCAATAAAAATATCATGTCAGATTTAAAATCTATTGAAAAAATGAAGATTGAAAAACTCTTTGATATGGGGAGCGGATACGTCCTTGATTTTTCAAATAGAACATTCCAAGAGTTTATCATAGATAATACCGGCATCGATATTTATGATGATAAATACGACTATGCAAGTGGATCAAAGGCCAATCGGCTAAGAGCTTTCTGGAAAAAAGAGCCAAATTATCTTGTAGGCAGGCTCCTATCAGATTTATTGGAATATTGGAGAACAAACAAACTAACAAATTTCATTGAAATATCTCAAGCAGAACAAGCTCTTTTTGATGAATGCCATAAAATTGCTGAAAGGCTCAAACAAGATATCGCTGTTGAACACATTAATGCCATTCAGTCAAACTCAAACGATAAAGATTTCTCATTGTTGGCCAGATCAATTAGAGAAAGTATTCAAAAGAACGAACCAGAGGCGGCATTAGATAGACTACACACGTTTGTGGTTAAGTATGTCAGGTGAGGTCACCCATCCAAGGTGACCTTGTTGTTGTCTTCCTCTCATTTTTTGCATTGATTGACATAAGTTTATATGATATTCGTAAAAAGTGATTGTGAATTTTGAAATATGAGTCGGGGTAATTTCTATGAAAATAGAATTTGATAAATTAATAGTTGAACGAATTATATTGGAGGTGTGTTTTTCACGTGGATTTCTTTACTGGGATAATTGTGGAAAAATATGGAAAAATATCTGCGAAAAATGGGTTGATTTGGAAACGGTGGAAGTAAATCCAGATAAAGCCGTTTTTAAAATACAAGAGCAAGGTCTGCAGTTAAAATTTAGCCAAAAAGATATACATTTGAGTCAGGTTTATCCTCCTGCTTCCTTAAAACTGTTTAAAGAAGTAGCAAGAGAAGCAGTACCATTAATTGCCAACTTGCTTGAGGTTAAATCCTTCTCCAGAGTCGGCAATCGCTTTTTTTATCTATATCCAACTGCTAATTTAAAGGAAGCTGAAGGTATAGTTAAAAATACCGGGTTGCTGAATGTTTCAAGTGACAAGATAAAATTATTTGGTGATGATCTAAACGAGCCCCAAATTCGATTTAAAATCCAGAATGAAGATGTAGGATATACATTTAACATATCAGCAATGTCCAGAAAGTTAAATGTGGAATTGCCTAAGCCATTGAAGATAGATAGCTCAAAATTTATTACGGATGCTGTTTTAATTGATGTTGATTATTTCACCAGAAAAACTGTGGATTTATCTTTAACCGACTTTGCGGATATTATTAATACTGTTCAAAAAAATTTAAAATACAACTTAACAAAACTGTTATCATGGGAGTTATAGTTACTATGGCACAATTAGACACAATAGCCCCTTTGGGAGCAATGGAGGAATTCAGGAAGGGTGGAAGAGTAGAAACCGAGGGAAACGGGTCAGGTAAAGATGTGATATTTTCTTGGCAAAATTTAGACCAACTTATCGGAGAACCTGAAGAAATTGGGGTACCTCAAAAAATATCCCTTGAAGCATTATACAGGGTGCCGATTAGGGAAGACATTGAAACTCCAAGGATATTGAGAGTTAGAGAAATAGTCCAGGAAGCTATGGATTATTTGTCCAATGCTTTAAATATTGATGAAGAAATTGAAAGAGAAAGTGTGATGAATCTCTTTGCTGAAAGTATTTTTAAATTGAGTTTTTTTATAAAGGTAAACAAAAATCTCAAAGATGCCATCTGCCTTATCCAGACCGCTGTTGAGAAACAGATTAAAAACGTTTACGAGAGGGATAAAATATTATCTCTTGCAAAGGCATTAGCATTGATGAAAAATAATGTGTTAATGGACGAAGAGACATTAGATAAGTGCTTTGATATTCTTGAAGATGCCGGTTTTGATCTTAATGCACCTCTTGCAGGAGTTAAATTGGCTCCATGAATGAATCCCGAAAAGTATTTTTAGAAACAACAATAATGATTGATCGACTATGCAAGGATAACGAAACCAGAAGTAAAATAGAGAAAATATTATCCAATTACGATAAAACCTACACATCAAATTATGCAAGAATGGAATTTAAGAAAGGAGCATTGCAACATTTTATTTACCTTCATGGAAAGGTTGCTCAATGTAAGAATCTTACCGAAGTATTTGAAGCCATAAGCAAACTTTCAAGTAGCTATCATCGAAATAAATTATCAACCATTTTAGAAACTGTAACGAATTATTATAGTAGCATTTGTCAAGAAAGACTCTCAAAAATAATTAATGATCATGACGATATCACCTTCGAAGAATACGTCAAAGAAATGCTGGAGAGCTATCTTAGCAATCTAATCCGTAATTCCTGGAGGAGATTTGATAAGGTTGTTGATGAGATACTCAATCCGATGAAATGCTTTGTTGATATTGGGGCACCTCGAAAGATGGGAAGGGTTTATGACAATACCCCTCGAATCTGTGATAAATCAAAATACAAGTGCGAAATTCGAAGATTCTTTAATAACAACTCTGAAAGTTTTTCTAAGATATTAAAAAGTCTTCAAGATTTAACCAACTCTGACCCTGAAACAACTAAACGAATTGGAAGTTTAAAAGAGATTTTGAGATTACGAAAAAAAGATATTATGCCAAAGGATTGTTGGAACTGTAGCGACGCCATTATGGCTGTGGAAGCTCCACATGATTCAGATATTTTTAACAACAACCAAAAACACTATATTCCCATATGCGATGCACTTAGCAAACAAAGTGTAGGTTACGATTCTTTATTGCAAACTTAACCTTTCCAGCCCCTTTATTTCCCCAATTACTTATCATCTCTGTCTTTCCCCGTATCTACACTATAAAACAATCGAAAGCATAGGGGGGTTCCGTAGGGTCAAAAAGAATCGTGCCTACACTCTTGACAAAAGGTTTCTTTCTGTAAAACAAGGGAGCAGTAAAAAAGGTAACAGCATAAAAGGGGTAATCCCATGTTGACATATCTATCAAGCAGTATCTGGGCATCACCGGCGCAGACGCTGGTCAATACTGTAAATGTAGTGGGGGCGATGGGGAAGGGGATTGCCCCCGGAATATGCCAATAACTATGACATTAAGTATCGAATGGGTGTAAAATAACAAACGAGGAGTAAACTTCTTTATCCATTAACTTGCCGGACAATCTGGCTGTGGCGGGGATGAATTATGGCAAGGCGGGAATTTTATCCTCGCAAGAAAGAAAGGGGGACAACACAAATGGAAGCATTAAAAAAGGAAGCCATCAATGTTATTTCCAAAATGCCTGATACGGCAGAAATTGATGATATCATGTACAGGCTTTATGTAATCGACAAGGTTAGAAAAGGCAGGGAAGCTGTTAGACAGGGTGATACCGTGTCTGCCGAGGAATTACAAAAGGAAATTGAATCATGGTAAAATGGTCTGCCCCCGCCAAAAAAGATCTGAGGCAAATTTATGACTACATTGCCAGGGACTCTAAATATTATGCAAAAAATGTTGTACAGAATATTGTAGCAAGGTCTGGGAAAGGGGTCAAGTCTCCGTTTGACTTATGTTGTTGGCTTTAATACATAAAAATATAATAATATCAGCATGTTCGCCTAATCGGGTAAGGGGGAGTTTAACCCCCAGCCCCAACACCACCCGGCATGCGGGTCCGCACCGGGCGTTTCACAGAACTTATCGAGCCATGGCCGGATAATGAATGTTCACCCATAGTACAGGTGTTCATTTGGGTCGGGCGGTTCAATAACGTGCCCCATGCGAACTGCATGTCGAGCAGATCTCCCCGGATAAGGACGTGAACTTTCGCTACATGGTTCGACAAGCTCACCACGCCCTGAGCCTGTCGAAGGGCACAACCGCGGCATTTACCATATCTCCCGAACCCAGGGCTTCGTTGTGTTGTGCTAATTTACCCGGAAACCTGGCCTTGT
>JAUWQO010000006.1 GCA_030610995.1 Desulfobacterales bacterium
TAAAAAATCAATTGTCCAAAATTAACATAACATATCTGTAGGGGCCATTCTATGCACCAATATGGTGCATAGAATGCACCCTACATAATTTATTGAAATTACAAAGTGTCCCGCCTTAAGTTGGTAGCCCTCCCGCGAAAGCGGGAGTCCATATCAACCTGTAATTGCTGGATTCCGGCTTTCGCGGGAATGACGGTTAAGGGGTATGTTGGACTGGTTACGAGTTCATCATTTATTTAAGTTCCCTATTTTACTTGAAACCTCAAGCTAAAATTATTATGGTAGGATTATGTCGAGCATAAATTTGGAGAATAACACTATTTTAACAATATTGCCTCATCGGCCAAAGTGCTCAGGCGGACAAAGACACTAAGTTTTATTTTTTTCTTTGCGAGCTTGGCGCCTTTGCGTGAGAATCTGAACGTTGCGGCTCAAATCAGAATTGTGCAGGATATTTTGAAATATTTAGCCAAAAAAAATATGTTTAATTACAGGTTCGATTTTGAGATCGGTTATCTTATAAAGAGCCCGTGCAAGGAGTGCGACAAAAAGGATAATTTTCCTGAGTGTGTGGATACTTGTAAAATATTAGATGAAATCCACGATATTTTATCTAAAGCAGTATCATGTTCAAAAAGGGTTTAATCCACAGATTACGCAGATTTCACAGATTATTAAGGTTTAATAGGGAGGATTGAATGGCCTTTCAGAAGCTTCATGACATTTTCGCGTGGCAAAAACTTTTGCGTCATGCAAAAATAATGGATAGCCCTGAAAAGCATTTGAGGAATCTTGTAAAAGATAAAAACAGACTTGAAAAATTTTCTCTGCATGGCGCGCACATCTTTTATGATTTTTCACGTCAGAGAGTTGACAAGAAATGCATGGACCTTTTATTTGAGCTTGCTGAGACAAGAAAATTAAAGCATCACTTTAACTGTATGGCAAGCGGAGAAAAGGTAAATATTACAGAAAACAGGGTGGTCCTTCATACAGCATCAAGGAGCTTTTCGGGTGATTCGGTTTTTGTGGATAATATAGATGTAATGCCTGAAATAAGAAAGGTCAGAGATGATATAAAAGAATTTGCCTCAAAGGTGCATGAGAAAAAAATAACAGGATCGACAGGCAAACCTTTTAAACATGTAGTTGTCATTGGAATCGGCGGGTCGTATCTTGGCAGCGAATTTGTTTCAAATGCTTTGTATGCTTATGCGGATAAAAGGATTGAGATTCATTATCTTTCAAATGTTGATATCCACAATTTCGGAAGGGTGGCCTCATGCATTGATCCTGAAACCACAATCTGGATAGTTATTTCAAAAAGCTATACAACCGCTGAAACTATGGCAAATGCTAATCTTGCGATAAGCTTCATGAAGGACAGAGGCCTTGATCCTGCAAAACATTTTGTAACAGTAACAAGCAAGGGCAGTCCTGGAGATGAAAGCAGCGGTTCGGTTTTATGCTCTTTTCGCATGTTCGATTTCATAGGCGGAAGATACAGTGTTACCTCAGCAGTCGGAGGGGTTCCTCTGAGTCTGATTTTGGGATATGACAGGTTTGAAAGGTTTTTAAAAGGCGCAGAGGAGATGGATAATCACGCAAAATCCGCCCCTTTGCATGAGAATCTCCCCATTGTTGCAGCTATGATAGGTATATGGAACAACAACTTCATGGGATACCAGCAACAGGCTATTGTTCCATACGCATCTCCATTGCACAGGCTGGCCCCTCATATTCAGCAGCTTTATATGGAAAGCAACGGAAAATCCGTGACCGAGGACGGAGATATTCTTGATGAACCCACAGGGGTTATCCTCTTTGGAGAGCCCGGCACAAATGCGCAGCATTCATTTTTTCAACTTGCGCACCAGGGGCGGCCATTTCCGATCGATTTTATCGGAGCAATCAAGCCGCAATATGAACAGTATCATTGCAAATCAAAAGGGGTTACAAATCATCAGGAGCTCTGGGCGAATCTCATTGCTCAGCCAGCGGCCCTTGCGGCAGGCAAGAAAGATAAGGACAGGGCAAAATATTTTTCAGGCAACAGACCCTCTTCAACAATTCTCTTAAATGATCTGTCGCCGGAAAGCATGGGCCGTCTTTTAGCCTTTTATGAGGCTAAAACAATTTTTGAGGCATTTGTCTGGGGCATCAATCCGTTTGACCAGTTTGGGGTTGAGCTTGGCAAAACTATGGCATCTGGCATCAGAAATGAAATTGCAAAGAAAAATGAAAAAAGCGAACACACTTTTGAACACATAGATCCTATTGCAAAATTTTACCTTGATACTCTCTTTTCCGGGAGACTTAAGGATTGATGATTGTCGATTGATGATTGTCGATTGAAAAGATAGAGCGAAGCGATTAGGGATTAGGCTATTAGGTTATTAGACTGAAGGCTGTTAGGCAGGAAAAAAAACCGCAGAACCGCAGAACAAGGAACCGCAGAATTTCGAAGTAAATACTTCGTCATTCGACATTTCTTGTTCGATATTCGATATTCAGATTCTTAACACCTAACACCTTTCATGAGTAGGCAGCGTAGTATATCCTGATGAATTTTTTATGGCTTTCAAATGCGACCTCAGGTAATTCATCAGGATGGAAATACGCTGCTTCAGACGCATCATCTCCGGCTTTAAGGAGGCCGGAATAGATTTTTACAAGATAGCCGACCATAAACACGGTGTCATATTGCGGGCTGTTGTTTGAAGTGATACCGAGAAGCATCTCTATTTGACCTGAAAGGCCGGTTTCCTCTTTGAGTTCTCTTAAAGCAGCAAGTTCAGGAGTTTCTCCAAGCTCCATAAATCCGCCCGGAAGACACCAATCCCCTTTTTTTGGTTCTACGCTCCGTTTAACGAGAAGCACCCTTTCATTTTTATCAACTACAACAAGACATGAGGCAGGTATCGGGTTTTCATAAAGCGGCTGATTGCACTTTTCACAGAAGAGCCGGACATTACCATTAACCGTCTTCTCAACAAGCCGCTTTCCGCAAAAATGACAAAATATTTTTTTTTGCATAGTTAATCGTCGAAATCTTGATTTCACTTTTTTATAAGCAAATACAGGATATAAGTAGATGCTATGATTGCTACAATCGCAATGGCACAAAATTGATAGGTGATATTACCATTTGATAAAGCCAATTTATATGTATAATGTATTATTAGACCAATGACGAGAAGCACTGAAAGAAAAACAGCAATTACGGGTTTTTTTAGTGCTAACTGCTGTAATATTTCTATTGTATTCATATTTCCCCCATTTGTCTGTGGAGAATTTTATAAATAACGATTCCGGAAGTTACATTACTCCTTACCCCTTAATCCTTACCCCTTAATCCTTATTAATCGTCGGAATCTCCGCTTTGCCCCTTGTCGGTTGAAATCATAGCCGCACGTTTGATTATTTTTTCACGGGTCCATTCATCAGGGTTTTCAATCCTGCCTGCTTTAAATCCAGGATCATATGAATCTGTTGTTAGTATTGCCTCAATGGCAAGCTGCGCTGAATCTTTTGCATTAAATACATTTACAAGCATGTTATAGACAAATTCTTCAACCCTGTTGACCATTCTTTCCCTGATCTCTTTTGGTTGGCCAAGAAGCCTGTTTTCAAACAAGAGATTGAGCTTTTTGTAGTTTCCTCCCTTAATTCCCTTTGACTCGGCATAAGCTGCCATTTCAGCCCAGATTGATTCAGTAACCCCTTGCTCTTTAATCTTTATGAAATTACCGTTGTCATCCAGGAAGGCGTTTCCATAATCATTAACTTCAAGGCCCCATGAAATCATCTGAAGCGCCGTGGCCACATTGGCTTTGGTGGTTCTGGTTTTAGCGGCTATGGCTCTTAACCGGTCGGAGTTATTACCGGATGTGCCGTGCTGAGCGCCTGAAACCTTATATTTTGACAGGGCTTCATGAATTTCAGAGGTCAATTCAACCTGTATCCCCTTATCGCTTGCCTCAATTCCGTGGGTTGTTCCGTTGTTTAAAGCAATCCAATCCGGGAAAATATCATGCGCATTCAAGCCCTGTATGAGAAACAAGGCTTCATCAACGGTGGAAAGCCCTGATTTTCCCTTGATTTCACCCACTTCGGTTTCAAGGCCGGCCCACTTGGGCACAAAAGGATACAGCTCAATGTTTGCAAGCAGGTTTTTATCATCCGGCATATGTGATGCATCTATGGCTATTGATGTCATGCCTGCCTCAAACAGTGTGGGAATCTCTATTTTTGCCCCTTCAAGATCTTCTTCCTTTTTAATGCCGTAATGATCGGCATGTATGGCAACAGGGATCGTTATTCCCAGCTCGTTGCATATAGCATCCACCTGTCTGGCAATATTCCAGTAATTTATAGCGCAATAAGCATTGGCGCCACCTTCTGATCTGGCGATTTCTATTATAATAACCGAATTTGCCCTTTGGGCTGCCTGAAGGGCTCCACGTATTATAAAGTGGTTTCTTCCATTGGCGGCCATAGCTATGGCATTACCCTTTGCAGTCATGGCGTTGTCTATAAACTTTCCGCTAACTATCAATGCCTTTGAATTAGGGAAAAGCTTTGCCACATTTGGCGGACGGCCTATTTGAAGAGCCCTTTCAAAATCTCCCGACATAACTAAACCTCCTTTGCTGTCCTGTTGCGCGACTATTTTATCTTATCCCGAATTAATATCCCAAGCTTCGCACCCTTGATTTCTATCAAAGTCAAGGGGGTAAAGGAGCCAAATTTATTTTGGCCCTTACCGTTTAAAAACTTTAATAAATAAAAAGGGTGCGAAACTTGAGTTAATATAAAGCATACACCGATAAAGTAGTCAAGCTCTGCTTCCAATGGCGGCTTTACATAAGATTTGACAGGTTGTGCAATAAAATTGTAGAAAATTACTTAAATATGACGAACTCGTAAAAAGTCCAACAGACCCATTAACCGTCATTCCCGCGAAGGCGGGAATCCAGTAATTACAGGTTGTTATGGACTCCCGCCTTCGCGGGAATGACTTGATTTTTGACTTTTTACGAGTTCATCATGTTTTGATCAACCGTTAACTGTAAACTGTTAACCGTGAACGGTTACAATATGATACAGCCGAATTCTGGTGGCAACAAGGGTAATAATAAGGAGTCAAATGTTTTGAAAAGGATAGGACTATTTATAAAAGCGGATGCAGAAGCAGGCAAGAAGGCGGATGAACTTCAAGCTTGGCTGCAGTCAAGAGATGTGGATGTTATCAGGGAAACAAGCCCGCGCCCGAGTCGCAAATTTTCGGGCAAAAGCAAATCCTTTGCTCCGCCTGATCTGCTGTGTGTTTTTGTATTAGGCGGTGATGGAACCTTTTTGAGAGCTGTTCGTTGGATAGGCGATCAGAATATTCCAATTCTGGGGGTTAAATTCGGCGAGCTCGGTTTCCTGGCCGAAATCGCAGAAGAAAGCCTTTTTTCCGCTGCCGAATATATTTTAGCCGAGAGGTTTGATATAAATCCCAGAATGCGTCTTCAGGTCAAAGTAATCAGAGAGGGCAGGGAACTGGTAGATGAAACAGCATTAAATGATATAGTCATTACTAAAGGGGCATTTGCAGGGCTTGCAAGCATAAAAACATATATCAATGATCGCTATTTGACCACTTACAGAGCCGACGGCCTTATTATTTCAACACCTACCGGCTCGACAGCCTATTCACTTTCCGCAGGAGGCCCGATTATTCACCCCGAAGTCCCCGGTATCATAATTACCCCGATTTGTCCTTTTACACTGACTGTTCGCCCTTTGATAGTTCCTGATTCAGTAAGCATGAAAATCGAGCTTGAAGAAAAGTCATCAGATATCATTGTAAGTTTTGACGGTCAGGCCTGTTTGGAGATAAATAATAATGATACCATAATAATTCAAAAGGGGCTTCACCCGGTAAACATGATAATGATGCCGGATCAAAACTATTTTGATGTTTTGAAAGCCAAGCTAAGGTGGAGCGGGGCGCGCATGTAAACCCCCGCCCAATAGTTCCCTTTCCAAAAGACACAATTCAGTTATTCCGAAGCCTGTTTCAAGGCTTTTTGACTCCTCGTATTTTTTCCAGTGTATCGCCATAAATGTTCTTTTTCGAAGGATTGAGTTCAAGAGCCTTTTTGGCAAGCCTTTCCGCTTCATTGAGGTTGCTGCCCTTCACGTAGTAAAGCCAAGCCAGATTATTATAGGCGTCAGCATTATGAGCTTCCCTTTTGATTGCCTCTTTGTAAGATTCTTCTGCCTCATGCAATTCATTTTTCTGAAAATGTGCATTGCCGAGATAAAGATAAGCAATAGGAAGTTTCTTAGCTGCCAATCTGTATTGTTTTATTGCACTGTCAAACTCACCTCTTTTCTCATAGGCCACCCCGAGATCTAAGTGTTCCTCAGCCGTCAGGGGGTCTTCAGGCACGATAATTTTTGGAAGGACGCAGCCGGAAGAAAACAGCAGCGAGCAACAGCTAAGCAA
This sequence comes from Desulfobacterales bacterium, assembly GCA_030610995.1. GTDB lineage: Bacteria > Desulfobacterota > Desulfobacteria > Desulfobacterales > ETH-SRB1 > Desulfaltia. Next base: position 6,500 of record JAUWQO010000006.1, read on the forward strand.
CAAGATATGAGGTAGGCGGCGCTTTAGATATGACATGTAGCTCCATATAGTTCATTGTTTGGGGCTTATTAGCATCGTCCAGAAATTTGTTCTTTTCCATGACTTCAAAAAAACTTTGAAAGGTATGAACTTGAGCCGATCTCTTCCTGAATTTGCAAGGATTCCATTTTTGTTGTAACCGACAACCACCATAAAATGGTTTTGCTGATAAAGCCAAAAACCGTAATCAACCAAGACTATCACCGGGTAGCCCAAATCAATATTGCGCTTAATATCCTCAGCACTGCCCTTATACTGCCTGGCTTTAAGACCCTTCCTCTCCGCATACAAGATCATATCAATGTCAAGCGTGCCCTTTGCTGATTCACTATATATTTCGGCTGCAACATCCTCAGGAGAAACACCTATCCGCCAATAATTCAAAACACCTGCAAGTGAGACAGGACCGCACTTATATGCTTCCTGAGGATAAAACGGCACACCTTCTATTATCTGAAAGGCCCTGGGTTCCTTGATGCCAGGAGCTCCTGCGCATGAAAGAAGCAGGAGGAGGAAGACGAAAAGAAACATGTGCAGGCATCCACGAACCCACACAGTAAATCCGGTCAAGTTTTTAGGCACGGTAAGTTGGGTAGCTGTATTTTATCAAGCATGGGAACGGATGTTGGGTAACATGAGCGCTACTTGCTTTGAATAATAATTTTCTTGCCTGAAATATGAAACCAAACTCCAACTAATATTCCTATGAGAAGAAGCACTACTAGAACCTCGAAGCCGCCGCCACCAACTCTGATTTCATCGAGTTTTAAGGCGATCTGGTGAATCTGTTGATCATCTAGCCTGCTTAACCTCCTCTGAATGTCATCCTGCGAGAAGCCGAGTTGTTGGAGCCTTTTGCATATCATCTTTGTCTCAAGAATCTTTTGAATGTTTTGGAGGTGAGAAGTCCTGTCAGCCTGCGAAAGAGCGATTATCTCTGAAGGTGAAAGCCCTGCGTCAGCTCTGGGTGCAATACCCAGTGCAAACATCCCGACAACGAGACACCACGATACGCATTTAACCAGCTTTTTTGACATACTATGCTCCTTTCTTCAGTGGTAGAAATTTGCTTTTTGTTTTTGTGTTTTTGTGAATGTGAGTATGGCAAAAAGATGCTTGTATGTCAATAACAATAGCGGTACCGCGTATTGTATAGGCTAAAATAGGGCTGTTAACGTAATCACGAATGGCTGTGTTTGAATTAAAAAAATAAGATTCTGATCGTCAACGATGAAAAAGGGCGTAAAAGCGGGACAAAAGCATGTGCCACCCCTGACATGGTCAGACATAAGATGGCCCTCCATTACTTCGCACTCTTTCTGTCTCGCCAGTTCCTTGAAAAACTCACCCAAATATTTCCTAAGCTCTTCATAAATTTTTTTCTTTCTATATTTCGGTATCCAGGTTATATGATATATGCATTCCCACTTTGAATGGCTTAAACTTTGAACATTTCCCATTGAAAACCTCCTTGTCGCTTTTCACTTTAAGCGGTTCACATCAAAGGAGGTTTTCTTACATTCTCGGAAATGTCAAACTTTACGAGTCCCCCGGCAAAGCCGGGGGTTTACCCAGGATTAAATTAAATTGAGACAGTCGCCCCAATGCGTGAGGGTAGCGGACAATTCATTGGTAAATAAGTAACCCATTCGGGGAATTTAACGCTGGTGGAATATTGACATTTAAGAATGTTTTTTAGCGGGAAGGGATTTAGCTATGTTACACGGTATGAGAAATGGTATTATTCTTATTCTTTTTTCTTTTTTTCTTCTGGGTTGCAATCAGAGTCCTTCACCTGTTTTTCAAGAAGAGATCAGAGGGCTCAAGCTTGTCCGACTGATTACCGGGGAAGAGGCCCTACTTGCCATCAATAAACTCCATGGCAAGAAGATAAATGTGGCAAGGGGCATGGTCGCCTTCTATCAGGGGGAGGGAGAAAAAGCAACCGTATGGGTCTCTGAATCAGCCTGTACGGATGATGCCATGCAGCAGACGGAGAGTATGATAGAGAAGATGATAGCGAGTAAAAGCTCACCGTTTAGTGATTATAAACAGATAGAGCGGAACGGGATGAAGATCTGTTCATTCAAAGGTATGGGACAGGAGCATTATATATTCAGAATCAGTAAGAGTATCTATTGGATATCAGCGAATCCCGGTGCGATTGATGAATTGCGTAAAAGCATAGTGGGGTAGGGTGGAGAAATGGAAACACTACAGCATTTTATAACAATTCTGATTCCGCTCGTTATAATCATGGATCCTCTGGGTAATCTTCCATTTTTTCTTCTTTTCACGGAGCAAAACACCCTCAATGAAAAACGTAAAATGGCGGCAATTGCCTCATTGGCCGCCGGTCTTATTCTAATTTTTTTCGTACTGACCGGCGATTTCATCTTGCGCTTTTTTAAGATAAGCCTTCCGGCTTTTCAGATCGCAGGAGGTTTGATTTTTTTTATTTATGCCTTGCAGATGCTTCGTTTGATTCCAAGTGGAATTAAGACAACCCGGAAGGAGGAACAGGAAGGTATTGAAAAGCATAATGTGGCCCTGGTGCCGCTTGCAACCCCCCTGCTTGCAGGGCCTGGCGCCATAACTGCTGTTCTGGTGTGGCAGCAGCGCCCTGACATCCCCATTGGCATGCCCTTATTGTTTATAGCAATTATTACAGCATGCCTTATTGTTTATTTTGTCTTTTATTTCGCAGAATGGATTCGGAAGATGATGGGCGTCGGAGGTATTCGAGTAGTTACACGCCTCATGGGACTTTTGCTTGCAGTCATTGCTGTACAATTCATTGTCAGCGGATTTCAGCAGATTCGCTGAATGATGCGATGATAAGAGGATTGGTTTACGGGATGAAACCTTAAAGAAAGCCTCTAACCTTGCGGGGGATATTATTAATCAGGCCGTTCAACAGAATGATAATATCGCTTCCCTTCTGATTTTATGTTTGAGCTGACATATCAAGAACTTAGAAACTTGAGATCACAATTTGTGATGTCAAGTTGGGGAGGTGTGAGACGTCCACCCATGGCTTTTACAGAGCAGGGCGTTGCTATTTATAAACACCACGAGTAAGCCTAAAAGAAAGATTGGATTTTAAAAATTATCTCAACAAACAAATGAAAAAAGAAACGCCTAAATTCACCCCCCCCTTCCTTTGACGCAGTGCTTGCCCTTATTTATGGATGTCCCCCATTACTGTGTTGACAATTTAAACAAATGTTGTGGTATAATATTATTTAAGGATGGTCCCAATAGATCTCCTTAATGAAAGGAGGGTCAATATGACTTTACAATCAACCGTCATCACAATTCCAGAGGTGAAACTGACTGTTGATCAGCTTCTTAAGGTTGTTCGGCAACTTGACAATGCCTCTCGTATTCAAATAGCCCAGGTTCTAATGGAAACTGAAATGGATGCAAATCTGGCAAGCCTGATCGAGAAGCTGGCTAAGACCACGCCCGCCGACGATGTTAGTGACGAGGAGATTGAAGCTGAAATCAAAGCTGTTCGTAACTTGAATGCATAGCTGACAATGTTAAGAATCGTTATTGACACAAATATATGGATACGTGCATTGCTGGGCGGACGCGTGACCCTTCCTGTTTTGAAGGCCTGGCAGGCTGATAAGTTTCAAGTCGTCGTTAGTCAACCCCTTTTGGACGAGCTTGACAAAGTTTGGCAACGGCCTCGTCTAAAAAACCGGATCAATGCTGAACATTCAGTAATCTTGCTGGAGCCGGCCACCATTCCACCTCGCTGTCGTGACCCCAAAGATCACCATGTTTTAGCAACGGCAATAGATGGCCGGGCTGATGCCATTGTTTCAGGAGATGCTGACCTGCGAGACGATGATGAACTCCGGGCAGAAATGGAAAGTTATGGGGTTAAGCTATGGGGCATTGACTCTTTACTGTCCAATGTTTCAAACGGATAGGAAAAATAAAGTTCATTGAATTCGAAACAACCTATCTACGTCTCCTGAACAAGTTTTTCGGTACTGACGGGACTCCTGTGAAACGTCTCGATGTCTCCAAAATAAACTCCATTGGCTGGAAGGCAAGAATTGGTCTGGAAGAAGGAATAAGAGGCACATATAACTAGTATATTGAAAATCCTAAGTGAAAAAAGGAAGTTATTCAACGTAGTCAACTACGTCCCCAACTTTACAACTTTACGATCAGGGGAAAAATATAACTCTTAGCGTTCTTTGTGGCTTGTATGTTCAAAAAAATCGTACTGGGGCGGTTCAATAAACAAAAAACAGAAAGAGGTTTTAAAATAGCATAAATATCAATTGGATAGCGAGTTATTTACTTAATTATGGACGTCCCGCAGACCTCACCTGTATATTTCAACAATTTGGATATTAAAACAGAAAACCGGTAAACCCATGAAGGCTATCTCGCCAGACGTTTTGAAGTTCTGATACCTTGCCAGCAGAGCAAATCATGAATCAAACAATTCTTATGCAGATTTTATTTGCAAATCACAATTTTTAAAGCGTTTCCATTTGCTACGTGCATAGCAGATATCAAAAGGCGCGGTAACGAACCTCGTCAGCAGCGGCGTGGTCTTTGCGCATCTGCTGAACGCAAAGGTTATACGCAAACGATCAAGAATCATAAAATTTCTTTAAATACTTGAACTCCTCTTTTTCTAAAATGTCGAGATCATTTTTTGAGGCAAGCTTAATTTGTTTTCGGCATTTTTCCAATCTGCCTAACATCGGCTTGACCACTTGGCTTGTTTGATTAACAAAATCATACAAATCATTCTTACTGGTTGGTAATTTATAGCCTTTAGGACTACTAGCTATTATAACTCCCCCATCTCTAAGTTTAGCCATCACTTGTGATCTGAAATAGTGCTGGTTTATCTTTACATCTTTTGTAGATTCTATATTTTTGATCAACTCATTGGTAGACAAATATTGATCATAGTTAATATATAATATGTGGAATAATAGAAATTTTATACAATTAAGTTGATCTATTATTAATGGATCTTGTTCCTTTTCATGCTGTTCAATAAACAGTTTACACAAATTAATTGACTGTTGGGTTATAAGAGGATCATATTCAGGCCCCGGCTCTTCATCATAACGATATGTAAAAGGCGCAAAGTCTCTTGGCCACTCATCTATTTCGATGATATGGTCTTTCAAAATCTTTAGAAATTTTGAGCCATTTTTCGAAAATGTTGTTAAATCAAATGATTTTGCGATGGTACCACTAATTAAATCTGCTAACTGGATTAATAGGTGAGATCGGCTTCTGACAAATCCAAACTCTGAATAATTGAATAAATCCGGTATATGACGCCGTCTTACATAATCTGCAAAACCCGACATAAATTCTTTTGAGCCTATTTCATCAGCAGTGATTTTCAATTTAGGAAAAGTTTTATATAGTTTGCTTTCAACAAGGCCATGAAGAAATTTATAAAATGATTTTTTATAAGTTAAACCTTTAGAAAAAAGTTTACGCTTGTCTATAACCATACAAAAAATATGAAAGTCTAATTCGGACAGGTCTTTTAAAACACGAATTCTTCTATCATCATTTTTTCCAATCTTGCTGGATTTCATTTCCCCAGTTTGAAAGTGTTTCTTTCTAATCGGCTCTATATTATCCTCGAGCGAAGAAATATCATCTCTGTTTACTAATATAGAAGACACTATAAAGTGAGTAGATACATTAGGCTTTTCGAAGTTGTACCCGAAATTGCCAAATTCATCTATAAAAGCTAATTGCTCTTTCAAAATATGTAGCCTTTTACCAGCCCTTAATTGGAGATTATTATTTAAACGTATAACGTCGAAAATGAGCTGACACAAAAGCCGCTGAAATATTTGGATTTATCGAAAAATCGGCTCGGCTTTTGTGGTCTGCTCTATTTTTTTGTTAGGTTAATTCGTGGTAGCACATTACTTCTTCGCCAATCTCGTCCCATTGTTTTTGAATAACTTCGTAAAGTTCTTCACCGTCATTAGCTTGATAAAATTTATCACCGAGGCAATTGATTAATGATTTAGATAGCTTATTGACGACCCTTGTCCCATAGCCAGAATTTAATAATGAATCACATAGGCCAATCATAAACTCTTTATCAGCTTCACCTAAAGAGGGAAGTTTATGAAAATCGTATCCTGATATGTATCTTTCTTTAAAACTATTGATTTTGGCTTTGCTTTGATCTCTTTTTATTTTTTTATCCATTTTGGCGACATAGAAAGATTTATCAATTTTATCATTTTTTAATTCAAAGTATAGCTTAGGTTTTTTGTTTTTGTTGATCAAATTTTTGTATACTTTGGAAAGCTCGGAAATGCATTCATTTTTCCATTTTGTTATTTTTTGGGGATTCGCATTTAGTATTTCTTCAATGGCCTCTTCGCGAACTTTGCTATCGGTTAAAACAAAATTCACAACATTGTCCTTGTTATCGATGATTTTATCATTGTGTGCATCTCGGTAACATTCGTAACTCGCCCAATGCCCAAACCATGTTTCCGTAAAATATAATCCTTTCCATCTAGAACTTGACCCGTCACTATTTATTTTCACATAGTTCCTGCTGAGGATTTCTTTTTTTGTTTTTTTTGCAAACCCATGTTTTGCAAAAGCAGATTCATGAACTGTTTTTGGTAAAGGCTTTTTTAAATGAATGTTTAATTTTCCAAATGTACTTTCCTTGTCGAATTTGTGACAAAGAATCCCTTTTCTTACCCACCCATCAAAACCTATATTATTTTCATCTGCCGTAAGGATTGTTGGTAGCCAAATATTGCTTTCAGAATTAAGTTTTAGTATTTCACTATTCACATTGTTACCATTACAAAGAGAAGATAAGTATTTTTTCAATCTTTTTTTCGAATTCTTCTCTAATGATAATATTGGAATAGATTGGAGTGCTTCTGAGTTAACAAAAAAACCATTTATACTGGCGTTTGCTGAACCAAGAAATAGGACATTTTTGAATTTATTGTTTCGTTTTTCCCATTTAAGTAAATATATTTTTGAGTGAACTAACCCTCCACTATTTTGTGAAGTTACATACCGTAAAGTAAATTTGATTTTTTTGGGGATAGAATTTTTTATATCTGTCGCAGATTGTGTGGCAGAATTGTCAACTATTAATACAATACTTTTTGGACTATAAACTGAAATTATTTCTGTAATAAAATTATTTGATGGATATGGCCCTAAAATTATAATTTTATTTAAAAAAGAATTTTTGGGTCTTGAATCATTAAAAAAATCTATTAATTTCTTCATATATTTCCTGAAAACCAACGATGCGCTTGAGAGGTGCAAATGAAGCGCGGCATAATGAGCATCCTTCTCAAAGCTGTTGTTCAGCAAACTCGTTATTAATAATTACAGACCTTAACGAAGGCCACACCAAGAGCAGTAATACATAAGGAATCGTACCCACCATGTGATATAACGACATCCTCGGAAAGATAATTATCACCCGCTTCGAAGTCTATTGAGCCTTCCTCAAAATAGGAATCTGCCAGCCCAAGACGGCAAAGATTATCAACAGCTTCCCAATAGTCAGACTCGTTTACAGATAAACTGTGAAGAAGGTCTCCTTTACTGATCGGTATTGATGTTGGAGGTCGATTTGATCTAAACCATTTTTCTTTTCCAAGAAAAGGGGTCAAGTCTGCCTTTGACCCTTATTAATTCTGTCGGGAATTTTTCATATCTGCTTTTTAATTTTTCTGTCGTATTTTTTAAGCTTCGAAACTCTTCTGTTATTAAGGTTTTTGTCTCTTATTGTCTTTCATGGGTCAAAGGCAGACTTGACCCCATTTTTGTTCCACCGTTTATTTCCCTCTCCCTTGGGGGAGAGGGTCAGGGTGAGGGGGATTTCATTCGTTATTCTCATATTATAAAAGCTTTGCTCTCATTGCCGTGTTTATCAATTACTATAACCGCGACGCTTTCCGTCAAACCAGTCATTCTGATTTTGCCGTCATCACTGATATCTTTGGCAAATACCGTCCTGTCCATATCAAAAATCTCCCCGTCATAATCAACATCCACAAGTAGCATGGCAAGACCGTCTAACCCTGTAAACCAACAATCCAATGGATGTCTCCAATCGTTCCCAATAGTTAATATTTAAGATGTGATCCCGTTGTTTTTTCCTGTCACCAAGTTGAATGGGGGTTTCCAGATTATCTGAATCTATAAGAGCCTTTTTGAGACGCGCCATTACGTCTTCATCGCCCTTTAAAATTCTTTGTACATTGCAGCAAAAAGGAGATAAAGAGACAGGAACTGCGCCTTGTGTTCGATGGGCAACATATCACGGTCAAGAACCTGAGCCTGCTCAAAATGATACTCAAAATCCCATTTTTTAACATTTCATTCTTGCATATCTGAAGCTCTAAGAAATTCCTGAAGCTCTAATAAGTGTTTTTCTTTATAAATAATCTTACAATCTTCACCACATAATTTTATTTTTAAAATAGGCATGTCTATTCCACCCTCAGATTTTGTTTTATAAGAATCTATCTGTTTGATTATATCTTCCGTTTCAATTGCGCCGTGTTGCCATTTGGCAAAGTGTTCCGCGCAAAGGCATAAAGCATTGCCTGATGCGTCGACAGCTCGTGCAACTTTCCTCTCGACAATGTAATTCGCAACAAAAAACGGTTTGCCGTTTTTTTCGGGGAAAGTCTTTTGACATATTTGACACTTCCCTTCATACATCTGGTATAAATACTCTCGGATTTGTTTATCCGGCCCCTCCAGTATAGTGCGGAGTGTTTTTTTCCGCCTTGCATCAGCGTTCGGTTCTTGTTGCTGTTGTTCACGATATTCATCATAACTATTTTCACGTCGGCGTTCTGGGTTTTTTACATCACCATCATCAGAAAATCTTTCTTTAAGTTCAGTTTCTCCAGGTTTATTAAAGGCTTGCTCCACTTCATCTTTCAAATTGATTTTAGCCGGTTCTGTTTCCGGTTTAGGACTACTATCGTCTGTTTGCGTCTGTTTTTCTTGTTTATCAGAAGTCGGTTTATTGATGATGTTATTTGTTAAAGTCTTTGTCTGCTCTTGATTATCAGAAGAATCGCCATAATTGTCGGAAGTGGCAGAAGAGGTTATCGTACTTGTAGAGTTTTCAATTTCATTACTGCCCTCTTGCGGGATTGATGGTGCGAGAGGTTCTTTTGCTTCAACAGTTTCCTCTTTGGGCATGGATTCCCCTGTCTTGCATATGTCAACTATCTCTTGTGGGACATTCCAACCCCTTTTATTCAAACGGTTTGTATCACAAGAGCCAAGAACAAGTTCTGTCCAGTCGGCCAAATCTTTATAGCTGCGACTATTCAGGATAATTTGGGCGATATGGTTAGCTATGTCAGATTTATTTGCGTTGTTGCTCAGAACAAGTATGTTGCGATCAATTCCTCTATCCCAAAATACAGGATATTGTGCTTCTACATCCTTCTCAAGAGTATCTATTTCCAAAGTAAAATTGACTGCTATTAATTCTTGTGTATTTGCCTCTTTGATCATAAGCAATTGTTTAAAAACGCCGTCATTAAGCAATCGGATATATTTTCCTTGCTGTTTTTCCCTCAGCCAAGCCGCAATCATTTTAACTGAATCTTCTGTTATGTACTCATTCTGATCGTTAGTGTCATAATTTACATCATTTGTAAGTCCCATTGTTACTGATTCGGACAGCACAGAGATTCCAAATGCCTTATAAAAATTTAACCAATCATTAAAAGAGTCTTTGGCAGGCCGCCATGAAAAAGAGATATCACAATCCTTGAATATGCTCTTGAGTTCACCATCATCCGGCACTACAACTTCTTCCCTGTCTTCAAATGTGTCTAACTGAGTGTAAAACTTGGCTTGATTAACAAAATCATCCCACCAATCAGGACGCTTATCTTCCGCCATTTGGGCAATTGGTTTTAACTCTCGATAAAGATGTTCAATTAAACGCCGTTGTTCATTTTTATCAGAGATGGGGTTATCCTGAAGTTTTAGCCATCGACGTGAGAAACATTCTGTATCGACTTTTTCTTTGACTTCAAGGATTTCAACAAATAATTTCTTCAACTTTGGATAGGGCCTTTCCAGATATACAAAATCATCGCCAAGAACGTCACTGGAATCCACCCACACGCATTCATCAGGTTTATGCCATGTGCCGTTTTTTTCGTCGGAGGGAATAAAGATCAAGGCATGGTTTAAAAATGCGGTTTTAACAGATTTGCCATCGTAAAAAGACCGGGTTTCGATTTCCGAATATAACCTTTGGATCAAATCAAAATTGGCAGAAGAATCCCCTGGGTAATCCTGAAGGACTTCAAGTATTTCCTCAACAGTTAAGTCAGGTCGTACCCCTAATAATTTTGTTATGTTTTCAGGTAGATACTGTTCAAAATAGGGAACATTGTCACCAAGTATTTCTTTAATACTCTTTTTCGGCAAAAAGGCTCGTGAAGGGCGAACATGGCCTTTGGTTGTTGGGAGCCATTTAAGTAACTTTAATGACATAATAATTTCAGCAAGTTTATTTTCACTTAAGGAATAATTACAACGCCCATCACGTCTTGAATAATGATGGTATTCCCATTCATCTATATCTTGACGACAAGTGTTAAGCCATTTCATAATAGTTGCCGACTGTTCTATTTTTACTACAGTTTTTGCTTTCATCCACTCTGGAGAAAGATAATCATAATATTTATCATAATAACCGTCTTCATGCCTTTCATGAGGAGTTGGATATGTGTAGACAGTCTTGTTATCGACAAAAAACTTGATTAAATTATGATGATAGCTTTTGGATAAATAAACAAAATGCTTACGATCATCCTTTATTTGCCAGATATTCTGCCATCCGGTTTCCAGATCATAGTTTTCCGGTACAACAACGGCCTGGATTTTGTGACGATTATCTTCTGAATCACCATTGTTCCATGTCAAATTCTGGGCATCCTTAATCGACATCCTGCGCTCGTCAGCAAGGATGACCGGCAAACTGTCCCAGGAAAAGTCGTCACCGGAGTTTTGCGTGAGAAACTCTGTCGCTTCAATCAATTGCTGTGTTTTCATTTCCTCGTATTCATCTTTAAGTTTATTTAGAATATCAACACAATAGCTTTCCATCGAAAAACTATAGATGTTAAGCGCATCGGTCATCCATTTTTTTAAATCATCAGCATCTTCTTGTTGATCTAAAAATTCAAACAGTTCAGGAGTGAGAAATGCAACAGGTACCAGTTTAGAAAGCCAGTCGGGAATTGAATCCATTTTTTGGCGTGTGTCTTCATCGCATGAAAAATAGATGGGCTGTTCATTATCGCATGACAGATTCAATTCCTGAGAGTCGTTTGTATCTATAGGCATTATAGGCAGGTCTTTTAAACTCGATTCAACAAATTTAGGATCTGATAAATAGCGGTATAATTGTACAAACCATTCAATAGATTGGTTATGCAATTCAACTTTCTTTAGCCATTCAGCTATTTCATCCGGTAAAAGTGGTTGAACACCTATAACCCTGAGTTGTTTTGAATTGGCTGCAATGTCGGCATGAACAAGACGTACACTTTCCTTGGAATACTCATGGTAGGACAAACCGGCGTTCAACAACTCACGAAACTTTTTCGGAGCAAGACGAGATCTGCCGGGAATCACTGTTTCATAATCCGTAGCTGACTGAATACATAATGAATTTCTCAGAAGTGCTTGAATCTGCTCAATTACCGGTTCAAGAAATATTTTATGTGTCTCAAGGGGTATTGATGCATAGATTGAACTTTTTTGTTTCTTTGAAAGATCATTACTTTGTAAACAGGTCAGGAAAGCCTTTTTGTATACTTCTGCAATATTATCCCTTAACCACTTGTTCCAATCTTCGTCTATATGTATATCTTCTCTGGAACCTACGAGTACAAAATCTGCATTGACCAAAAACGGTAATCCAGTGTTTTGCCATACTGGAAGATAGGCAAAAAGTTCTTCCGGGTGTACTTCATTGCCCAACAATATTGCCACTGATACGTCCCTGCTGTTTATTCCCTTTCTTTTTTCATGGTTGATTTCCTTCGGCTTTTCGAATGGTTCGGTAGTCATCCAGTAAATTGAGGATATCACGTCTCCTTGATTATCTTCTTCTTTTAAATATGTAAGCTCAATCAATGGTGCCTTTGTATCATCTTTCTCAATGTCTATTTCATAATTGGCTTCAGGCGTTGATACCTCAATCTTTATAGTTTTCAGTTTTTTGAGAAACAAAATGGTTTCAGGGGCAATATCCATCAATGCCTTTATGACTTGTTTAACACTTGTATTCTTTTCGTTGATTGGCAGAACAATGTTAGTCCAATCCTGTTTGATACCTGCAGGAATATTCTCAACCCACTTCGGTACGATATAGCCCAAGTCCGTTTCGTCATCCTTTTCCGGCAAAGAAAAATGAAATCCATTGGAGAAAATATAAGGGCAATTGGTAATTCTAAAAACGGATTTAAACCCGATTCCTTTTTCTCCGATATACCCCTGAGCTTTTAATTTGGTCGATTGTCCAACTTTACAAATAGCATCAACATGTTTTTTTTGAAATCCTGTTTCGTTATTCTCAACAATTAATGCAAGTTGGCGTTTCCCTTCTATCTCAATTTCATTAATCCTAAACCGCAGGGTAGGCGTAATGCCATTCGCGTAGTCATTGTCTTCTGCGTTTTGTATAAGTTCAAAGATGAAGTGTGTCTTTTTTGAATACAGGTCTTCAGCCAGCGTTTTGATGCTACTGGCATAACCTTCAAGTGTACGCCGCGTGTTTTTCTCGCTGCTATAGTCACTACGAATTTTATTGATTAAATCCTGCTCGGTCATAAATCATTTCTCCACTATCAACACACCATAAGCCACCGGCTTGGCAGTAACATCCGCCCTTTCCTTTGCAATCTCCAAATCCTGAATACGCCGCGCGTAATCGGCTTCGGCTGTGTCGATTTGAGATTGGCGCATCCGCCTGATTTTGTCATCCCTCGCCTGACCGAGTTGCTCTTCAAGAAGTGATATTCGCGCCCTGTGGCTGGTTCCCAGACTTTCACTGCGATATTGGGACAATTTACGCGTCTGATGCTGGTGCTGTTCACGAGCTTTTGACCAGAGTTTATAGTGATGAGCGTCCAGTTTGTCCCAGGCTGAAGGATCAGGCAGATTCTCATTTTCTGTTGGATCGTCCCCGGCTTTCTCAAGGAGCTTGCCGAGATTAGCCGTGACTTGTTCTGAATCGGCAACCGGGCATAGGATCAGGTCTTCCCTGATGCCGTGAAACTGCCATTGATAGATAGCAAACAGGTATTTTCCACCCGGAACTGTATTGTCCATTACTCTTAATGTTGTGACTATCCGTTTGCCGACATCAATTGCCCCGGACGCCTGTCTTACCAATGGATGAATGGGCATGATAAACGCTGCCTTGGGGTGCTGGGTGGCGCATCCGGCTTCAAATGTTATCGGCAGATGGGGATCGCCTTCTTTTAACCAGTTTTCCCATTCCCGATATGAGGATATTTTTTGTCGGGGTAATTTCCGGAAGTCTTTTAGCAGACAGCTGCGGGCCTCTTGAGAAAGGCGCAATGTCTTGAGCGGCTTATCGCCAAGAATGAACTCCTGCTCTTTGCCGCAGGTTTGCTGTAAATAAAGTGTAACAAGGTCGAAAATTAATGCAGGGGAAAGCCAGAAATTTGACGCCTCGTCAATCTCCTTCTTCAACTGATCTTCAGGCAGTCGAATTCCGAACAGCTCAACCTGCTTTTCTTCAAGCTCTCCTTGTTCCTGTATCAGGCGGATCTTATTATCCGACAATTGTTGGAGTTTTTCGCCACGCTCCTCATCACTCAGGGAAACATTCTCCGCAATATTACGTATTTCTCTGCTGATCTCACCGAGTATTTCTTCACTTCCGCCCAATGCCCTGTTAAAAATTCCTATGCGCAATAAACAGCGTTCATAGATGTCCGCATCAACGGTGCCAGGCGTAATCATATTAAAAATAGCGACACTCTCGCTTTTTTGTCCCCAGCGGTCAATTCGTCCAATTCTCTGCTCTATCCGCATGGGGTTCCACGGCAAATCATAGTTTATGATGCAATCGCAGAACTGATAGTCCAGTCCTTCACAGCCGATTTCGGAAAACAGTAAAACATCCAGGGCATTACTCTCTTCACGATCCAACTCAAAACGCTTGCGAAATTCCATACGTTCTTCGTCAGGAGTCCCGCCATGAACCAACCCAACGCAGAAACCATCCCTCTCAAGGTGTTGATAGAGGTAATGGAGAGTATGCCGAAAGCTGCTAAAAAGCATAATTTTGTTGTTTGGCAGCTCCTGTTTGTTTTTCAAGATTTTCCTGAGAGCCTCAAGCTTAGGGTCATAGGAATCAAGGCTTCGTGCCTGTTCAAGGATGTTTTCAATTTTTGATGCTATGATTTTAACCGCATTTTCAAGAGGAACTCCCTGGATATTGTCGGCCTCGTCCCATGATAATTCGTCCAGATGACGGTCAAGAATGTCCCGGAGAAAGGGGACAAGACCATATAAACAGCTTGCTGCCTGCCGCCTGATTGTTGTCATCATGAATTTTACATTACTATCGCCATGAATTTGGCTAAAAATCTCAGCCTGAATATTAAGCAAATCGTCATGAAGCCTTTTTTGTGCAGGAGTGAATTCTACAACAACTGTTTCCGGTCTTCTTATCGTGAAATCACCAATATCGCGCCTGCGGGTTCTGTTAATTATCCCTGAGAAGGTGTGCAGGTCTTCAATGTCAGTAATAAGGCGTATACACTCTTCCTCTGAGATGACTTTTTGAGAAAGTTGTGCATGGACTCTATTGAATTCCGGATTGTGCCTGAGAATGGCCTTGCCCCATGGTGTTGCTGCGGCTTCATCCAGTTTTTCCGCTGCTTGTATGGCCCATTCCGATTTCCGTACGCGCACCAAGTCTATGGCATGATTTATGAACTGGTTCGGCTCCGCCATATGGTTAAAACTTTCCTGGTCAATGATGAGGTCAGGCCTGAGGGTGTTGAGCAAGACGAAAAGATCGTGGCTGCCAAGCTGTATGGGTGTGGCCGTCAGAAAGACCACCGCTTCGGCGTGATCACAAAAGAACCTCACTGCCTTATGGCTATATGTCTCTTGATTTCGGATGTGGTGGGCCTCGTCTACAATAACCAGGTCGAAACGGGGCGGTGGATCCAGATCCAAAAGTCCTTTTTTGAGCTTTCCCTTGCTGCCAGGCCCTGTTCCATAGAGAAGAGCCTCGTCAAACAAGGAATAAGGCAAGATAACTTTCTGATGCTGTTCAGGCCAGATACCTTCCAAATCCATTTCGTTAATGCAATATCTTAGCGTGCTGCCGTCAAGATGAATGAAACGCTCATCAAAACGTTTCATTTCCAGTTCCCACTTACGTTCGGTAATCAGTGGCCGCGGGCATATGATAAGGATGGAACGGATATCACGTCTGGCCTGCAGCTCGCGAAGAATTAACCCCGCCTCAATGGTTTTGCCAACGCCCACTCCGTCAGCAATAAGTAAACGCGGTCGGTCAGATCGGATAAATTTCAGCACCGGTCTGAATTGATATGGGATAAAATCAATACGGGCGGCATTAAGTGAATAAAGCGTTGATAATCCTGGATGTCTTATCTGGAGAGCGGTGAGATAAGAGTGAAACTGTTGACAGGATAAGAAGTGAGACTCCTTATCCTTACGGCCTTCAGCCTGGATTTGAGAAGCATAAAACATCTGAGTATCACCATCAACGAAAACTCTGTAGCGGCTTTCCAGTTCACCGGTCATAACCGAAATAATCGCTCCTCGTATGTCAGGGTTTGACTTCAGGGAAACAATCTGCCCCGCTTTGAACTCAGCATTGGCATTTTTTTTATCCGGCGCTGTTTGTTCTTCTTTTATCTCAATTTGAGGGGCGGAAGCCATTTCCGTAGCCAGCAAGGCTTTTTTTGTAGAGCGAATCTCTTGAATGAAGGTGTCATCGACCTCTATTACCGTAGCGAATCGCTGCAGGGTATCAATGTCCCGGTATATATCTTCAAGCGGAAATCCTTCTGTTCCAGCGTGTGCCCACCGGTTCCGAACGGTCTGCATTTCCTTTACAAAATGGCGGTCTTCCGAAGTCAGATCTAATTTCATTGAAATCTGGTACCAATTCCGGTCCAACACGCGAAGCAGGGCTGCGAGATCCAATGATGTAAGTGACTCAATTCCTCGTTGCTTGACCTGGCGCTGTTGCTGGAATGAGAGATTGTTTACTACGGCTTCGTTCCACCAATCATTAAAAAGTGGTGGCAATAATCGATCGAGGAAATTCGCAAGAAACTTGGAGGTTTGTCCGAACAAGTTATATACTATTGGCTGAATATTTGACTGAGTTTTTTGATCTAAATTCATGATTATATGCCTTAAAAAATGTATCTGCGCAGTATCCGTGCAATGAGATTACATGGTACTCAGGTTGTCCATTTTTTTCCGCTGTTCACTTTATCCTGCTGACATCATTTGTTGCACTACGCAGGTTTTGCCTCCAGCCGTTTCAGTGCTATTTCAACCGCTTTGTGAAGCTTCTGCTCCAGCAGTTCGCGTTTCGGCAGTTCGGTCATTTAACAAATTCATAATCAAGCATATTCATTTCCCCGCTTGGTTCTGTTCACCCCATTCTTTGCCCTTATCTGTAAGACGATATTTTTGTTTGCTGCTTCTCGGTTTATCAAGGATTGTCATTTCCACAAGTTCTAATTCCAGAGCCGGCTTCAAATAGCGATCCCTGAAGTTTGCTTGTCCTTTCAGGTTGAGAGCGATCTGAGCTTCTGAGCGGCTCATAGGCGTATGCAGTATTTTTAAGAATTTCTGAACTTCACCTGTGACCTGTTCGGCAACCGGGTCTTTTGCCAAAGGTAGGCGGGAAAAGGTGCCCTTTCTAATTTGTCCAGAAAACGCCAACTAATTGCCAGAATCGCCAACTAATCGCCAACTAATTGCCAACTCACTTCAGAATATAATGAGTATTTCTTCCTTCACTCAAAAAGACTTTTCTGAGGATCAGGGGTAAGTTGACCTTTATCTATTTCTTTTTTCACCCACTTCAGAACCTCTTTTGCAATCTCGATTGCTTTTCTAATGTCCTCTTCATCCACCGGTTCATAGTCCCCTGGATAACGGGTTTCAACGGCATAACCTGTTAATATTTTTGCGTTTTGCAGGTTTACGGGCACATCCACGCCCTTTTTTTCCAATAGCTCAATGAGATAAGCAATATCATGGGTTTTAGGAAAAACGATCTCATGAATAATGCATGCTGATTTAAAAGCTTTTTCCACAGCTTGCTGGGCATCATAGCAAAGGTCTTCATAAAGTATGTCAGGTGAAACCCTGCCTGACTTTGCGCGCGCCATGTTGCTTTTTGCCCTTTTCAACCACTCGTTTGCCTTATCAAGATTTTTCATAAACCATCCTTCCATTCTTATCAGCTTCGAAATAAATCAGGTAAGGATCCGTCTTGAGATGTTCATACTTATCTAAATCAGTGACAATCACGTCTATGGGAGCTCCGACATCTTTAAAGCTCAAATATATCTTCTGAGTTAATAAACGCTGTTTTTTGACACCTCTTTTCAAAACAAGAAGGTCATAATCGCTACCCGGTTTGTTATCACCTCTTGCGTGTGAGCCAAACAGGATAATCTTGTCAGGTTGGGCCACCTTGACAATAGTTTTTATTGCCTTTTCTAACGAATCATTCATTTGGTAATTCCCTCCTCATGCCGTAAACATTCTTTTTAAATATCTGTCTAAAACATCCGTCTTTGTTTCGCTCTCCTGCTCCGGCCTCAGATTAAATTTATTCAGCCTCAAAAAGCGGTAGCCGTAGCTTTCAAGCTCTATCTGGCGGCTGATGTCATAATCAAGATACTCCTGGGGAAAATTATGTTTAGTCACAATGTCGGGGTTTTTTGTATGGTATTCCACGCCGTCATATTCCAGGATCAGGGCCTGCTCTTTGCCGCCTTTTGTCCATCGGTAGTTTATCAGTGTCCTGAAATTAAACCTTGTTTCAGTAAATGCCGCAAAGTAATTGAGGATGTTTGCAGATAATCTGGTTGAGTTTTTTTGGTTTGGCATTGGATTTATCCCTCAGGGAACTTAAGAGACACTTTTCATTTATAAGTTTGTATCATTAAGAATATAATAGTGTCTTTATTTAATGCTTCTCAGTTTGTGAGTTCGTATCGCTGAGGAAGAGAGCAGACAGGTTCTTTTTCAGTTCGAGATTCTCCAGATCCAGGCCTGTGAAGCAAAAAGCCCCATCTTTCATTTTAATGAAAAATGGGGCTTTATTTTTCTGTAATACAATACGGGTCAACCGATCCTCCTTATTTGAGGTTCAAAAACAGACCAAAGATAATTTTAAATATTATATATCAGATGAAAACTTAAACTTTTTTCATATAACCTATACCTTGAGATTAGGTCAAGAAAGTATCTCTTAAATTTGAGGCAATTCCGAGCGAAAAAATAGCTAAAATTAACGTAACTACTCAGCCACCAAGACACTAAGGCACTAAGATTGATCTAAAACGGACTTGTTATTCCTTTGAAAAGCCAAACATGACAATCTTCTGATAATTTTAATTGTCAAAGTCTTCAAATAATGATGTGACTTTTATAAATTTCTCTTTTTTGGCCGCTTTTTTGGCCTGTATGATATTTTTTTCAAATTAAGAGACTTATAGCTGTCCTGCCTTTGTTGCCTTCTGTGCGCCGCCGGAATAATCAAGTTCGCTTGTGTGTGGCCGAATTGGCGAATTGGTGGCTAAATGGCAATCCTTAACACAATATATTGTGGTTTGATAAGAACTATTGACATAGAGTAAAAATATACCTTGACTATGAAACAAATAATGCCGATATAAAAAATATATGAATGTAGTACATCAACACTTTCTTTGATATTGTTTGTCTCTGACCATAGATAAATTTTGGAACTCATCTTCAAGGAAAGGAAAATAATTATGTCAGTACAAACATCTCCAAACAAACACCTTTTAAGGTGTTACGGGCATAAAACAAAAAAGAACCGTTGGTATGGCGTCTGTATCGATCTAAATTTAGCTGTCGAATCTGACTCTCCTGAAGGTCTTAAAAAGAAAATGAGCGAAGTTATTGTCAGCTATTTGGAGACCGTCTTCAATACAGAAGACAAAGCCTCTATCCCACAACTACTCAAACGCCGGGCTCCGCTTCTTGATTGGTTAACATATTATAAAATCAGAATTATTATGTTTATCAATCGCTTTCCTGGGAATTTTACATTTAACGAGGTCATTCCCTTTCCCTCTGCCCATGGTTGCTAATGCCCAAATATCCACCGCTTGACCGTAGCCAGGTTGAAAGCATCTTAAAAAAACTTCACTTCCAGAACAAAAGACAAAAGGCGAGCCATGCTCACTGGGAGGGCTACACAGAAGGGCGGCGCAGAATCGTTACCGTAGATCACCTTAAGAGTAAAAAAGAAAAATATGGACACAAACTACTTGGAAAGATGATTGAGCAATCGGGGCTTAGTAAAGAAGAATTTTACTCCTATCTAAACAAATAATCCCTTAACAGCTTTGGTCTTAACAGGACAACAAAGCCAGTAACCCTTCGGAAAAATCAAAACCCGGATTCCAATGATGGAGACCGGGTTTTTATTATCTGGCCTTCAAAATAATAAATCTGAACACAGGATTTATAAAAAGAAAGCGGGACTATAGAGGGACAAAACCGCAAAACTGAAAAAGGGTTTACAAAATTATATGCTGTAAACCCCTTTTTTGATTGCCCTTGAATCGTTGTTTATAGGTTGGATATGCGGTTGGAATTTGATTTTTAGGTATTAAAAAAGAAAATATGTTTTGCTGTAAAGGCTTGTTGGTTGTGGCGGGAGTGAAGGGACTTGAACCCTCGACCTTCCCGTCATGTCTGACGGGACGCTCTAACCCGCAATTCGATAAAATGGCGGGAGTGAAGGGACTTGAACCCTCGACCTTCCCGTCATGTCTGACGGGACGCTCTAACCAGCAATTCGATAAAATGGCGGGAGTGACGAGACTTGAACTCGCGACCTTCCCGTCATGTCTGACGGGACGCTCTAACCAGCAATTCGATAAATTTCCTAAATATCTATTATTTAAAATGGCGGGAGTGACGAGACTTGAACTCGCGACCTCCGGCTTGACAGGCCGGCGCTCTAACCAATCTGAGCTACACCCCCAAGAAAAGCTTCGCTTTTATCATTAGCTAACAGCTAATAGCTATTGGCTAAAGGTAAATGGCTATAGGTCATTTCTGGTAGGCGGAACAGGGCTTGAACCTGTGACCCTCGGCTTGTAAGGCCGATGCTCTCCCAACTGAGCTACCCGCCCTGATGAGACATTAAAGATTCCCGACATGTGGTTTTCTTGTCGAGAAAAAAACAGCTAACAATATAATAGAATATTGTCAAGATTAAATTAAAGCCGGTCTGTCATCCGGTTTTTCCGGCGGTTTTTCGTGCATTATTTGATAAGATATATCATCCTCTTTAAACAGGGTATCATCCTCATTCAGTATCAAAGCATTGGATAGTACATCATCCATGTGCTCTGCTAATATAATTTCTATCTGTTTTAATATAGAGTGTGGTATATCCTTGATATCTTTTTCGTTCTCTTTTGGAATAACAACCTTTTTAATTCCTCCTCTATGAGCGGCCAGAATTTTTTCCTTTAACCCCCCGATAGGGAGGATGCGGCCGCGCAGGGTGATTTCACCGGTCATGGCAATATCACGATATACGGGTTTCTTGATAAGGGCCGACACAATAGATGTGCATATTGAAATGCCCGCTGAAGGTCCGTCCTTTGGAATGGCGCCTTCCGGCACATGTATATGGATATCAAATTTTTTGTAAAACTTGTTATCAATCATAAGACGATTTGCTCGTGAACGGACATAACTTACGGCTGCCTGGGCAGATTCTTTCATAACATCGCCTAATTTGCCTGTCAAAATCAGTTCTCCCTTACCAGGCATAATCAGGGTTTCAATGCAAAGCAGTTCACCGCCGACCTGTGTCCAGGCAAGTCCTGTAACAAGGCCGATTTGATCCTTATCATCGATCTGGCTAACTTTAAAGCGAGGCGGGCCTAAATATTTATAAACAGATTTTGATGTTACATTTAACCGGCTGACGGTTTTACTTTTTACAACTTCACGCGCAATTTTTCGGCATATGGAAGCAATCTCGCGTTCTAAATTTCTAACACCTGATTCACGAGTATATCGATTAACAATGGTTAAGATAGCATTCTTGGAAAACCGGATATCTTTTCCTTCAAGCCCGTTTGTCTTAATCTGTTTGGTAACAAGAAATTGCCTGGCAATATTATACTTTTCATACTCGGTATAGCCTGCCAGGCGTATTATTTCCATCCTGTCCTGCAAGGGAAGCGGTATATCCGGCAAAGTATTGGCTGTGGTTATAAAAAGTATGTCTGAAAGATCGTAATCCATATCAAGATAGTGGTCGTTGAAGCTGAAATTTTGCTCAGGATCAAGTACTTCGAGAAGTGCGGCAGAAGGATCGCCCCTGAAGTCCATACTCATTTTGTCCACTTCATCAAGACAGAATACAGGATTGTTCACACACGCTTTTTTTAATGACTGAATTATTTTGCCGGGCATGGCGCCGATATAAGTACGCCTGTGTCCGCGTATTTCAGCTTCATCCCTTACGCCGCCAAGTGAAAGGCGGATAAATTTTCTTCCGGTTGCCCTTGCAACAGATTTTGCCAGCGAAGTCTTTCCCACGCCGGGTGGCCCGACAAAGCATAGTATAGGCCCCTTTATCTTTTTAACCAGCAATTGAACGGCTAAATATTCCAGTATACGTTCCTTGGGTTTTTCCAGCCCGTAATGATCCTCGTCTAAAATTTTTTCAGCCTCTTCAATGTCATTACGCACTTTGCTTCGTTCGAACCAGGGGAGGCTGATTATCCATTCAATATAGTTTCGAACAACCGTTGCTTCGGCGGACATCGGGGTCATCATCTTGAGCTTTCTAAATTCCTGTCTGGCTTTGCCCGCAGCCTCTTTTGACATTCTTTTTCGTTTAATCTGCTTTTCAAGCTCCTGCAGATCACTAGCGGCGCCTTCGTCAGCTCCCATCTCCTTTTTAATGGCACGCATCTGTTCGTTCAGATAATAGCTTTTCTGGGTCTTTTCCATCTGTTTTTTAACCCGTTTCTTTATCGTTTGATCCATCCTGAAGATATCTATTTCCATCTTTATAAGGTTCAGGAGAAGGGCGAGGCGTTTTGAGGGCGATATTGTTTCCAGTAAATGCTGTTTGTCCTTCATTTTAAAAGAAAAATGGGTTGCTATGGTATCGGCTAACTGTGAAGAGTCCGAGATGGAAGCGGCATTGGACACCAGGTTTTTTGAAATGTTCTTGTTTAGTTTGGCATATTCCTCAAAACTTTGAATAATGGCTCTGTTTAGAGCCACACTCTCCGTAGTTGATATTTCAGGTTCAACGATAGGTTCTATTTCTACGAGGAAAAAGTCTTCATTTTTAATAAAACGAACAATACGGGCTCTGGTTTGTCCCTCAACCAACGCTTTTACCGTGCCATCAGGCAGCCGAAGAAGTTGAAGCACATTTCCAATGGCGCCGATTGAAAAAATATCTTGTGGACGAGGATTGTCAATGTCCACCTTTTTTTGGGCGGCAAGAAAAACTTTCTTATCACGATTCATCGCATCGGAAAGGGCCTGTACAGACTTTGCGCGTCCTAAAAATAAAGGCGCAACCATGTGGGGAAAGACTACAATATCTCTCAGAGGCAACATGGGGAGAATTAACTTTGACGATACAGGTTCATCTTGTTTGAATATTTTCTGTAAATTAATCATAAATTTTGGCATCCTTAACGACAAGTCAAAAGTAGTTTACACTTTGTTGATCTTGTATTTTGGCAGTAAAATTTGAAACTCGAAATTTGAAATTGGGAAAAACACAAAGATATAGATGCGTTACCTAATTTCAAATTTCCAGTTTTGACATCGGCATTCAATTTGATAATATACGCTTTTTCGAAAAAAGTGTAAACTGGTGAATAAAGGATGCCTAAATTTTTATGCTTAAGCCCGTTTTTTTGTTTGTTCATACAGAAGAATAGGATCTTCCTTGTTTAAAATTACATCTTCACCAATAACACATTCTTTGACATCGTTGATGGAAGGAATTTTATACATTATATCCAGAAGGCAATTTTCCAGAACAGATCGAAGCCCTCGAGCGCCGGATTTTTGCTTCACAGCTTCATTTGCAATGGCCGAAAGAGCGCTGTCTGTAAATCTCAGGGTTATCCCCTCAATTTCAAAAAGCTTTTTAAACTGCTTGATCACGGCGTTTTTAGGCTCCAGCAATATTTTAATCAAAGAAGATTCATTCAGTTCGTCAAGGGTTGCTATAACAGGTAGGCGACCGAGAAATTCAGGGATCAACCCGTACTTGATCAGGTCTTCAGGTTGAAGCAGCCGTAGGATTTTACCGATTTTTTCCCCCTTTTGTTTGATGATGTTGGCGCCAAAGCCCATAACCTTGGATCCGAGACGCCGCTGAATTATTTTTTCGAGACCGGTAAAGGTTCCTCCGCAAATAAAAAGAATATCGGAGGTGTCGACCTTGACAAAATCCTGTTGAGGATGCTTTCTTCCTCCTTTGGGAGGCACACTGGCGATAGTCCCTTCAATAATTTTCAATAATGCCTGTTGCACCCCTTCCCCTGAAACATCCCGTGTAATGGAAGGGTTGTCCGATTTAAGCGCAATCTTATCGATCTCATCAATATAAACAATACCGCGTTTAGCCTTTTCCACATCATAATCGGCATTCTGGAGCAAGGAAAGTATAATGTTTTCAACATCTTCACCAACATAGCCGGCTTCTGTCAAACTGGTGGCATCAGCTATTGTAAACGGGACATCTAAAAATCTGGCAAGGGTTTGAGCCAGCAGAGTCTTGCCACATCCGGTTGGTCCAATAATCATGATGTTGCTTTTTTGTATTTCGACATCTTCCATGGTAACCGCGGTGTCAAGCCTTTTGTAATGGTTATAGACAGCGACGGCGAGAATTTTTTTTGCCCTATCCTGTTCAATCACGTAATCGTCAAGGATTGCTTTAATTTCTTTTGGAGTAAAGTTTTGCTCAATGTCGGTTATCTTTTTTTCAGTTTCTTCATCGATTATTTCGCCGCACAATCGTATGCATTCATCGCATATATAGACTGCGGGTCCCGCGATCAACTTTGCAACCTCAGTCTGTTTTTTTCCGCAAAATGAGCAGAAGAGATTGTCGTTTGAGCCCCTTTTTTTTGCCATTTTACGCCTCCGCCTTTTTTATTTTATCAAAATCATCTCTGTTGGTGATCACGTGATCTATGATCCCGTATTCTTTTGCTTCTTCAGCGGACATAAAAAAGTCGCGGTCCGTATCAGCGCGTATTTGCTCTATATCCTTATTTGTGTTCAACACCAGTATATCATTTAGAGTTTCTTTCATACGAAGGATTTCCTTGGCCTGGATCGCAATATCAGAGGCCTGTCCCTGAAATCCGCCCATTGGCTGGTGAATTAAAATCCTTGAATGGGGAAGGGAATATCGTTTTCCATTTGTGCCCGTGGCGAGTAAAAGTGCGCCCATGCTGGCGGCCTGGCCAATACATACTGTGGCGACATTAGGTTTAATATATTGCAGTGTGTCATATACAGCCAGACCTGCTGTTACAACTCCGCCCGGCGAGTTAATATAAAAATTTATATCCTTGTCAGGATCGTCAGACTCAAGAAACAGCAACTGGGCTATCAAAAGATTTGCAATTTCATCAGTCATGGGAGAGCCTAAAAAAATTATTCTGTCCTTGAGAAGCCTTGAATAAATATCATAGGCCCGTTCCCCTCTGTCGCTCTGTTCTATAACCATCGGTATTAACGGCACGAATAATCTCCTTTCAAAAAACTTAGTTCGCTTTGCTCATCCCGCCACGGCGGGAGTCGAGTGGTTGATTTGTTGAGTAGTTCAAAGGCCCTTACAACTCGACGACCCCGCCTGCCAACGCCTGGTTTGCCGAGTAATTGTAACGGCGGCATAAATGGCACTGGCGGGCAGGTCGACTATTTAACTACTCGACTAAAGTCACGGGAATTTAAATAAGTTGTAGAAATTCCGAGACGTTTAATTAGCCTCATCCTTAGCCTCTTCCTTTTTCTGCTCAGCCTCAGGTGCAACATTTTCAATAATGCTATTTTCAATAATAAGCTTGATTATTTTTTTGTTAAGGAGTGTATCTTTAAATAATTCCAGATTCTCCTTTTTTTGTTTATAAAAGCTGGTTATTTCTTCAAGCGGTTTATTAAAGGTATTAGCCATCTCCTTGAAACCATTAGCAATTTCCTCATCAGAAAGAGTCGGCTTTTCCTGCTCAATCAGCTTGTTTAATATTAAATGACGCTTAACCTGTTTTGCTGCTGTTTCCCGATATTTTTCTGAAAGCTTTTCTTTTGAAAGACCCATGGCTTCCATCGAGGTGTTGTTGTAAGCAAAAGACCTTTCAACGTCTGCAATAATACTGTTTAGCTCATATTCAACCAGTATATCCGGCACCTCAAAATCCTTTTTCGCTATCAATGCTGTAAAGATTTGTTCGTTAAGCTCTTGCTCGGTTCTTTTCTTATAACCCTCCTGCAGGTTATCAGAAATCGCATTTTTTAACTGATCTAATGTTTCATACGTACCGAGATCCTTAGCAAATTCATCATTGATTTCAGGGAGTACCTCTTCTCTGATTCCATTGAGTTTAACATGAAAGGTTATATCGAGGTTAGCCAGTTTCTTGTTAAGATAGTCTTCAGAAAAATGTATATTTATTTCTTTGGTTTCACCTGGATTCATGCCGATAAGTTGTTCATCGAATTCCTTGAAAATTTGACCATTGCCGATCTTCAATGTAAAGTTTTCCGTCTTTTGAGTTTCGGCAAATGGTTTTCCGTCTTTAAAACCTTCATAATCTATGAGGGCAAAATCCCCCTTTTGAAGCGGCCGAGCCTCTTCCACAGTCTTTTGCTGAGCCAGGTTCTTTTGCAGCATCTTGAGTTGCGCAGACATTTCTTCATTACTTACCCTGTACAGGTTCTTTTTGAGTTTTAACCCTTTAAAATCGAGTTCATCAATTTCCGGTTGTACTTCGACTGTTGCATCATATTTATAAGGCTCTTTTGCATCAAGTCCAGGAGAATCAATTTTCGGGGTTCCAATAACCTTAAGATCGTTTTCCTTGATTGCGTTAATTAATGAGTCCTGAAGCAATTTGGATGATACATCGGAATGCACATTTTTTTTAAATAATCTCTCCAGAACCGAGCGGGGCGTTTTGCCGGGGCGGTAACCTTTTATCTTTGCGGTTTTTTTGAGGTTTTTATACGCCTGGTCCAGTTCCCGGACAACCACATCGTTTGGGATTTCAATATGAAGTTTCTTTTTTACACTGTTAAGATTCTCTACGGTAACTTGCATAATCTTCCTTTCTCATTTTATTTTTAACTGGTGCGAGAGGGGAGACTTGAACTCCCACTCTGTTTCCAGAGCTGGATCCTAAGTCCAGTGCGTCTACCAATTCCGCCACTCTCGCTAAGGGCCTTCGTCCACCTTTAGCCAATGGCTAATAGCTAATAGTCAAAGGAGGTACAATACAAAAAAGTTTGCTATCAACTTACAGCGGGACAATTCGTAGGGTGGGCACTGCCCACCATTCTACTGTTTGCAGCAATCGCTATTGATGGTGGGCAGTGCCCACCCTACTCTGTAACTCCCTGAGATTTCAAGGTGTCCCGGCTTAAGATGGTAGCCCTGGATACCTTCGACATTCATTATTCCCTGTTCGACATTCGATATTCAAAAAAGCTACCTATTTATATTTTATCACTTTCTTGTATTGCACCCGTCAAAGGTAAAGCAAAGCTTTCTAGGGCCTTTGGCCACCTTTAGCCGATGGCTAATAGCTAATAGCCAAAGGTAAAGCGAAGCTTTTTAGGGCCTTCAACCGGGAACCGTGAACGTTGAACCGCTTAACCCAGGTGATAGATTAAAGCCGGTTGCAAAATCATTAATTTAATAATATATATAAGATTAGAAAAATATTATCAAACAATATATGAGGAATTTGACTTTTTACGAATTCATCATATATGTGTCAAGGCAAAATTGATGCGCTTTATCCTCTATGTTTAAGATAATTACACCAAATCGGATGAAACGATTATTTGCATTAATAATCTGTTTGTCAATTTCTGTATGCCTTATGGCGACCAATGGAAATGCAGAGCTTAATTTATTTAAGGGCAAAAAGAAGATTATTGTTTTAGATCCAGGACATGGGGGGCATGATAAAGGCGCCCGGGGAGCGGCCAGAGGAGCAGACGGAGCATTTGAAAAGACAATAACTCTAAGCTTTGCCAGGATGATTGCAACCGAACTTGGGAGTAAGTACAGGGCGCCTTTAACCAGGGCAGATGATTACCTGCTTGGCATACCGGACAGGACTGCCGTTGCAAACCATATAGAAGCAGACCTGTTCATCAGCATACATGTTGGTGGAAGTTTTCTTCATAAAGCAAGCGGAATAACCGTATATTATTTTAAAGAAATGTTGGGTCCTGATATAATTTTTAACAGCGCAACATCAAAGACTTATAATTCAGACAACGACCGGACAACCTGGGATAATATTCAAAAAAGGCATATAACAAGAAGCAGAGCTTTGGCTAAATTAATGCAAACTCAGATTAATGACAGGATAAAATATATGGAAACCAGGATAGAAGGGGCGCCGCTTGTAGTGCTGTCAGGGGCGGATATGCCTGCTATACTTATTGAAATCGGATACATAAGCAATCCTGGCGAAGAGAAAAAGTTGTGTGACACACGAATCCTGTCTGAATTTGCAAAAGTAATAAGCAAGGCAATAGACAATTTTTTGTCAGAAAAAAATCGTAACTATTCAGCCACCGATCTACGCTGATCATCACTGATATTTTTTCTTTTATTGTAATAGTTAATGTTTTGTGATTTCTTTGTATTTAAACCTATCTGCGTTCATCTGTGTGAATCTGTGGCTGAATAATTACAAAAAATCAATGATATAACTTGCGCAAATAAATAATGCATGATAGGAAAACCGACCTATTATCGGGGCGTGGCGCAGCCTGGTAGCGCGCCTGCTTTGGGAGCAGGAAGTCGGAGGTTCAAATCCTCTCGCCCCGACCAAGTTTTTATTTTATCTGCCATCAAGGGCTGACCGATGTTTTTACAGACCGATTCAGAAACACGGTAGTTTTTTCTTCGAATTTATTATAACATAAAAGGGATAGAGACTACATGGAAAAAAAGTTCAAGGGCACAAAGAATTATCCATTTCATTAGCTCAATTCCCTGACAATTGGAAAGGACTTAAAGTTTCTGCATCCAACCGCATGGGTCGAAAATGTCTCAGATTTCACCGTACATGTTTCCCTCGGCTCCACTTGAGCCTTAAAGCCCTGGCAGAAACATCATTTGCCCGCTGATTCTAAGAACTCATTTCAGAAGTGCACACAATATACCTCAGGTCCCCGGTGCTGAGTTCACAACGGTGGCTGATAAACCGCCGTCATTTGAATGGCTGTTTAAACGGCATTCATTCGAACATGCCTTCCAGAAGTGTCCGTTGCCCTTTGGGTTGTTCCCGTCCGGTGAAAACAGAGGCGGACGCTCCACATGGGTCACAGTTGCGTATTAAGTTCGATTAAGTCGATGCAATCGTTTTTTGTTTCTCATTTTTTTCTCAACTGTTAAAAGGAGGTAACTATATGGACAAAATCAAGATCGCGATAGCAGGGGTTGGAAACTGTGTCAGCTCTTTGATACAGGGGATACATTTTTACCGGGAAAAAAACCCGGAGGCGGCCATCGGGTTGATGCACTATGAGATGAACGGATATCGGCCGGGAGACATTGAAGTCGTTGCGGCCTTTGATGTGGATAAACGCAAAGTTGGTCGGGATGTACACGAAGCTATTTTCGCCAAGCCCAACTGTACGACTGTTTTCTGCCCGGATATTCCTTTTTCCGGCGTAACCGTTCGTATGGGCCGGATTCTGGACGGTGTTGCGGCGCATATGAAGGATTATCCGCCAAACAATGCTTTCGTTTTATCCGAGGAACCCGAGTTGTCCGCGGATGAGATCGTTGAGATCCTTAGAGAATCCTGTGCCGATATCCTGCTCAACTATGTTCCCGTAGGGTCTGAGGAGGCGGCTCGATTTTATGCTGATTGTGCCCTTAAGGCGAGGGTTGCCTTTATCAACAACATCCCGGTGTTTATTGCCAGTGATCCTGAGTGGGCAAGTCGTTTTGAGGCAAGAAACATCCCGATCATCGGCGACGACATCAAGTCCCAGATGGGTGCTACCATCACTCACCGCATATTGACCGACCTGTTCAAGAAGCGTGGTGTTAAACTGGAGCGGACCTACCAGCTCAACACCGGGGGAAATACCGATTTTCTTAACATGCTTGAACAAAAGCGTCTGGCCTCGAAGAAAGAATCCAAGACAGAGGCTGTTCAGGCGGTGGCTGCAAAGCGCCTTGATGATGAAAATATCCATGTGGGTCCCAGTGATTATGTACCATGGCAGAAAGACAACAAGGTCTGTTTCATCCGAATGGAAGGCAAGCTGTTTGGTGACGTGCCCATGAACCTGGAGATGCGCCTTTCCGTTGAGGACTCACCCAACTCGGCCGGTGTGGCCATAGACGCAATCCGCTGTGCCAAATTGGCCTTGGACCGGGGAATGGGTGGCGTACTGGAGGCGCCTTCAGCCTATTTCTGCAAACATCCTGCGCGCCAGTTTACTGACGACGAGGCATATACCATGATCGAAGCGTTCATCGACGACACCAAAGCCCCTGGCTTAAGCGTTTTGAAAAAGGCAAGTTAAATGAAATGCCTGATTATCGCTGCCGGAAAGGGCAGCCGGCTCCGCCGGCAGGGTGACGTTAAACCCCTTATCCCCATTTTGGGGCTGCCGTTGATCGAACGGGTGATCCGCAGCGCCATGGAGGCCGGAGCGGACGAATTCTTCGTGGTTACCGGATACCAGGAGGAGCGCCTACGTTCCTTTTTATCCGGTTTAACCGGCAGTCTGGGGTGCCGCATCACACCGATTTTCAACCGGGATTGGGTAAAGGAAAACGGCCTTTCGGTACTGAAGGCAAAGGAATACCTGCAAAAGCCTTTTTTATTGCTGATGTCGGACCATCTGTTTGATCCTGCCATTGTCCGGAATATGGCAAAGCTTGAATTGCCGGAAGATAAGATTGTCCTGGGCGTTGACGGGGACACCTGCAATTCCTCTGTCGATATAGAGGATGTTACCCGGCTTAGAACCCAAAACGGCAAGATACTCGACATCGGCAAGGATCTTACTGATTTTAATGGATTTGATACCGGAATATTTTTATGCAGCCCTGCTATTTTCAGCGCTTTGGAGCAAAGTACTAAAGATAATGGCGACACCACCCTGTCCGGCGCTGTAAGAATCCTGGCTGCCGAGGGAAAGGCGGAGGCCTTTGAGATCGGCGGTCGCTTCTGGATCGATGTGGATGACCCGGCAGCGTTCCGACGGGCAGAGGATGCCATTTTAGCTCGTTTGAAGGATAAACCCAACGACGGGCCTGTATCGCGGCACTTAAACCGTCCCTTATCGGTGAAAATTTCCCGCCGCCTGGTGAACTATCCGGTTACCCCCAATCAAATATCCCTTTCTTCATTTTTCTGCTCGGTTCTGGCTGCAGGACTGTTTGCCCTTTCTGGATATTTTGCCTTGCTCGTGGCCGGTTTTTTGGCCCAGTTTGCCTCGGTGATAGACGGTTGTGACGGCGAAGTGGCAAGACTCACCTGTCAAAGCAGCGACTATGGCGGCTGGCTCGATGCGGTGCTGGATCGCTATGCCGACGCCTTCCTCCTTTTCGGTCTCATGTGGCATGTGTATGCGGATAAAAACGACAGCCTTATCCTTCTGATCGGATTTCTGGCCATCATCGGTTCCTTTATGCTGAGTTACACGGCCGATAAGCACGACAGCCTCATGCGCAACCGGATCAACCGTGGCAGGGGATTGCGCATGGGCCGCGATATCCGCGTTTTTCTGATTTTTCTAGGGGCCGTGTTCAACCAGGCTTATTTGACGCTGGTCGTTATTGCCGCTGTGATGAATATTGCGACCGTACATCGCCTTATCATATGTCGGAGTCATGAATAGCATCGACTGTGCCAGGAAACGAATCCTGGACATCATCGCAGGTTCTCACGTTCCAGAAGACCCGCGTCATGCCGAAAACACCCTCTACCTGGTGCTTAAACTCAGCACCGGTGTCGATCCCGCCCTGCAAATCGCGGCACTGGCGCATGATATCGACCGGGCCGTACCGGAGTGGGTGCGACGGGAAGACTACCAAAACTACGACGCTTTCAAAGAAGCCCACGCCCGGCGAGGTGCGCGGCTGTTGCGCGGTATTCTGGAGGAATGCGGCGTGGAAAATGCCATAGTCAAAGAGGCCTGCCGCCTGGTAAAGCTTCATGAAGTGGGTGGTGATCCCCGTTCCGATCTGCTCAGGGATGCGGACAGTATATCTTTTTTTCAGGTGAATATGCCCTTGTACTACCAGCGTGAAGGCTGGGAGGAGACCATGCGTCGTTGCGTTTGGGGCTATCGCCGGCTTTCGGTACGGGGAAAAAAAATCGTCGAGACTATGCCCTGCGATAACGAACGGATGGCGGATCTGTTGAAAGCGGCCATACGGCAGGTTTGCCTGAAATAGAGATGGAATATCCGCATAAATCCAAAGCATGTGTATAATTTTGAGTTTTTAATTTTTAATTGTGAATGAAGAAAAAAGCCAGATTTTAATTCAATATTCAAAATTAACAATTTTCTATGTATTCCTTGGGTTACACGAAGTGATACGTAGTGAAGCGGAAGCGCTAACCATCAGAGCTCAAGTTTTCGCCTTCCCCGTCGGGCCTGAGGCCCTCTGGGCTGGAGGCTTGAACTTGAACCCCAGTTAAATATAAAAAACAAATTTAACGGGGGCAGGCAAAGTTGAGCATTTTTTCAAAGGTCTCCTGGCTTTTATGTATTTACGATTATCAAAATATTTATTGACAATATGAAAGATAGTAATTATTTTTCGGTTGTTTTGAGTATATTCTCATAATGGAGATGTGATGGTTAGACCCCGGAAGAATCGTATAGTAGCTTTTGATCCTGATGTAAGCTATTTTAAACCAAGGGGTATTCCCTTGATCGAGCTGGAAGAGGTTTGCCTTACTGTTGATGAATGTGAATCAATAAGGCTTGCAGATCTGATCGGCATGTCTCATGAAGAGGCTGGAGGCCGTATGGGAGTATCCAGGGCCACATTTGGCAGGATTGTCCAGCAGGCACGTAAAATTATTGCGGATGCGCTGATTAATGGAAAGGCAATAAATATTGAGGGCGGCAATTACAGGATAAATGAGGAGGAGCGAATATTTATGTGCTGCAAATGCAATAAAAAATGGGAGGAGCCCCGGGGCACAGGAAGGCCCAGTCATTGTCCGTCGTGCGATCATGATAAATATTTACGTGTCTGGGAAAAGAAATAATGATAAAATTTTACCAAAATTTTAAAACCAGGAACTTATACGGAGGCAGTAGATAATTATGAGGGTAGCGATTACATCAACAGGACAAGATTTATCGTCAGATATTGATCCGCGCTTTGGAAGGGCAGCATATTTTATTATTGTTGATCCTGAAACCATGGAATATGATCCTGTAGAAAACAGCCAGAATCTGAATCTTCCCCAGGGCGCGGGAATTCAGGCAGGCAAAACAATTGTCGATAACAAGGTGGATGTAGTGATTACAGGCAATTGCGGCCCAAAAGCATTTAAGGTATTGCAAAGCGCCGGCATAAAGATCGCAATCGGCGCAAAGGGGCTGGTTAGTGACGCAATTGCGCAATATAAGAACGGGGAACTGGAAATCATCCAGGATGCTAATGTAGAAGGTCATTGGGTATAGGTAGTTGATAATATAGGAGAAATGTAATGGAAACAATTGATAAAGCAAGCTTTAGCGCGGCTAAAAAAGAAAAAGTAAAATCCGATCAAGATGCTCATGTAACGGAGTCTCTACAAAAAATAAAAAACAAATTCATTGTTATGAGCGGCAAAGGTGGGGTGGGCAAGACAAGTGTGTCTGTTAATCTTTCCATAGCCCTTGCAGGCAAAGGATATAAGGTTGGGATTATGGATGTTGATCTGCACGGTCCTGATGTTCCCAGAATGCTTGGCCTTGAAGGGATGCTGACTCTGAATCAGAACCAGAAGCTTACCCCCATGAGCTATTCTGAAAATCTACAGGCGGTTTCAGTGGAATCGCTCACCCAAAACAAGGATGATGCAATAATATGGAGAGGTCCGATCAAACATTCTGCGATCAGACAGTTTATTGCCGATGTTGCATGGGGTGAGCTTGATTTTTTGATTATCGATTCTCCTCCAGGAACAGGTGATGAACCTCTTTCCGTTGCCCAGACAATTAAAGATGCAAAAGCAATTATTGTCACCACACCACAGGAGGTGGCTCTTGCAGATATCAGGAAATCAATCAATTTCTGCAAAACCGTAAAAATGGGAATCTTTGGTCTTATAGAGAATATGAGCGGTTTTACATGCCCCAATTGCGGTGAAAAGATTGATCTGTTCGGAACCGGCGGCGGGGAAAAAACAGCCGATGCAATGGGAGTAACCTTTCTTGGTAAAATTCCCTTTGATCTTAATGTAGTGACATGCGGCGATACAGGTGTTTCTTTTCAGGAAAAATATAAAGATTCTCCGGTAACAAAGGCTTTTGCCGATATTGCCGAAAGAATGACTAAATTAGTGTAAAAAACGTAACTACTCGGGTGGATAGGCTAAAGGCTGAAGGCTTTTAGGGAAAAAAGTCATAAAACTCAATAATAGCCTAACCATTAGCTTGAAAAATCAAACAGATAACACATTCAGCTAAGAGCTAACAGCTAATGGCTAATAGCTTTTTTACGAATTCATCAAAATTGGAGGATTATTAATATGAAGATTGCGATACCGTTGGCCGAAGGAAAACTCACAGCTCATTTTGGACATTGTCAGGACTTTGCAATAATCGAAGTTGAGAATAATCAGATCAAAAATAAAGAGATCCTCGTTCCTCCTGCGCACGAGCCAGGGGTGCTTCCGAGATGGCTTCATGAAAAGGGCGCAAATGTGATTATCGCCGGTGGAATGGGACAGAGAGCGGTTGACCTTTTCACTCAGAACGACATTACTGTGGTTGTCGGCGCGCCTTCTCTGGAGCCTGAAGCGCTTGTAAAGAATTATCTCGACAAAACCTTGATAACCGGTGGTAACATCTGCGACCATTAATTCAAGGCTATGGGGCGATAAATGAAAGACTATAAATATCTGTTTGGCCCGGTGCCATCCCGTCGATTCAGGCGCTCTCTTGGTGTTGATCTGAGTCCTTACAAGACATGCAGTCTGGATTGTGTGTTTTGCCAGTTAGGACGAACCACTGAAAGAACTGTGATTAGGCAAGAATATGTCCCGACAGATATGGTATTATCCGAACTGAAAGACTGGCTAAAGACAGATGGCAGGGCAGACTACATTACCCTTTCCGGTTCAGGGGAGCCTACATTGCATTCAGGCTTCGGGGAAATACTTGAGTTCATACGCTCAAAAAGCACAATTCCCGCCGCGCTCTTGACTAACGGTACGATGTTAGACCTTCAGGAAGTGCGTGATGCGGCATCTCTTGCCAACGTTGTGAAGGTTTCTTTGAGTGCCTGGGACCAGGCTTCCTATGGATGGGTGAACCGTCCCCATCCACAGTTGCTGTTCGATCACCTGGTCGAAGGGCAGAAGGCTTTCCGTGCGCAATTCAAGGGACAGTTGTGGATGGAGGTCTTTCTGATGGCAGGGATCAACTCGATGCCTGCCGATGTCCGCAAGATCGCGGCTCTTGCAAAGGAAATCGGTCCGGACCGCATCCATCTCAATACGGCTGTTCGTCCACCGGCGGAGGATTTTGCCACGGCCCTGACCAGGGAACGTTTGGAGGCGCTGACACATCTGTTTCACCCGACAGCACAGGTTATTGCGGAGTTCAGCGCGAAGCATTCAGATCATATACAGGCAAACCAGGAAACAATTTTTTCCATGTTGCAACGACGACCGTGTACAGCCGATCAGATTGCGGACATATTCGGTATGCATCTCAACGAGGTGTCAAAATACCTTGGCAATCTTGTGCGTACCGATCAGATCCGCACGGAACGTAAAAATCTTGCTGTGTATTACGCAGCCAAAAATATGGGAAACAAAGGCTATAACAAGACTTAGGTTAAAGGGTTCACAGTGAACCTTGAACCTTGAACCGTTGAAGGGATGAACATCGAACATCGAACATCCAACATCGAACGTCGAATGTTGTTGTCGCTTCGCTCCTTAATTTAGAATAACAAATGAAGCGGAGCGACTCCATAACTTTAGGCACTTTACACTGAACCCTACATAGGAGGTAAGTAATATGAAAATAGCAGTCACATCTACAGGCCCCACACTTGATGATATGATGGAGGCGCGTTTTGGACGTTGCGCCTATTTTCTGATTATCGATCTGGATACCATGGAATTTGAAGCAGTTGAAAACCCCAATATTGCTTTAGGCGGAGGGGCGGGGATCCAATCTGCCCAGCTCATGGCGGAGAAAGGCGTATCAACTGTTTTGACCGGAAACTGCGGGCCCAACGCCTTTCAGACTTTTGGTGCGGCTAACATCCAGGTGATAACCGGAGTGAGCGGACAGGTACGCCAGGCCGTTGAGCAATATAAATCCGGCGCTTTAGCCAGTACCGCCACTCCCAATGTGCAAAGTCATTTTGGCATGGGTACGGGTGGCGGAATGGGTACGGGGCGTGGAATGGGTATGGGTGGCGGCAGAGGCATGGGCGGCGGTGGCGGAATGGGCATGGGGGGTAGAATGGGTACCTCAACATTGGCCGGTGCAGCTCAGCCTGAACCCACTGCATTATCAGAAGAAAAGAGTTTGAAAGATCAGGTAAATGAATTGCGTAAGCAGATTGAAACCCTTCAATCAAGCATTAATGCCCTGAAAAAAAGTAAGTAAAGGATTGAGGGATTAAGGAATTTAGGGATTTAGAGATTCGCAATTCCTCAATCATAGCCCTTCTTTGTGTCTTTTGCTCTTCGTGGTGAAAGAAATATAAAATAAGGAATAAATAATGATAATTAGTATTGCAAGCGGGAAAGGGGGTACAGGGAAAACAACTATAGCCACCAACCTGGCCATTTCCCTTAAATTCGATGTCCAGCTTTTGGACTGCGATGTAGAAGAACCCAATTCGCATCTTTTTATTCAGCCTGTTATTGAAAAGGTTAATACAATTACAACTCCTGTTCCTGAGGTGGATATGGAGAAGTGCAGCTTATGCGGAAAATGCGGGGAAATATGCCAGTTCAAGGCCATTGTAGTTATTGCTGATACTGTATTGCCATTTCATGAACTGTGTCACAGTTGCGGCGGCTGTATGGAGGTATGTCCTGAAAAAGCCATTACCGAAACAGGCCGCGAATTAGGCGTCATCGAACAAGGGCACAGAAATGGTCTGGAATTCGTACATGGGCGGTTAAGGGTCGGAGAGGCAATGTCTCCCCCTTTAATCAAAAAAGTACGCGAATATACCCGGCCTGGCATATTGACCATCATTGATGCCCCTCCGGGAACCTCATGCCCTGTGATCGCTTCCATGACAGGCGCGGATTTTGTCTTGCTTGTCACAGAACCTACCCCTTTTGGCCTGCATGATCTTAAGCTGGCTGTTGGGGCCGTCAAGATCCTTGGGATTCCGTGTGGGTTGGTTATCAACCGGTCAGACATAGGGAATGATCAGGTAAAGGTTTATGCCGAGCAGGAGAATATTCCTGTTTTAATGGAAATTCCTTTTGATCGGCGCATTGCAGAGGCCTACTCAAGAGGAAAAATGATCGTCGAGGTAATGCCCGAATGGGAAGAAAAGTTTACGAAATTATATCATCAAATCAAAGAAATTGTAATATGTTAGCTTTTTGAAAATATGGCCGCTCCAGGTATAATTAAATTTAAATTCAAATGTAGGGGCGAGTTTATCTCGCCCGCCAAATGAATTCTGGCGAGGTAAACTCGCCCCTACATATAAAGAGAACAAGAGAATTACAATCTTGGTGTTTTGGTGCCTTGGTGGCCGAACTATTACAAGGAAGGATATGAATATGCCGATTTATGAACTTAAATGCAAAAACTGCGGTAATATTTTCGAACATTTATGTTTTAAGAGCAGTGACAGAGATCAGGCGCTTTGTCCTAAGTGCGGACACAAAAAAACCGATTTATTATTGTCCGCATTTTCCTCCATAAATTCCAGTAATACCCGGAAAGGAGAAAACATGGCTTCATTATCTTCGTGCTCACCTTCAGGCGGTTTTTCATGAGCCTGATCCTAACAGCCGTGTGCTGTTGCGAGGATTAAATGGGAAAACAAAAGGAAACACAGGGATAATCGCTATGAAAGAAATAGTTATCATAAGTGGTAAGGGCGGGACAGGAAAGACCAGTATTATCGCGGCATTTGCCTCTTTGGCTAAAAACAAGGTTCTTTGTGATGCAGATGTGGATGCGGCTGATCTGCATTTAATCACAAAGCCTGAGATTAAAGAACAGCATGATTTTGAGTCCGGGCACACGGCGATTATTAACCAGGATAAATGCAGCGAGTGCGGCCTGTGCCGGGATTTATGCAAATGGAACGCAATTAGTGAGGATTTTGTAGTAAACTCTATTGAATGTGAAGGCTGTGGTGTTTGTTGCTATTTCTGCCCTGAAAAGGCCATTGATTTTCCTCTGAATACATGCGGAGAATGGTATCTTTCTGAGACCCGTTTTGGCCCCATGGCTCATGCCAGGCTCCATATTGCCGAAGAAAATTCCGGTAAACTGGTGGCCCTTATCCGGCAGGAAGGTAGAAAACTTGCGGAAGAAAGGCATATAAATTTACTTCTCACAGACGGACCTCCGGGCATAGGTTGCCCGGTCATCGCATCCCTTGGAGGCGCTACTGCGGTGCTCATCGTGGCTGAGCCCACTGTTTCGGGAAGACACGACATGGAGCGTGTCGTCGAATTAGCCGCCTTTTTCAAAATCCCGGCCATGCTCTGTGTTAACAAGTTTGATCTTAACCTGGATATGACACAGGCTATTGAGGCTTTTGCAAAAAAAAGAAACATAACCGTGATGGGAAGGGTTCCTTTTGATCCTGCCTTTACCAGGGCAATGGTTCAGGGGAAAACTATTGTAGAATTTGATAGCCGATCTAAAGGTTGTGAGGCGGTCAAGGGTATATGGGAAAATCTGGCGCGAAGTCTTGAGCTTTGAAGTAATTGAGAGATCTTTGGTTTATCCCGGGATGAATTTAAATGAGCAACTACAATAAATATGAGGAGATTACTAAGGCAAGAGAGATTCTCGATCTCCCTGAGTCAGCGACAGCGGAGGAAATAAAAAGCCATTATAAGACATTGCTCAAAAAATGGCACCCGGACGTTTCACAAGAAAAGAAAGAAATTTATGAAAAAATGATAAGAAAAATTACAGATGCCTATAACTGCATAATGATATATTGCAGTGACTATAAGTTTTCGTTTTCAAAAGAAGATGTAGAAAAATATATCTCACCTGAGGAATGGTGGATCAAACGATTTGGAAATGATGGGATATGGAGTAGTGATAGTCCTGCTACAAATAGAAAATAACATTTTTTTACCTAAGTTGAGCGATTTTTGGGGAAGAAATGTGCTGAGATCTTGATGCATAAGGGTTTACGAAAACCGCAGGCATACCCGTGGATATGTCGAGAATTTTCGTGAATCCTTGATGCGCAAGAGATCAGTGCAGATCGAGCCAAAAATCGCTTAATTTAGGTTTTAATACAATGGCGCCACAATATTCCCCCTGCTTTGTTGATGACATTAACAGGGCCTTGCTGGAGGCTCATCTATGTATGAGCGATATGAGGCTTGGATGATGGTTGTGTTATTAGGTGTCTTTAAGCATGCACTTATGATTACCGTCTTTGTGTTTGTGATGATGCTTTTGGTCGATTTTATCGACATGGCCAGCAAGGGACGTATGTCGGGCATGATCAAAGGAGGCCCGTGGAGACAATATACCTTAGCCTCTTTCTTAGGCGCCACCCCTGGTTGTCTTGGCGCTTTCATGAATGTCAGCCTTTATGTCCACGGCATGCTCTCTTTTGGCGCCATTGTTGGGGGGATGATAGCTACATCAGGAGATGAGGCGTTTGTGATGCTTTCTCAGTTCCCGGGTACGGCGGTGGCACTTTTCGGGCTGCTGTTTGTGTTCGGAATAGTTTTTGCCTGGATAAGTGACAGGATTATTCCTTACCTGGGGATTACCCCTTGCGAATCATGCATTGATGCCCATTGTGAAGAATGCTTGCCTGGTATAGATAATCAGGAAAGTATCCGTGATATTTTTCGACCCGCGAATTTCGTTGAAAATTTTCAGTCTTTTTCCTTCACCCGGTTCCTTCTCCTTATGCTTACAGTCTCTTTCCTGATTTTAATAGCAACGGGCATCCTCGGCCCATCTACCTGGGACTGGAAACGAATTACCTTTATATCTCTTTCTATGTGCACATTATGCATTATTATGATTGGCTCCGAACATTATCTTGAATCCCATATCTGGGACCACATCATAAAGAAGCACCTGTTTCGGGTTTTTTTGTGGACTTTTGGAGCCCTTCTTTTTGTGCACTGGGGTCTGGCCTTGTGGAATCTGGATCGCTTTATCTATGACCATATGCTGTGGGTATTGCTGATCGGTGCCTTAATGGGAATTATTCCGGAATCAGGTCCGCATCTCATATTTGTGATGATGTATGCACAGGGTCTTATACCCTTTTCCGTATTATTCACCACATCGTTTGTACAGGACGGGCACGGCATGCTCCCCCTTCTTTCATACAGCCTCAAGGATTCTGTGCTGATTAAAGTCTTTAATCTTACTTTTGGATTAGCCGTTGGGAGCATCCTTTACGCCATGGGATATTAAAGAACATATGAAAAGATGAACGTCCAACACCCGCCGTGCCCGCGCCCGTCGCGGCAGGTCGAACGTCTGACATCGAACGTCGAATAATGATGTCGCTCCGCTATTTAAATTATTTTAAAATCGAATAAAGAAAGCATAATTTTATAATTTCCTATACAATAAAAAAAAGCTTTAATAACTTTTAATCATACCAAATATACTGTAAATGTAATAGTTAAATTGATTCAGGCCGGAAATTGCTGGAAAAACTTTGCGCCTTTGCGTGAGATTATTTTTTTTAAAAAAAGTGTAAACTACTTTGTGGCTATATGAAGGATGCCCAAAATTCAAAGATCTTAAAAGGAGGCATATCATGAAAAGAATGTTCAAAACATTTAGCTTAGGTAATCTGGAGCTTGTAAACCGGTTTGTCTTTCCCCCGATCAAGATAGGCCGTGGCAATCCTGACGGCACCGTGACAGACCGCCAATTGACTTTCTACCAACAGATCGCCAAAAACGGCCCGGGATTGGTAATTATT
The DNA here is from genome assembly GCA_030610995.1 of Desulfobacterales bacterium. GTDB lineage: Bacteria > Desulfobacterota > Desulfobacteria > Desulfobacterales > ETH-SRB1 > Desulfaltia. Next base: position 47,493 of record JAUWQO010000006.1, read on the forward strand.
GAGCCTGTGTCTGTTACTGCTGATGGCAGGGAACACCCTAAACAGCCCTGCATCCATCTCTCTGAGAGCGCAACAGAACTCAAGAAGATTGCGGATGTTGTACATGGGGAAGGTCGTCTCGTTTGCCTTCACCTGAACCATGCCGGTGCTGGAGCCCTTCCCAAAATCATCGGGGGTAAACCCAAGGCGCCGTCCGTTATGACATGCGTTGCCAGGGAGGGCAACGTTTCAGAGGCCCTTACCGAGCAGGAAATCGAGATAATCATTGGCGGTTACAAATCGGCTGCCGAAAAGGCACAGAAAGCAGGGTTTGACGTCATAGAGATCCAGGGAGGACACGGTTATCTCATCTCGCAATTCCTGAACAGGAAGCTGAACAAAAGAGAAGACCGCTATGGCCGGGACCGCCTGCTTTTTGCAACGGAGGCCATTGCAGCAGTAAAACAGGGAGCGCCCGATCTCCCATGTATTCTCCGGATTTCCGGCAATGAGATGTCTCCCGAGTTTGGCATCAGCCAGGAGGATCTTCTACCCCTGCTGAAACTGGCGGAAGGAGCTGGAATCAACGCCATACATGTGAGCATGGGAAATGCCTGCTTTAGTCCGCCATGGTATTTTCACCATACCAGTCTTCCGGATAAGCCCCAGATGGATGCATTGTCATGGGTCCGTAATCATACATCCATTCCCATGATTGTCGCCGGCAGGATGGGCAGGAAGGAAAAGGTAATCAAGGTCATGGATGATGGACTGGCTGATCTTGTGGCCCTTGGAAGACCTCTTATTGCCGACCCTGATTTGATAGAGAAATGGCAAAAAGGGATGGATGAGGATGTCATGCATTGCGGTTATTGCTTACAGGGATGTCTCCATCGCATGAAAAGCGGCGAACCCCTGGGCTGCAATTTAAATCCGGAAATTGGTCTGCCTCCTTTGGGGCAAACAGACATTCCCATGAAGGTCCTGATCGCAGGAGGAGGTCCTGCAGGTATGAGTGCAGCCCTGTATATGACCAGACGTGGTCACCATGTTACGCTGGCCGAAAAAACGGATCATCTGGGCGGGCAATTCGCCATTGCATGGCAGGCGCCCGGAAAAGAAAAGATGAAAGACGGGTTGGATAGCCTTAAACATTTGGCAAAGGCGAGTGGCGCATCTATCCTTATGAAGAGGGCCGTGGACGCGGTCCTTGTAAGGGAGATTCAGCCGGATCTTTTGGTGTGGGCAACCGGAGCAATGCAAAACATCCTGGAGATCAAGGGCCTTGACAATCAGCATGTCATGACATCCATAGAGTATTTGCAGGGGAAAAAGGAAATTAAAGGGCCGAGGGTCCTCGTCATCGGGGTTGGTCAGGCCGGGATTGAGATTACTGAAAAATTAGGCAACGAAGGTTATGATGTAGTCGCCATAGAGCTTACTGATCAAATAGGAAGCATGATGGAAAAGATTACAAAAAAATTGGTCTTGATGAGGATTAAGCAATTGGAAAAGGTGAGCATAATGCCTCATACAACAGTTAAGGAGTTTAAGGCTGACAGCGTTGAGGTGGAAAAGGATGGAGAGAGACTATCTTTGAAACCCTTCCAGAGTGTTATCCTCGCATCTGGCATGAGATCTGCCGCAGGACCGGATGAAGAGATCGTAAATGCAGTTACCAGGATGGAAGTCATTGGAGATGCCAGAGAGGTCCATGATATCTTCAGCGCTGTCCATGCAGGCTATGATCTTGCTCTTAAATACTAGTAGCCGTTCACGGCTTGAAACTTGAAATTGGAAAGTAGAAATTTAGGAGAGATGAAACGAGTTATGTAGGGTGCATTTTATGCACAGTGATGGTGCATAAAATGCACCCTACATGCTACAAGCCTTAAGTCAAACGCGAGAGAATACAAAGCAATAGTTGAAAAACTCGGCCCAAAATTAAATGCGTTCATCAACAGTACAAAAGCATGAAGGCCAAATTTCCAATTTCTAATTTCAACGTTCCGTGAACGCTTACAAAATCTTCGTGCTCTTCTTCAGGCGGTTTTTCATGAGCCTGATCATAGCAGCCGTGTGTTGCATTGATAAGATAGCTTTAAAGGATTGAAAATGAAAACCTATCTTGATTGTCTTCCCTGTTTCCTAAATCAAGCGCTCCGGGCGGCATCGATAAAGTTGCAACCATATTATCCTCAGGCACGGATGCTCCTGGAACTATTCTCAAAACATGCAGCTTAGAATTTATGAATGTTTATAAAAATTCAAGCTTGATAATAAGTAAGGGCCAGGGAAATTATGAGGCGCTTTCTAATGAAAAATGCACCATATTTTTTCTCTTAAAAGTAAAATGTCAGGTCATTGCAAATGATATTGGCGCTGGAGAAGGTGATATTATATTGAAAGGAAAAGATATTTAGAGTTTTGCCGTTTATGGACACTTTCTATACGAGACCTTTGCAAAATGCCTATATTGTCATTGCGAGCGAAGCGAAGCAATCTCACAACACATTGATAATCCACGAGATTGTCGCGTCGCGTCGCTCCTCGCAATGACTAAAACAGCGGTTATTCAAAGGTCTCAATACGATGGTCACTGTTGATAATGTTTGCGATCATTAGTCAGAAGTAATATTTTGCAAAGCAGGCAGCTTTGTAATCGTACGGCTTTTCTCCAAATTCGCTGTGGTAATTGCCGTGAAACAGGGTGAATTTGAACTTGAGTTCAAGATTGGATATTGGTTCATATAACAATTCCGGTGTTAAGGAATAACTTTTGTCCTCAGCATTAAAGATAATATTTATGGAAGGGGTGAAGTAAAGTATATTAAAAGGTTCTTTCTGGGTAATTTTGAGATACAAATATTGTTCCATAAAATTTTTATCACTGTAGTAGGCTTTTGTGTAGCTAAGGCTTTTTTTCATGCTGCTTTCAGCGCCTGTTGTCTGGTACGTATTGTATCCTTTTTGAATATAGTTGTAATATCCGCTTATTTCCTCTTCACTGAATCCGGTTCCATTTTTATAATATTCAAATATAAATGTTGTGTCATATCTGGTTAGATAACGAATCCCCAAAAGATAACTTGCAGCGCTGGATTGCCTGGTGTGCAGAATGCCGTTACTGTCAATATATTTTTTTTCAAAATTATTAATAAATGCCGCTTCGCCGTGCAGTTCAAAGTTAGTCGTAAAATTTCTTGAAAAATCGACCCCGAACCTGTCATCAATGCTTTTTCCCGCAAGAAACATAATATCTATGTCAGTATCATATGCCAGGAAGTATAGCTTTCCTGCGAAATTCAGATGGTCTGTTTCTCCAAAACTGCTGTTGAGATCATTATAAACAGGAATGATTACAGGTGTGAAAGCGATGGTTTTGATGGGCCCTGAAAGGCTCTTTATATAATCAAGGGATATTATTGAATAACCCTCAAGGGATGCTTCGGGATCCTCCGGGTCTTTTGGCCTGCTTGTAAAGGCAGCGGGATTCCACGCATAACCTTTGCCCCACTTAATTACCTTTTTCCCGGCTTCAATAGTAAAAGAAGGTGTGCCATCAAACGAAACAACCCCTTCGTATAATGTAGTTTCATCATCCCACCCGAGATAATTTTGTGTCATATCGGTGTTTGTTTTTATATACAGCCTTGCGGAGTCTTTTTTGTAATCCCCTTCCAACTGCAAAGTAATATCGTATGAGTCGACAGAGGAACCTTCTTTACGGTTATAAAACTTCTGGGAATAAAGCGCTGAATTTTTGTTCAGACTATATATTGTATAAACGGCTTCGATGTTTCCGCCGATATGATAGGGTTTGTCTTCGATATCGGGTATTTCAAAATCATATTCACCGGCAAGCGCATTATTAAGGGGGAGGAGATATGCAAACAAATATAGAAGAATAATAACAGCCTGTTTAGACATAACTATCCTTATCGGAGACCGTCAATTCTTCGCATATAGTTTAAGGTGAAGATCTCGTCCGGCAAATCCTTCTTTGTTATCTTTGCAAATATAAAAATTGATTTATACCCTTTGTGTAGAGGGCTGTCTGTCTCGATCACGGCAGGGCGTACAATGCCGTCGCCAAAGTCCTTGATCTCCTTGAAATGAAGGGTCTTGATCAGCATTCCGGATGCTGCAAGGCATTCAATCGTGGTTGGAACCAGCCTTTTATCATCCACCCACATTTTTATTCTGTCATAGGCTACAGCCGTTGTTTTTGCCTTTAAGTAAAGGATGTATTTATCATCTGTCTTTTCCAGATTGTCGCAGTTGTATTCAGCGTTATAATCGATTCTAAGAATATCCGAATTATTGAAAACCCCGCCGGTTACCGACTGGAGGCTGGTTATACGGATCGGTTTGCCGACGTTTGGAATGTAAAGCCACATATTATCGCCAACCCGCAGAGTAGAACGACCTTTTTCGCTGGCAGGGGATAAGAATATTGACGCAACACTGTCCATGCCCTTTTTTACCGAATACATGATGAACTCTTTTTTTGAGCCGTCAGGTTCTATGTTGATGAGCTTCCTGTACATCTCGAAGCTTTCCGGGTTGAGGTTGCGGTCAACCTGTTTCAGCAGCTCATTGCCGTCTATGGCAAAAGTTAATGGAACGGCAGTTATAAGATAAATAATAATTACAATAAAGATTCTTTTTTTCATGCAGCACCTCAAAAGTTCATGGTTCATGGTTCAATGTCCAACTGTGAACCGTGAACCGTTCAACCCAAATTTTATACATGCCTCAACGCATCGACCGGTTCCATTTTTGACGCTTTGTATGCCGGTTGCAAAGTGGCAAAAACAGAAACAAGCAGCACGATTGCTGTTAACCAGAACAGTTCATTAATGTTGATTGCAGGTGATAATATCAGGTTGTCCATCCGGCCAAAAGAAAATCTGATCTTAAAGATATTTAAAAGGTAAATCCCTGCAATGCCGATGACATTTCCGGCAATACCGCTTATCAGGCCAAGAAAGAATCCTTCGGAAAGAAAAAGCCCCATGATTTTATTAGGGCTGGTGCCTATGGCGATCATGGTTCCGATTTCTCTAATTCTTTCATAGACCGACATGATCATTACATTTAAAATGCTGATAAGAACGATAGCGATCATAATAAGTTTCATGGAAATGGTCATTATATCGATCATATTTGCTATATTGACAAAGGGTGATAGTTTTTCCCAGGTATGAATTTCAAATATTAGCCCGCCCTTTTTGTTTTTGAATTTTAACAGAGAAGATTTCAGATCTGCATACACAGCGTTTAACTTGTTGAAATTTTTGATACGTATGGCAATCTCCGTTACTTCCGGTTTTTCCATGCGCAGCAAGGTTCGAGCGTCCTTGATATGGATATACCCTTCTTTGCCCTGGGGGCCTAAAACAGACTCAATAATTGCGGCCACAGTAAAATTCAGGCCGTTTATGGAACCGTCCTTGTTTTGAGCCACAATTACTACCGGGCTTCCCGCTTTGATTTTCATTCCTGTAGCCAGATTTTTGGGGATAATAATTTCTCCTGGTTTAACAAAGATTTTTTCCCTGACATTATCCTTAAATACCATGCGGTTTCCAACATCCGGACAAACCATTGTCTCTTTTTCAGGATCAACAGCATTAAGTCGGATATTAGTAGTTTCAGCATAGTTGCTCAACATGGCACTGAGCTTTATTCTTGGCGCATAGGCTACCACATCAGGATGGTCCTGTAAGATCTTTTCGATTGTTTTGTATTCTTTCGGGCTTAGATTCAAGTTCAATGGCATTGAGTCGATGGAGGAGACATAGCCTTTTTTGTGAATCTGCATTTGCGCCAGGTTGGAGTCGGTAATCTGGCCAATCATCATTTCCTTGAACGAACCGGCAAGACCGGAGAAAAGAATAACCGTTAATATACCCACAGTGATCAAGAGGGCTGTGAGAAGCGTTCTTCTTTTGTATCGCATCAGGTTTCGAATTGCCATTTTAAATATTTTATTCATTTGCTTTCCTTGCTGTGTGAATCTAAATCCTGATTAACAAGCATCCTATCTTGTAAGAGTTTAGCCACTAAGTCACAAAGGCACAAAAGGGGTATATGATTGATAAATTGAGGAATTGCGAATTCAGGAATTAAAAGTGACAACATCCTTCAATTCCTAAATTCCTAAATTCCTAAATTATGAATTTTAAGAGAATTATATTATAATCTTGGTGTCTTAGTGCCTTAACTACTACGATTTTAGTTAACAAGCATGCCATCCTCAAGTGTAAAAATAACCTCTGCTTCCTTCATGATTTTTGGATCATGGGTTGAAAAGATGAAAGTGGTTCCAAACTCATCTCGCATGGAACGCATAAGTTGAATGACATTTACGGCAGACTTTTTGTCAAGGTTTGCCGTGGGTTCATCCGCCAGCACGAGTTTTGGCTGAGTCACAAGAGCGCGGGCTACGGCTACACGCTGCTTTTGTCCGCCTGAGAGCTGATCCGGAAATTTGTCTTTCTGTTCCATAATACCGACAGCTTTTAGAACCTTTTGAACAGCTTTGCTTCTCATTGATTGTGATATATTTCTTATCATCACAAGGGGGTATTCGATATTCTCATAGGCGGTCAGAACAGGAAGAAGATTAAAGGACTGGAAGATAAAACCGAGCACAGAACCGCGGAAAGCAGCGCTTTGCCTGCGATTTAAAAGATTAACATGCTCTCCGGCAACAAAAACATCTCCGGCAGTTGGCTTGTCCAGGCAGCCGATCAGGTTTAGTATAGTAGTTTTGCCGCTTCCGGAAGGACCAACAAACGAAACAAAAGATGCCTCTTCAATAGAAAGTGAAACATCCTGCAGGGCTTTGACCGGAACTTCTCCCATCTGATATGTTTTAGAGACATTTTCTATCTGAACCAATGCCATATTTCCCCCTTTTAAGGCCCTGCTCCCGCATCATGGTGTGTTGGGGCTCGGTCAAAGTGACTTTTTTGACAGGATTAACAGGATGTTCAGGATTAAAACATCAAAACCCATCCTGTAAATCCTCATCAAAATCCCTTACCTTGCGTTTGATTTCAACCTGCCCGCCACCTGCCCGCAATGCCTCTATTTCGCATGACTTAGTTTTGCCGCCTTGTTCCTGCAAGCATAATTAACAAAATGGATAGAACCTATAAACCTAAAAAACCATAATACATTCAGTTGTAAACTCTGTATGCACAACCGATGATTTTCTCAGTCAATTCTCTGTGTTTCACTTATATGCCTTCCTCAGGATTATGATTTTATGATTTACTGGATAGTTAGAGTGAGACTTAACCTTGTTTGTTCACTTGAAACAAAATCTTGTTTATCCTGTTATCCTGTCAGATTTTTTTTTCAAAGGGCTAAAGTGTTACGAATCCCTCAATTTAGCTTTAAAACTTTTTTTATAGCATCATCAACCCGGCCTTTAAACTCAAAATGAGTTTTGCCACTATTTCTCAGCGCATCAATCATTTTGGAACCAAATGACTCTGCAACTATGATATCTATGTCTCTTTCGACAAGGAAATTTGCCGCTAAAGGCCCTGCTCCACGACTTGTATCCCTGTAAGGGTTATCGATAACCTCAATCAATTCCCCTTTGTTATTAAAGATATGATAATAAGGACATTTAGCAGCCATATTGCTTACAGATGCTTTTGCAGTTTTACTATTGGCCGCAACCGCAATTTTCATCTTTTCCAGCTCGGCAGCATTGACCATAACTGGACACAGAAGTAAGATTGCAAGGCTTATAAAAATCATTTTTTTCATATTAAATTCCTCCTATGTTTTCTATGTGTTAATATCACAAATCAGAGGGTGGGCATGTGCCTCCCATTCTAAATTACTCGCTTATTGTCATTCCCGCGAAGGCGGGAATCCAGGAGTTATTGCCTGAGCCCTTCCGAATGATCTAATCCTCATCTGCTGGTTCTCGTAGGGGCGGGTTTATCCCGCCCGAATCGATTTGGCGGGCGGCATAAAGCCGCCCCTACAACGTCTCCTTCATAACCATCAACTCATTAACAACACACGGTAAATCTTACTCTCACAGGTTGCAAAATTGTAGAAAGCTTAATAATGATGGCGTCGTAAAAAGTCCGATATACCACTTAACTGTCATTCCGGCGAAAGCCGGACACGTAGTGACACGAAGTGAAGCATCAGCGCTAACCATTAGCGCTATCCAGTAATCAGAGGGTTATAATGTTTTATTTATAATACTTAGGTGCGGGCAAAATTGCCGTAGAATCCCCGGCCCATCTGGCCGAAGTTGGGGTTGATCTTATTCATCATATGGTGGTCGGTTCTTTTTTGGGATAACTGATTTGTTAAACAAAACAACTCCTTTTGTCAATCAAAACCCACCGCCTACCGCAATTCTCGGTGAAGGTTTACAATCATGGGCCTCTGTTCGTCATTCGTGCGGAAGCAGGAATCCAAGGGAGTTCAGGGAAGCTTCAGGGACGGACGAGTTGCAGAATTGTTGGACTTAAAACCTGAGCAGTAACTTATAAACTAATGTACGTCCCGCAAGCCCGTAGATTTATCTCTGCGATCTTGAATATTTGCGAGAAACCGTTGTCAGGTTATCTTATATCTCTCGATATCCATACGACTTTTCCGATGATGCGAACGCTGTTCATCTCATTCTGACTCAGGTAAACAGGTTCATAATCTTTATTGTCGCTCATGAGAACCAGTTTGCCCGGATGCTTTTCTATTCTTTTAACCATGATTGTGTCGTCAATACCCACTGCATATATTGATCCTGCCAGTATATCCTTTCTGGATGTATCAATAAGAACTGTATCTCCATCTTTTAGCGCAGGCTCCATGCTGTTTCCATAAATATCAATCAGGACCATATGTGAAGGCGACCCTTTACGCTTGAGCCAGTCGGTCCTGAACATCCAGTAATCACTGATATTTTCATCAACTTCAAAAGATCCGTCACCAGCGCAGAGTCTGGCTTTTACGTGAGGGGCGCTCTTATATTCCGGAACAATAACGCTTCCATCTCTTTCCGCGATAAAGATCTTCCCCTTACCGGTTTCAATCCAGTCCGGATTTATGCCATATTTTCTGTAAAGGTCCAGTATCCACTTGTCAGGAACCGTTCCCTTGTTTTTTGCCTGTGTAATTCCGGCCCTGTTGATTCCAAGGAGAATTGCAAGCCTGTTCTGGGATGATATTTTAAGCGCTTCAAAAGAACGTCTGATAAATATGTCAAATTTCATGATTCATTTCCTCTAAATTCCTCCTACTCGACCATATCGAGCGGGCTTTTAACTCCCATGCCGCCTTTATTTAAAACATGAGTATATATCATAGTGGTTGAAACATCCGAATGCCCCAAAAGCTCTTGTACTGTCCGGATATCATATCCCGCCTCAAGAAGATGAGTCGCGAAACAGTGCCTGAATGTATGCGGGCTCACGGGCTTTGAAATACCGACCGATCTTGCGGCATTGCGAACCGCCCTTTGAAGAGCAGTTTCATTTGCATGGTGGCGGCGGTATTTTCCGCTCCGTGGATCCCTTGATATCTTTTTTGATGGGAAAACGTACTGCCAGTACCACTCTTTTGCCGCATTTGGATATTTCCTTGAAAGCGCATAGGGAAGGTAAACCTCACCAAGGCCGCGTTTTAAATCTTCTTCATGAATGATTCTAACTCTCCTCAACTGTTCAGTTAAGCGCTCTTTTAATTGTTTCGGAAGCATTGTAACTCTGTCTTTATGCCCTTTGCCGTCACGAACCGTCACCTGATTTATGTTAAATTCAATATCCTTTATTCTTAACCGTAAACACTCCATGAGTCTAAGTCCGCAACCGTACAGCAATTTTGCCATAAGAGCATTTTTCCCTGATATAACAGTTAAGACAAGATTCGCTTCATCTTTTGTAAGTACAGTCGGTAGATTTTTAGGTCTTTTGGCTCTTTGCATATTCCCGAAGTCCCCAAGATCTCTATTCAATACTTGTTTATAAAGAAAAACAACAGCATTGAGCGCTTGATTCTGGGTACTTGCGGAAACATTTCTCTTTACTGCAAGGTACGATATATACTGTGAAATCTCCCTCTCTCCCATATCCCTGGGATGTCTTTTGTCATTAAACAGTATAAATCTCTTGATCCAATTTGTATATGCCTGTTCTGTGCGAATCGAATAATGCTTCTTCCTTATTACGTTACGTACCTGATCCAACAGTTTCATCTTCAACTCCATTTTATCGTCAATAATCAATTGCCTTTAAATATTGACAAATTCTTACTAATATGCAAAATAAAATCAAATCTAACCGCATTATGCCCTAATCAAAATTTGTGAAATATCACTTATGTTGTATTTTATTATCATACATCTTTTTATATTGCAACACTTTTTATAACCTTAAACGCTTTTTTTAAGATCAATATACGACCTAACCACATTATTTCTTATGATATCATAAGGTTAGAAAATTTACAAAAAAAGCGCTATACGGGAAAACAGTCGCATATTAGAAATAGGCTGTATTTTAGCTGTATTTCACGTTTCAATATAAAACAATGTTAATATTAATATATTGTATTGTTTATACGTAATGATTTTGCGGCGGTAATTAGCCGTAATTAGCTACAGCTATTAGGCCGTCTAATCTATGTTATATTTTCAGGAGAGGACATGAATATTACTTGCGAAGGATGTAGGGCAAGAGGTGGCCGAGCAATTAAAAACGGTGACGGATATAAGCATGAAAGTTATTGCTCGCTGAGTTTTACAATTAGACCTAGCAAAAAAAAATATATTACAGAACCAACGGAGCCATGCCCGCACCCCAATAGTCTTTATGAGATGTTGATTTGTGAAATTGGTGGACACGGGAAAAAATCTAACCCACCGCTCCACAGAACA
>JAUWQO010000117.1 GCA_030610995.1 Desulfobacterales bacterium
AAGTCTTGTTCTTGTTTTGTTTGGCAGTACCTATGCTTGTTACAAAAATCGAGATCAATTGTGTATTAATGACTTAAGAAACCTATATCAAATGGCAGAATTCCTTCCTTCGACATTCATTATTCCCTGTTCGACATTCGATATTCAAAAAAGCTACCCATTTAATGTCTTATATCTTATCATACCTAAAACAATCTACAGTATGATCATTTACCATCCCTACTGCCTGCATAAACGCATAACAGATTGTTGGACCTGCAAATTTAAACCCCCTCTTTTTCAAATCAATGCTTATAGCTATCGATTCATCTGTCTTTGAAGGAATCTCCTTTTGAGTTTTCCATGCGTTTTTTATCGGTTTGCCGCCAATAAACCGCCAGATATATGTATCAAAGTTGCCGAACTCTTTTTGAACAGATAGAAATGCTCTTGCGTTTTGAACCGCTGCCTCAATCTTCAGCCTGTTGCGAATAATGCCTTTGTTGGAGAGTAGTTGAACAATTTTATTGGAATCATATGTTGCGATTTGTTCGACATCGAAATTGTTGAATGCTTTCCTGTAGCTTTGTCTTTTTTTCAAGATGGTTATCCAGCTCAGTCCGGCCTGCATTCCTTCAAGTATAAGAAGCTCAAATAATTTTCGATCATCATGCAACGGAATACCCCACTCATTGTCATGATACTTAATATAAAGAAGATCTGTGCCGGCCCATTTGCATCTTTGTTTCATACCAGGAGCCATCAAGCCCTCTTAAACCGTCAAGTCAACCCATATGTATTTCGATTATAAGTAATTTTATCTTCTTAATAAGATCTCATAATGATGACAAAATGTCAATGACATCATAATCCCCAAATTCGACATGGCTTTTAAGATGATCAGCACTTTTTGCGAAGATTATAATATAATTTTTAATGTTCTGTAACTTCTTTGTGTTTAAACCTGTCTGCGTTTATCTGTGTGAATCTGCGGCTGAATAGTTACGAATTTTTTATCATCATTGTAGAAGGGTCTAAGAGCAATGCGGGATGCTTAACAGTTTTAGCGCTTCCTTTTAAGGAGCGCACATGTATTTCCTTGCCTTCAGGTTTAAGCTGGATAGCAACATCAAACAGATCAGCTAATTTAGAAAAAGGGGCAGGCATATTGTCCGGGCCCTGCTGTTCATGACGGTGTATGCGTACGGCAAACCAGACATGCATTGAGTGTTTTTTGGCGATGGCCTTTAAATCCGGAAGAGACTTTCGTGTTGATTCATCAAAGGAAAGCCCATCAATAATTAGCATATGCGGAGAAAATATATTCTGCCCGGTTAAATCTGTGAGTCTTTCTTCAAGTTTGGGAACACTAAAGCCCTCAACCTTGAAAGTCATGATAAATCTGTGCGGCAATATATTTTCCCATAGCCAGTCTGTTTTATATTGCTTTACAAGGTTGTTGAAAACCTCTTTGTACCATAAATTAACCTTGTCTACAGGATTATCGAGGCTGATATGGAGAACATTTTTACCTCGAAGAAGGGCGCTCATTGCAATCTGCACCAAAAAGGCTGTTTTACCGACACCGGCACGTGCAAGCACGGCTCCGAACCCTCCTTCAGGGATGATATCTTCGGTTTTATAACCTATAAGCTTCAGCGGATTGTTGAGGATAAAATCCTTTTTTATCATGTTAAAATTCCTTTCTTGTTAATATGTTAGCCACAAAGACACTAAGACACCAAGATTATTATATAATTTTCTTCAAAGTCAGAATTTGGGGATTGAGGGATTTAGGAATTCCGAATTGAAGGATGTTGTCACTTTTAATCCCTCAATCCCTCAATCCCTCAATCCCTTAATCATATTCCTTCTTCGTGCCTTTGTGCCTTAGTGGCTGAATTGTTACGTTTAATCTTAATTTATGCTGCGTTCTTTTTTTCTTTTGCTGCCTGTTCGATCAGTTCTTCGGCAATCGATTGGGGCACCTGCTTGTAAATGGCAAATTCCATGGTAAATTGAGCCTTGCCCTGTGTAGAGGACCTTAAAACAGTTGAAAAACCGAACATTTCAACTAATGGAACCTGGGCTTCGATAGCGCAAAGGGTTCCTTCGTCCTGACAGCTTATAATCATTCCCCTTCGTTGATTCAAAAGACCCATGACTGAACCCTGAAACTCAGCCGGTGTTTCAACAACCACTTTCATTATCGGCTCGTGAATAACCGCTCTGGCCCTTGCATACCCTTCAAGAAAGGCTCCGCGAGCGGCTGCCTGGAATGCCATTTCAGAAGAATCAACAGAGTGCGATGCCCCATCATTAATAACTATCTTTACGCCTGTAACAGGAAATCCCATTTTGGGCCCCTTTGCAAGGCAGTTCCTGAAGCCTTTTTCACACGAGGCAATAAACTGGGATGGAATTTTTCCTCCAACGATTTTGTTTTCAAATACAAAATTTTCGTCAGCAACAGGTTCCATGTAACCCGCAACCCGGCCATACTGCCCTGCGCCGCCTGTTTGTTTTTTGTGTATATAGTTGAATTCGGCCATCCTGGTAATAGTTTCCCTGTAAGCCACGCGAGGCTTGCCTGTTGTTACCTCGGCGCTGTATTCCCGGCGCATTCTTTCAACATATACTTCAAGATGAAGCTCACCCATACCTTCAATAATAGTATCATTGGTTTCATCATCCACATAAGTCCTGAAGGTCGGGTCCTCTTTGGTGAACCTGCCCAAAGCCTTTGACATATTGATTCTGGCTTCATTGTTCTTTGGGGCAATAGCAAGGGAAATCACAGGATTGGGAACAAACATTGATGTCATACTGAGATTCAGCCCTGGAGCCACAAATGTATCCCCGGAGATACAGTCTATTCCAAACAGGGCTCCGATATATCCGGCAGGTATGGCCTCAATATCTTCCATCTGATCTGCGTGCATGCGAACAAGCCTGCCGATCTTAATTTTTTTGCCGCTGCGTATGTTAATGACGGAAGAGCCCTTGGCAAGGGCTCCCTGATATACGCGTATGTATGTTAGCTGGCCATACTGGGCGTCTTCCAGCTTGAAGGCAAGGGCGACAACCGGTTTTTCCGGATTACTATCCATGATTACAGGAGTTTCATTTTTCTCCATGTCAAGCGCCTCGTTTTGAACATCACGCGGACATGGTAAAAGATTTACTACAGCGTCAAGAAGGGGTTGAACCCCCTTGTTTTTATAGGCCGATCCTATAAAAACCGGCGTCATTTCACGGGTCAGAGTTCCTTTACGCACCGCATCGACAATCAGGTGTTCGGTGATTTCTTTCTCTTCCAGAATAGCTTCTGTAAGTTCGTCTGAATACATAGAAGCGGCATCAATAAGTTCTTCACGTTTTTCCATAGCTTCGGCAAGAAGATTTTCCGGAATATCTTCTGTGCGGATATTTTCTCCCTTATCGCCATCAAAATAAATTGCCTTCATGGAGACAAGGTCAACAATTCCTGTAAAATCTGCTTCAATCCCGATCGGGATCTGCATTGCTATTGCATTATGCCCTAGTTTTTCCTTTAATTGATCAATTACGCGAAGAGGATTTGCGCCGCTTCTGTCGCATTTATTGATAAAAGCAATACATGGAATTTTGTATCTTTTCATCTGCATGTCAACTGTAATTGATTGGGACTGAACGCCTCCAACAGAGCACAGCACCAGTATGGCGCCGTCGAGAACTCTGAGAGATCGTTCAACCTCAATTGTGAAGTCAACGTGGCCGGGAGTATCGATAATATTAATCTCATAGCCCTGCCATGAACAGTATGTGGCGGCTGAAGCTATAGTAATTCCGCGCTCCTTTTCAAGCTCCATGGAATCCATGGTTGCCCCTATGCCGTCTTTTCCTTTGACGTCGTGGATGGCATGTATACGCTTTGTGTAAAAGAGAACCCTTTCAGTAATGGTTGTTTTGCCCGAATCAATGTGTGCGCTGATACCTATGTTTCTGACTTTTTGAATATCGTGTTCCATTTATGCTTTTTTCCTCTCTATCTCTATCTATAAAAAAATAAAAAACCCCGCATTTGGAAACTTTATACCAGATGCGGGGTTTTTTGCTGTCTATTTCGGTATAACTTTTTTATTAAATAAACATATTAAACCATTTTGTCAAGCCGTTTTGTCAAAACAATAAACGGCCCTGTGTTTGATTTGCAACTGCATAGTTCGAGATTATATCTTCAGCGCGGCCTCGGTGGCGCTCCTTAAAGCTGAACCAATATTGCCCGGTGATGTTGCATCCCCCACGGCAATCACCTTTTTCATTTTATCTTTCAGGGCTTGAAACAAACTGTCTTCCGGCTCCGGACGTATAGCAACGATTACCTTGTCTGCCTCTATGCTCAATTCCTCACCGTCCTTCTTTCTGAGGTGTACGATGTTTTCTTTAATAGAGGTAGTCTGGGTTTCGGTAAAAATGGTGACCCCTTTTTCGGAAAGCCTCGATAATAGTCGTCCCTTAGGAATTTTCTTCATTCCGGTAAGCACCACGGGTAATATCTCCACCACCGTTACTTTCCTTTCAGGCCCGGCAAGCCAGTCCGCTGTTTCACAACCGATGTCGCCTCCACCGATAATAACTATTTTTTGGCCGGCAACAGACCGGCTCTCATAGACCTGCCTTGCATCTGTTACCAGATCAGAGCTAATGCCGGGAACAGGAGGGCGCCTCGATCGGGAACCGGTAGCCACAATAACCACGTCCGGAGCAAGAGCAATAATTTCAGCAAGGTCGGCCTGATGTCCGACGCGAACTCTTACTTCACTCTTGTCGAGAGATCGTTTCAGGTAGCGAACCACTTCTGACATTTCTTCTTTAAACGGGGCTATGTTTGCCAGCCTGGCCTGCCCGCCGAGTTCATCCGACTGCTCCCACAATTCTACATCATGTCCTCTTTTGTCTGCTATTATGGCTGCCTGCATGCCACTTGGCCCGCCGCCTATCACAAGCACACTTTTTTTCTTTAAAGCCGGCGAAACCTTCCAGCAATATTCAAGACCTGCAAATGGATTAACCGTGCAGCATCTTCCTATTCCGGGGACACCTTTTTCAGCGCAGTCTTCCAGACAAAATACGCACCTGTTGATATCATCCACCATATTGGATGCAGCTTTTTGTGGAAGATCAGGATCAGCGACCAGCTCCCTGGCCATAGCAACAAAATCGGCCTTTCCACGGCCAATAATCTTATCAGCCATATCAGGACTGTTTATTTTCCCTATGGCGACAACCGGTATACTGATTGACTCCTTTATTTGGGCGGCCAGATCGATCAACGGTCCTGGAGGAGACTCCTGGGTAGGAATGGTAATAAATTTCGTGGATTTGTTGCCTGCATTTGCCACAATTGCGTCAGCTCCCGCATCTTCCGTGAGTCCGGCTATCTTCCTGCTGTCATTTATGCTCAATCCACCGGGAACAAATTCATCACAGACAAGTTTTATCATTACCGGAAAGTCCTTGCTTGCCGCTGCTTTGACTTTTTTAATCAACCTGGTCAGGAAGCGAGCCCGATTTTCTACGGTCCCGCCCAACTCATCGCTTCGTTTGTTAAGAAGCGGGGAAAGAAGCTGGGCAATAAGATCGCCATAGCTTGCCTGGATTTCCACCCCGTCGTAACCTGTCTCTCTCGCCCTTTTGGCGCCGTTGGCCATGATCTCAAGTATCTCATCCGCCTCATCAAGAGACATGGCATTAGCCAGAGAAACAACCCAGCCATCTCCTTTTTTCTTAGCGCCGGGAATCTCTTGTCCGACAACTCTCTCTTTTGGATAATTGAGCTGCATAAAGGCCTTGGAGCCTTCTTTGTGAATGACTTTGAGGAGTTCCTTTATGCCTGTCGCATATTCTTCCAGATCAAAGCGGAGTTCATGGGAGCCTTTATATGCTTTTGGGTAATCGAGGCAGGGGCAGTCCAGCACAATCAGGGCAACGCCGCCTTTTGCCCTTGCCCTGTAAAACTCCGTTATTTTTGGATTGACCTTGCTTTCTGTAGCGTATTTTGTGGGGAAAAGAGCCATGATGATTCTGTTTTTGAGAGAGCATTCGCCGATTTTGGCTAATGAAAAAAGATGAGAAAAGCTCATTTTTTACCTCCTGTTATCAAACTTATCCGCCATTGAACAAAACAAGCTTCTTGACATTATAATTATACTTGCTGAACTTATAAATTTTTTATATCATAATTTTGCTAAAAACAATGCATTTAAATGGGGAGTGGAAAACAGGTAAATCGTGAACGAAAATAATACAGCTACGTTATTACCAGAAGCCTGCGCAAGCAAGATATTCGAGTTCAGCGACTCGAAGTTTGCTCCGGATGTCGCTGCTGAGCTTTGGCCGAAAATTTTGCGACACAAGTGGCTCATGTCTGAAAAACTTGGCCGCGACATAGGGCTGCGAACCGCATGCATAGATTTTCTTGAAAACATAGACCAGGCTCACAAAGAATTCATGGCTTATAGGCAGCCTGACCTCCTTGCCGAGATGGGAGCACAGACAGTCAGCAGGGAAATATGGGACACCATTTCCGATTCCCAGCCGCCCAAGCAGTTGGTTGAGCGCAGAATCATCCTTCCTCTGACCGAGGAAAAGCTCGCCAGAAAACACGGTGTTGTTCCTCCAAAGACAATTATCTTTTTTGGCCCGCCCGGAACCGGAAAGACCCATTTTGTGAAGGCAATAGCAGGTATCCTGTCATGGTGGTATATTGAAATTGCGCCCAGTATGCTCATGGCTGATGGAACAGACAAACTTGGCGCCAATCTGCGCAATGTCATGGAAAAAGCCCGCCAACTGGAAGAGACAGTCATTTTTATTGACGAGTTTGAAGAAATAGCAGCCAGTCGGGATATGGCTACCCGCATTGACAAATCGATCACAAATGAGTTCTTGAAACAGGTGCCCCTGCTAAAAAGCCAGGGGAACAAGATTCTGCTGGTGTGTGCCACCAACTATATCCGACAATTAGATGCAGCGCTGCTCCGCCCAGGACGCTTTGACTGTATTATCCCGGTTGGAGGATTGGATGATGAGGGCCGGAAAACGATATTGAGATACTATCTGTCCAGACTCAACACAGGAGATATTGACCTCGATCAAATCACCGCGCTTACCGATCGATTTACACCGGCCGATATCGAGTATATGTTCCAGAAGGTTGCACAGTTGGCTTTTGAGCTTGAGTATACAAGCAAGCAAGAGTATAAGGTCGCCACAGGGACATTTGTTGAAGTTGTTGCACAAATTACTCCGTCCCTGACCAACGAGATCATCGAGGAGTTCCTCCAGGATAGTGCAACATATTCCAGAGCCTGACACGTAGTGAAAATGAAAAAACAAACCAAAGCCTCCTTTCTGGCTGCCCTGGCAGCAGGCGCTGATGGTGAGATACTCATGATTCGGCTTGGGAAGCAGGTATTATATCTGATTCTTTTTTTAAATGTCTTGTGTATGGGCTCTAATGTAATCGCCCATCCGCATATATTCATTGTCCAGCGATTGAACATCGTGTTTGAGAATAAAGGTCTGGCAGGATTTTGGGTCGAGTGGAATTTCGATGAGATGTTCAGTAGCATGATCGCTATGGATTACGATCAAAACCAAAACAGCACACTGGAACCTGCCGAAGTTGCCGTGGTGAAAGAAAAAGCATTCTCACATATCGCTGAATACGATTATTTTATCTTCGTTAAAATCGATGGTCAGCCATTCAAAGTTAAGTGGATCAAGGATTTTAATGCAGTTTTAAAAAACGGAAGGCTTTCCTATCACTTTTTTGTGCCTTGCCATGTGAAAGCCAACGAATTGTTTAAACAAATCATCATCGCCGCATATGATCCCTCCTATTATACCGCCATTTTCTTTGCCCAAAACCGGCCCGCACTTGTTAAGAATGGAGATCGATTTGTGATTGAAAGCTCCATCAAAGAAGACAAATCCACCTCGATTTATTTTGGTATGCTCAATCCCTGGGCGCTATTTCTGAAATTCAGGTTAAAGTCATGAGAACCACATTTTTATTACTTTGCCTTTTGACTGTTTACATAGCAGTTATGCTGCAGCCGGTTTTTGCGCAGAACCCGTTTACCGCCAAGCCTAAATCAAAAGCCCATCATATAACGACACATCCTGCTGCCAAGAATCCGTTTCTGTCAACGATCGCTTTGTGGCAGCACCGGCTCAACCAGAAAATGGCGGATCTGATGCGTGAGGCCAAAGCGACCAACAGCCTGAAACCTTTAGCCTTTCTATTGGTAATTGCCTTTGCCTATGGGGCGATCCATGCAGCCGGTCCAGGGCATGGCAAATTATTTGCCATATCGTACATTTTAGCTCAACGTCCAGGATTGTTGCGGGGGATACTTTTTGGCAATTTTATTGCCTTGTTTCATGGCTTATCGGGAATCCTGTTTGTGCTTATTATCCGCATTATTTTGGAGAAGAGTATCACAGGAACATTGGAAGATGTGACCCGCATCACCCAAATCATCAGCTTCAGCCTGATTGCCTGCCTGGGTTTGGGTATTCTGATCAAAAGCATTTACAAATGGATAAAAAGTGCAAAAAACAGCCGCTCATCTTTCGATAAGAGCAATAAAGGGTATCTCAATAGTCCTTTGTTATCGGCATTGGTGGTCGGTATGATCCCATGCCCTGGGGTAGTAATGGTTATGCTGTTTGCTCTATCTATGAATCTGGTCGGATTGGGCATCATGCTTGGGGTTACCCTTTCCCTCGGCATGGCCTTTACCATCACATGCGTAGTGGTAATGGGCATATTAGGCAAAACCGCCTTGCTTGGAATGGTTGCCGGAAATGGCGGCCTGGTGATTACACTTGAGTATTTGATTGAAACAATCGCCGGCCTGATGATCACATGCCTGGGATTGTTATTTTTGACCGCCATTATTTGATTGAACACGTAA
>JAUWQO010000130.1 GCA_030610995.1 Desulfobacterales bacterium
AAGTCTTGTTCTTGTTTTGTTTGGCAGTACCTATGCTTGTTACAAAAATCGAGATCAATTGTGTATTAATGACTTAAGAAACCTATATCAAATGGCAGAATTCCTTCCTTCGACATTCATTATTCCCTGTTCGACATTCGACCTGCCCGCCAGTGCAATTTTGTGCGAATTCCTTTGACCACCCCAAGCTGTGATATTAGAGCAAACAAATAACATTATATATAAAAGGCGATGGCAGGCGGGTATTCAAAAAAGCTACCCATTTAATGTCTTATATCTTATCACTTTTTTGTATTGCACCCAATTCAACGGTCTCACATTATGTTGAATTTTTTTCGATATTCAGGGATTTCAATAATCGGTGGTCTCTCAACCCCTTTAATTTTAAAAATAGCTGGCTTATATTCGTTTCGAACAAGATTATATTGAATCATTTCATCGAAAATTTCTTTATTTAAATTTACTATTCCAAGCTTTTCAATGCGGTTGCAAAAGGTTTTAAGGATAACAAATGCCATTCTTCCCAAAGCTTTTGTATCCTGATTTCTATGGACACGCCTGTCAAGATCGACCTGAGCGATTACATCCAGTCCCCATTTCTCATAAATATCGAGAATCATGCTCGTTTCAACACCGTATCCGATCGGGAAAGGTATTTTTTCAAAAACTTCCCGATAGCCCGCATATTCTCCAGAAAGTGGCTGCATGATTTGTGTAAGTTCTGGGAAAAACAGTGACAGCAATGGCCTTATAACAAGCTCTGTAACTCTGCCGCCGCCGGTTGGCCTGATTTTGCTTTTACCTATAGCGATCGGCCTGTCGTAAAAGGCCTTGGAAAATTTAATATTATCGAAAAGAATCAGGGGGCCGACAAGGGCGTAAACGAATCTGTGGTGAATATTTTTTATGTCAGCATCAAGATATACGATTATATCACTGTTTGTAATATAAAGAGCTTTCCACAGATTTTCACCTTTCCCTTTGAACGCTTCAAGATCGGGCAGAATATCGGTTGCCTTATAAACATCGGCGCCGTAATCCATTGCAATTTTTCTTGTATTGTCTGTCGAGCCTGAGTCGATAACAACTATTTCATCAATAAGCGGATAGCGTGTCATTAGTTCGGATTTAATAATAATAATCTCTTTTGCAATTGTCTTTTCCTCATTCAGAGTAGGCAGGCACAAAGCTATGGTAAGATTTCTTCTTGTTTTTTCTTCAACGAGATGATTGATGTCTTTAAACTCGGAATGGTGAAACGTATTCTTTTTAAGCCAGTTGTTATTCATCGCAAACCCCGCTGTCTATTGCCATAATAACTCCTATAATCTGAGCAATACCTTTAAACATCGCTTCAATTTCCATACTGGCATTTTCCAGGGGATAATTTTCTCCATTTGTTATGCCTAATGTTAGCGCAGGTATGTTCTTTGAAAGAAAAATGGAAAGTTCCGATTCACTCGGGTCGTTTACCGGTTGTATGCCAAGCTTTTCCATTATTGTCATAGCGCTTTTTACCAAAGGATGATTATATTCTAATTTAGATGCCCTGAGATTGCTTATAGTTCTCATTTTTAAAACAACTCCGCTTTCGTGGCCTATGCCGTAAACAATGTCTTTAATATCATTATGAATTGCTTTTACCATTTTGTCGGAGTTGCTTTGTATCTCAAAACCGAGTTTTGCATCATAGGCGATTATTCCATGCTTAAAACCGCCTGAAATTTTTCCAATAATAACTCTGGATCTTGGTCTTTGGGGCAGCCGAAGTTGCAGGATCTGGTTAATTACTTCATTTAATATCAGGATAGCATTTTGCTTAAATTGATGTTCCCATTCCTTTGCAGAGGGTATATTGCAATTAATTTCACTCCTGATCATTCCATAAGAGTAATAGTTTATCCTGCCGAGGTCGATCCCTTCCACGCAAACAGCCCCTCTTATTGGAGTGTCCCATGTCTTTACCAGATGTCTGATGCCCCGAAGGTTGCCATTTCCCATTGATTGTATGACGCCCGCGAGAACGATATCAGATTCAAAGCGAAGATTTAACTTGCGGAAAATTTCAGGCAATGATGCCAGCACACCAACACCAACTGAATTATCTAAAATACCGGCACCTTTAATTGAATCTTCTTTGATAGTGAAATTATGATCGATATCTGCATCAAAAGGTGTGTCAAGGTGAGCAACCACAAAAATAGGCGGTTTTGTTTCAGAGGTTCCCCTGATGATTCCTATGGGATTCCGATAACCATCGGTAGAGCATTCATCAACCCCGGATTCCGCCAGTCTATCCATAAAAACACTGGTGCGTCTTTTTTCCTTGAAAGTAGGAGATGGCACCTGGCCGATAAATACAATATTGGCAATAATTGTTTCCTTAATCGATTTTATTGCATCGACAAAGGAAGGTAGTTTGTCGAGATATGTTTCCATATTTTTTACCATTTCAATTTATGAGTCAGTGTTAGGATCGGTTGGCACGGGAATCTTAAAGAAGTTTATACCCTCATCCTTTAAGATCTTTTCCTCCTTTTCGGTGCTGGTACCCCTTATATTTTTTAGCTCAGAAACCCCATAATGCATTTTCAGGGCTTCTGTGGTAAATTTACAACCCACATCTTCAAAGTTATTTTTCACAAAATCGGCTATTTTTTCCCCTATATTTTCCAGATCTTTCTGCACGCAAGAAGAATCTGCTGCTATCTGAGAGGCTTTTATCGCAAAGGTGGAAGGAACCTTTGAAATACCAGTATCTTCGCATACCGGGCATGTAATCATGCCTTTTGCTTTCTGCTCATTAAAGGCCCGGCTATCATCAAACCAGCCTTCAAAGGTGTGGTCGTTGGAACATTTTAAATCAAATACTATCATAGTGTTTAGATGTTAAGTGTTAAGATTAATCCTATAATTCCTAATCCTTAAACTAATATAACAAATATATTAATATTTTAAAAGTAATTCTTGACAGATTCTGTTTTTTAAACGGAAAATAGTTATTGGGTAGACTTTAACATTTAAGTACAATTGAAAATTTTGTATGAATCTGGTATGTATAAAAAATTAACAAATTGTGTCTGAACTTTGCAATTGTCGAGAGCTTTGCGTAACACCAAAATTGACCAAAAGGAGGCGTTTTGCAAAGGTCTCTTGTCGAACATGCTGGAGATAGAAGACATTAATACAGTTTTTATGGCAGATTTTAGGGCGCAATCTTAATGGAGGAAGCCGCATGAGATATATTATTTTTATTGGGGTTTGGATGATTTTATTTTGTTCAACGGTTCAGGCTGAAACAATGTATGTCAGCGATGATATTAGGATAACATTGAGAACAGGGCAGGGGATTGATCACAAAATATTGGCCATGATTAAGCCCGGTCAGGATGTTGAAGTGCTTCAACCGGATGATAAGTGGACCCAGGTCCAGCTTCCCAATGGAATGGAAGGATGGGTTCTAACCCGTTTTCTGACATATGATAAACCCTGTCGTCTTGAACTTGAAATATTGAAAAAGAAATATGAAACCCTCTCGACTCAGTCAGCCTTCCTGATTAAAGAAAATAGAGTCTATAAAGAGGAAAGCAAAAGACTTCACACAGAGCTTTCAGGAAGCAAAAAGATGTTTGCAGCAACTAGTAAATCATATGACACTTTAAAGAAGGAGTCTGCCGACTTTTTAGAGCTTAAATCAAAATATGAAGCTACATCTTCACAGCTTGCCGACCAGACAAAAAAAGCAAAGAAGCTGGAAGAGGAACTGTCAAAGCTGTTGTCGCATCGAAACATTATATGGTTTTTAAGCGGCGCAGGTGTGCTGATTTTTGGTATGTTAATTGGTTTTAGCGCCAGACGTCAGCGCCGGAAATCATCTTTATTGTAATGGAAATTAAAACAGACTTTTTGATAATCGGCAGTGGCGTGGCAGGCCTGACCTTTGCTATTAAAATGGCGGAATTCGGCAGAGTCGCTATAGTCACAAAAAGGGGGGTCATGGACAGCAATACCTCCCTTGCGCAGGGAGGTATTGCCTCTGTTTTTGGCAAGTTAGACTCGTTTGATTTACATATCCAGGATACTCTCGCTTCCGGTGACGGCCTCTGCAACAGAGAGGTTGTAGAGATGGTTGTAAAAAACGGGCCGGACAGAATTCGTGAGTTGATTGATTTCGGCGTGCATTTCAATCTCCGGGAAAAAGAGCGTTTAAAAGATAAATCACAAAACAAAGATCCTGAGCTTGATTTAGGGCAGGAAGGCGGGCACTCGCAAAAACGCATTGTTCATGCCCAGGACATGACAGGCCGGGAAATTGCGACCGTTCTTGTTAAACATGTTAAGAACCATGAGCATATTACTTTATATGAGAATCATATTGCCGTCGATCTTATAACCTGTTCAACCCGCATGAAAAGGGGACTTATCACTACGACCCATGAAGACTACTGCCTGGGCGCATATATCCTTGACATGCAAACCAACACTGTAAAAACCTTCTGCGCCCCTATCACACTTCTTGCCACCGGAGGCGCAGGCAAGGTATATCTTTACACAAGCAATCCTGATGTTGCCACGGGTGATGGAATAGCAATGGGCTACAGGGCGGGTGCTACTGTGGCTAACTTAGAGTTTGTTCAGTTTCATCCAACCTGCCTGTATCATCCTGAAGCTAAGAATTTCCTGATATCGGAGGCCGTAAGGGGTGAAGGAGGAATTCTGATTGACTCTGCCGGAAACCGATTTATGGGACGATATGATTCGCAAAAAGATCTGGCTTGCCGGGATGTGGTTGCCCGTGCCATTGACTCGGAGTTGAAAAAGAGCGGGGATGATTTTGTTTTTTTAGACATATCCCATAAGAACTCTGAGTTCGTGAAGGATCGGTTTCCTAATTTATATAAAAAATGTCTTACTTTCGGCATAGATATGACAAAGGAGCCTATTCCTGTGGTTCCTGCCGCCCATTATATGTGCGGCGGAGTTGTGACGGATATGTTCGGCAGAACCGATATACGCGGTTTATATGTTATAGGGGAGACCGCATGCACAGGGCTGCACGGAGCCAACAGGCTTGCAAGCAATTCTTTAATTGAGGCCCTTGTATACGCCCATACAGCTTCAAAGCAGGCTGCAGAGGATATTAAAGCTCCTCTGAATCTCGAATCGATGCCCCTTCCTCCTCTGTGGGATGAGGTCGGCACAACCGACAGCGATGAGGCTATTATGGTTTCACATAACTGGGACGAAATACGCAGATTTATGTGGAACTATGTTGGAATAGTCAGATCAAACAAACGGCTGGATAGAGCAAAGCGACGCATTGAAAATATACAAAAAGAGATACAGGAGTATTACCAAGGTTTTAAGATTTCTTCAGATCTTATTGAACTGCGAAATATTGCTACAGTAGCTGAACTGATTATCAGATGCGCCAGGCACAGGAAGGAAAGTCGAGGGCTTCATTTTAACATCGAATATCCTTATCGGGATGATAATCGTTGGAAAAAGGATACTATTGTCAGAAGGCCCTTTATAGGATAAAATAACAGGGATCGGGGATTAGAGAATTAGTTGTTCCGCACGATTATGCCTTTGGAAACCTTGCTGATACCAGATAAACCCTGACAACCAATTTATGGGCTTTTCGCCAAAGCTTCAAATCCTTCCAATACACTAATCCTTACCCCTTAATCCTTAATCCCAATACTGTTGACTTAAGCAAATTTTCTTGAACCGCAGAATGTCGAACAAGGAATATCGAATGTCGAAGTAACCCCTTCGTAATTCTGCGGTTCCTTGTTCGATATTCGATATTCAAAAACCATTAAATTTTTCCTTAAGTCAACAGCATTAATCCTTAATCCTAACCATCGTGAATGGTTACAATTTCTTTTTCTGCTGCTTTTATAAATTTGTTTAGCTGTTTTTCATAATAGGAGCGATTCTTTTTTGCCAGGTCAAGGGCTCTTCTTCCCGTGGCGATTGCATCTTGTATCTCGTTGTTAACATAGAAGCTCTCAGCAAGGGTGTCCAGTATGTGCGGGGCCTCTTTTAGCCGGACCGCTTTTTTTGCCAACATGACGGCCCGTTTCGGGTTGCGGAATTTTTCATCATCACATGTGGCAAAAAGCCATGCAAGATTATTTAGCGCCTGCGGATTATCAGGCAAATAGATTAATGAGCGTTCATAAGCTTCAATAGCCTTTGCATAATTTTTTCCGCTGTAAAACAGATCGCCCAAAGCGCTATACAGTCCGGGGTTGTTAGGCGTTTTTTCAAGCTCTCTTAGAATTGTTTTTTCAAAAAAATACTTATTTAATCTATCTTTGGTTTCGCCAAAACTCAGCTTATATCCAATTCCTCCTATTAAAATCATTCCCGCCAGATAGACAGCTATGCTTTTCCTTATCTTTTGATTATGAAAGATTATCCATCTTTTGTCTGTTTCACACTTTTTTAGATATTCTATCCGTTCTTTAATGCTGAAATGGTGCCAGTTTGGCTTGTCGGGTGGTTGCCCGCTTGTAAGGGCTATCTTTTCAAGGGTGGAGATAAGCGGTTTTGAACTCTTGCAGAGAGTATAAATGTGGATATCTGCCTGACGCTCGAAGTTGCGCATAAAGAATCCAAAAATAAAGCGGAAATAGACAAGGAAAAGTATTATTGTGACAAGGCTCAATACTGTTGAATATACGACAGTCTGGTCGAAACCGGTTATGTTTATAATGCTAAATAATAGATCAGCATAAATAATCGAGTAGATGATCAGGTCAAAGCTAACATACGAAAGCACAAGATAACCGACAAAAAAAAGCAGATAAAACCAAAGGTGTTTTTTCTTTATATGTCCGATTTCGTGGGTAATTACAGCATCAATTTCTTCGGGCTCAAGAAACCGGAGAAGGGCGTTTGTAACAAGAATGTATCGGAATTTCTTAACCAGCCCCATAACCCCAGCGGTGATCATTCTACCACCCAGTATAGGCCAGGATAGAATTTCGGCATATTCAACCCCTGCTTTTTTGCACAGGTTTTCGATGCGACTTCTATGAAATCCTGGTTCAAGCGGTTTACATCTCCAGAATTTCTGGATCATTGCCGGTCCGATAATCGAAACGCCGAGAAGAAAGATTATAAAATATATTATTTCTCCTTCAGTTGTGGAAAGAAGATACTTTGGCAATTCAAATGGAAGCGCATTAATAATATCGGCGATCCCGGATAACAGAAGCCAGGGGATAAGCACCGGTATTGAGAACGAAATGTTGGAAAAAATGTATGCCCGTCTGGACATGCCGTCCATGTTGAGCTTTTGATAAGCCCTGTAAGCAAAGCCCCATACAATTGCAATATAGAATACAAAAAGGCCGATAAAAAGCAGCGCCTGTAAAGTAGGGCTAATTGTAAAAACAGATATGTTTATTAAAAATGAGGGGAGACTAAGCCCGTAAATATCTATGGTGAAAAGCACGATTGCCGCTACAGACAGCCTGCTTAGGGTTGAATTGAATTTATGATCAAGACGATAAGGGCTTTGTTCTGAAATCTGCTTTTCAAGTGCGCGGAATTGTAGCCGGGTAAAAAATATAAAAGCAATAATCAGGCCGAAGAACAGAGCAGAAGTTTCGAGCAGCGTAAAATTCGGTTCTTCAGGAGGCGGGTAAGTGGTATATATGAGAAGTACAATGATGAGATATATGAAATTAGAGAACATAGTGATTCAGGGTTCAAGGTTCAAGGTTCAAGGTTCAAGGTTCAGGGTTCAAGGGTTCTTAGTAAAATGCGAATATCGAATATCGAACAAGGAATGTCGAATTATGAAGTTTTTTCCTTCGACATTCTGCGGTTCATTATTCTGCGGTTCAATGACCACAGTTCAAAGGTTCAAGGGTTGTTGGTTATATCTTCTGGCTTTTCATTCAAAATTCGATGTTGGACGTTCGATGTTCGATGTTCGACGTTCATCTTTCAAAACAACCTTGAACCCTGGACCCTGAACCTAAGCGCTACTATGTTTTCTAATTTCATATATCTCATCATTGTACTTCTCATATATGCTACTTACCCGCCTCCTGAAGA